>NZ_JASHKW010000003.1:357928-482762 GCF_030056915.1 Rhodococcus sp. IEGM 1307
AGGCCGGCAATGCGGGCTCCACGGCGCAGGCCGGTCTTTCGGTTCTCGCTCATTCGTTCCCCTCATCAGGATTCTGCTGGTTCCCAGTCACGACCTTCGAGACTGAGGAGTGGTCCATGTCGGGCCCAGCGCAGTATCCAGAGCTGTGATGTCCGCAGAGTGAACTACGGATGATCACAGCTCGATAACCGCGCTGAAGACGAAATCACTGACGAAGCGTCAGAGTTCCGACTGGGCAACGGCACATCGACCCTGCCCTCCATCTCCAGTACTGACTCGCCGAGGACAGTAACCGGCAGGTGGTTGCCTAAGCAATTAATTCCTGCCGAAACGGAATCGTGATGTATGCCACACCCGGAAACGTGTCCAACGTGTGGGATTTGCGAGAGAATTCCGACCACTCGTCAACCGTTTGACCAGCAGGTTCACTGGCCGTTCACGTTAAGTTCGGTAACGTTTACATTCGGTTCACGAGCTCGAAGGATGTCTGTTCTGACCGAAATGTGATGCCTGAAAGAACGCTGAAGGCGGCCCCGCGCCGGGGAAATTCCGCCCGGGCGGAAGCACAAATACTCACGCTGATCGAAGAGCGGGACCGCAGATCACGATTCGCTTAAGGTGAGGCTTTCGAAGGTAACTAGCCGTGATGTGGGGGGCGCTGACGGCGCAGCCATTCGTCGCCGGCAGCGGCGGTGGACCCTCCCCCGGGTTCGCGTTCGTCCGCGGTGGTGTCGGGGAATACGTCCCCGAAGACGCGTTCGAGCCGGGCCCTGTCGATCGGGGCCCGGCTCGGAACTGCCTGCTCGTCGGTCTCGCTCGGCGAGTCCGGCTCGTCGGAACGAGAAATCGTCTCAGCCTTCCAGACCGGACAATTCGGAAATTACGTGCGCCGCAAGCGGCGTCAGCGTGGCCATGCCGTCCCGGACCGCGGCGCGGGAGGAGGCGAGGTTTACCACGAGTGTGCTGCCGGACACTCCGGCGAGCCCGCGGGAGAGGCCCGCATCCAGCGAACCGGCGGCGAGACCCGAAGACCGGAGGGCCTCCGAGATTCCGGGAATCTCGCGGTCGAGGACCTCGGCCGTGACGTCGGGGGCGACATCACGCGGCGACACGCCGGTGCCGCCGACGGAAACGACGAGGTCGACGCCGCCGATGACGGCGGTGTTGAGCGCGTTGCGGATCTCCACCTCGTCGGCCGCCACTGCCACGATGGCGTCGACGATGAAGCCGGCCTCGTTCAGCAGTTCTGTCACCAGAGGCCCGATGGAGTCCTTGCCGTCACCGTGAGCGGTGCGGTCGTCGACGATTACCACCAGCGCGCGGCCGGCCAGCGAGGCTTCGATGTCCATGGTCCCTACCGTAGTGGCCCCGTTCAGAACGGACTCGACCTGCCCGAGAATCCCCGTGTTCATCAGCGGCCACCCTGTTCGGCGGTTCCGAGCGTGACGTCGACGGTCTTGGTATTGGATCCGTTCCCGTCGGTGTAGGTGATGGACACATTGTCTCCCGGTGCGTGTGAACGGATGGCGGCGATGAGTGCGTCACCACTGGTGATGACGCGGTCGTCGACCTTGGTGATCACCGACCCCTTCGTAATTCCCGCCTTCTCCGCCGGGCTGCCCGACGTGACCTCGACGACGGTGGCACCGTTGGCGGCGTCCTGCGACGGGACCTGGATCCCGATGACGGCCTGGGTGGCCTTGCCTGTCTTGACCAGCTCGTCCGCGATGCGCCGGGCCTGGTCGACCGGGATCGCGAAGCCGAGTCCGATGGATCCGCTCTGCTCGCCCGCACCGGAACCGCCGATGCTCGCGATGGCGGTGTTGATGCCGATCAGCTGGCCGTCCATGTTGACGAGGGCGCCGCCGGAGTTGCCCGGGTTGATCGCCGCGTCCGTCTGGAGGGCGTCGATGACGGTGTTCTGGTTGCCGGACTCACCGCTGGTGGACACCGGGCGATTGAGCGCCGAGATGATGCCCTCGGTGACGGTCCCGGCCAGGCCGAGGGGCGACCCGATCGCGACGACCTGCTGCCCGACCTGCACGTTGCCGGACGTTCCCAGCTCGACCGGAGTGAGGTCGGTCTTGCCGTCCACCTTGATGACCGCGAGATCGGACACCGGGTCGGCGCCGACCAGCTTGGCGTCCGCCGTGCTGCCGTCCGAGAAGGCGACCGTCAGCTTGCCGCCCTTGGCGGCCGCGCCTGCCACGTGATTGTTGGTGAGGATCATGCCGTCGGACGAGATGACGATGCCGGATCCTTCTCCACCGGAACCGCCGGCCGTCGCGACCTCGATCTGGACGACGCTCGGGACCACCTTGTTCGCGACGGCCTGCACCGAACCCGCCGGTGCGTTCGCGGCCGGGGTCGCGGTGTTGTTCTTGGGGGCGTCGAGGGAGTTGGTCACCGCGGCGCCGCTGCCGTTCCGGTCGGTTGCCAGGGAGCCCACGACGCCGCCAATGCCGCCGCTCACGAGAGCGAGCGCCACAGCGCCCACCACGATGGCGGTGCGGGCGGGACGCTTGGTCGCGGTCGCCGTCGATCCCTCCCCGACCTGTCCGGGGCCCTGAAGGCCGGGGAACGGGCCTTGAGGCGCCCCATGCTGCCCGGCCGCGTGCTGGGCACCCGGGTGTCCCGCAGCGCCGTGCTGAGGCTGCCCGAACTGCTGTGTGGGCTGGTGCGGCGCACCGTACGGATTGCCCTGGGGGTACCCGGCGCCGTAGGCCTGCTGACCCATCGGGCCTCCCGCGGGGTGCTGCGGAGTGGCCGGAAACTGCTCGGTCGGGTGGTGACCTGGCGCCGCCTGCGGGTGGGCAGGCTGATCGGGGCGCGCGCCCGGGTCGCCACCGGCATTGTCGCGGCTGTTGCCGTCGTGACTGTTTCGATCTTCGGTCATCGCATCACTTCCATCTCCTGCGACCGCCCGCAAAGGGCGGTCGCACCGTCTCTGTGTACGAGAGTGCCCGGTGGGACTGAGAAGGTCCTGAGACCGGCCTTGGAGTTAGCCGAGACCCTGAGACTATTCCGCTTCGGGTTCGCCGGGAAGG
Source organism: Rhodococcus sp. IEGM 1307 (assembly GCF_030056915.1). Classification (NCBI taxonomy): domain Bacteria; kingdom Bacillati; phylum Actinomycetota; class Actinomycetes; order Mycobacteriales; family Nocardiaceae; genus Rhodococcus; species Rhodococcus sp. IEGM 1307. The sequence continues at coordinate 360,976 of NZ_JASHKW010000003.1, forward strand.
ACGATCCGGATGAGCGCACCGCCCCGTTCGGAGACGTCGACGGCGATCGTGCCGCCGTGCTTGACCACCACCTGCCTGACGATCGCCAGACCCAGCCCGGAGCCGGGCATCGAGCGCGACGCCGTCGACCGGTAGAAGCGGTCGAACACCAGCTCCCGATCCTCCTCCGGAATGCCCGGGCCCGCGTCGTCGACCGTCAGCTCGAGAAGTCCGTCGCCTGCCGCCTTCATCGCCACGCGCACCTGCTCACCGGTGGGACTCCACTTGGCCGCGTTGTCGAGCACGTTGAGCACCGCCCGCGACAGTCCCGCGTGGTCGCCGTAGACGAACCAGGGAACGGTGACGGCGGTGAAGTCGATCTCGTTGCGCCGGCGGCGTGCCCGCTCGAGACTGCGATCCACCACTTCGCTGAGATCGACTCTCTCGAAGACGGTTTCCGGTGCGTCCTCGCGGGCGAGATCCACGAGGTCGCCCACCAGCTGCGAGAGTTCCTCGATCTGCGCCACCACATCGGTGCGCAGTTCGGCCATGTCCTCGTCCGGAATATGCGGTGCGCCAGGACGACTCGACGCGATCAGCAACTCCATGTTGGTGCGCAACGACGTGAGCGGCGTCCGCAGTTCGTGTCCGGCGTCGGCGACGAGCCTGCTCTGCCGCTCCCGCGATTCCGCGAGCGCCCTCAGCATCGTGTTGAAACTCTCGGTGAGCCGGGCGAGTTCGTCGTTGCCCGTCACCGGCATCGGTGTCAGGTCGTCGGTCCGGGCCACCCGTTCCGTGGCAGCGGTGAGCCGGGCGATCGGACGCAGACCGGTGCGCCCCACCGTCGTTCCGGCGGCGGCCGCGAGGACCACTCCACACCCGCCGACGATGAACAGCACCCAGGCGAGCCGGTCGAGCACGGCGCCCGTCGGCGCCAGGCGCTGCGCGATCACCAGCGTGCTGCCGTCCTGGGTGCGCTCGGCCAGCACCCGCTGATTGTCCGCCGTCCGCAACGACGTGTCGCGCTCGCCGCGGGCCACGGCCAGTTCGGGTTCCCCGATGGGGACACTCGACCCCGGGGGTGTGTACGTGTCGAGGTCCGGGAAGATCAGCGCCACACTGATGTCCGTCGTGTACAGCGTCGCGCCCGCGATGTAGCGCGGATCGAACGTCACGAGATTGCTGTCGATGAGCGCCGACGCGCGGGTGCGCAACTGGTTGTCGACATCCGCGTACAGAGCCCGCGACACCACGGCGTACGCCGCGATCGCCATGACGGCCACCGCGATGGCCACCACGGACGCGGCGAGCAGCGTCACCCGCCACCGCAACGACACCGACCGCGTCAACGGCATCGGAGGCCGCATCTCGGGCGGTAACGGGATCGGGCCTGTGGGGTGCCGGGAAATGTGGTGCGAGTCGTGCTTCGCCCCCGACTTGTCGGCGGTCTTGTGGAACGGAACTGCCATCACGGAGGAGTCTCCCGCAGCACGTAGCCGACTCCGCGGACGGTGTGCAGCAGGCGGGTCTCACCGTCCGCCTCCGTCTTGCGACGCAGATACCCGACGTAGACCTCCAGCGCGTTGCCGGACGTCGGGAAGTCGTAACCCCACACCTCCTCGAGGATGCGGCCGCGGGTCAGCACCCGGCGCGGGTTGGCCATCAGCATCTCGAGAAGCGAGAACTCGGTGCGGGTGAGGCTGATGGACCGCTCGCCACGCGTCACCTCGCGGGTGACGGGGTCGAGCGTGAGGTCCTCGAACGTCATCTTCTCCGAGTCGATGCCCGGCTCCGGCGCGGCGCGGCGCAGCAGTGCGCGCAGCCGGGCCAGCAACTCCTCGAGGGCGAAGGGTTTCGGCAGGTAGTCGTCGGCTCCGGCGTCCAGTCCCGACACCCGCTCCGACACGGAGTCGCGCGCCGTGAGGACGAGAATCGGCAGGTCGTCGCCGGTGCTCCGCAGCCGTCGGCACACCTCGAGACCGTCCAGGCGCGGCATCATCACATCGAGCACGAGCGCGTCGGGGCGCGCGTTCGCCACCTTCTCGAGAGCATCGATACCGTCGACGGCCAGTTCCACCGAGTATCCGTTGAAGCTGAGAGACCGCCGTAAGGACTCCCTCACGGCGCGATCGTCGTCGACCACCAAAATGCGCATACCCGACAGTTTGGCCCGATCAACTGAGATATGTCTGAGAAGGGATCATCGAAGTGCCCTGGCGGCGGTCACTCGAGGACCCGCGGACCCGGCAGACCCCAGTTCCGCCACAGCGCCAGCACCCGCAGCGCCGACGCGAACACCGTGCCCACCACCAGCGCGACGTCGGTGCCCGAACCCCACTCGCTCACCACGACCACCAACGCCGACCCGAGCAGCGCCGGCACCGCGTAGAAGTCCCGCTGCAGCAGCAACGGGACCTCGTTCACCAGCACGTCGCGCAAGATCCCGCCGCCGATCGCCGCCGTCCCGCCGATGAGACACGACGCGAGCGGACTCGCCCCGTGGTCGAGCGCGATCACCGCGCCCGTGCTCGCGAACAGGCCCATGCCCAGAGCGTCGAGCACCAGGATCTCCCGGCGGAGTCGCCCGACAGTCGAATGCAGGAAGAACACCAGCAACGACATGCCGAACGACGTGCCGAGGTTCGGCCAGCTACCCAGCGACGTCGGCGGATGGATGCCCAGCAGGACGTCGCGGACGATGCCGCCACCGAGAGCGGTGAAGACACCGACCACGCACACACCGAAGATGTCGAGGCGCTTCGTCACCCCCACCAGGGCGCCCGAGGCCGCGAACACCGCGATGCCCACCAGTTCCAGGATGTACAGCAGCACCCGCCAAGGTTCGCACGAGGAGCGTCACTTCCCGGCCGGGTCCACCAATCCCAGCTTCACGGCCTTCACCAGCCGGCGCGGCACGCGATGCGTCGCACCGCCCACCGTCACCTCGACGAGGTCGGGCGCCTGGGCCTTCCACTGCGATCTCCGGCTACGCGTATTGGATCGCGACATTCTGCGTTTCGGTACTGCCATGTTCTGTCTCCTCCTTCGTCGTCGACCTGTGAGTACTTATTAACCACCTGCGGTTGATAAGTACTCACGGGCGCGGGCGCACCCCGTAGCGGCGTTCGAACTTCTCGACGCGGCCCGCGGTGTCCATCACGCGCTGCGCGCCGGTCCAGAACGGGTGGGACTCGCTGGTCACGTCCACGACCACCAGCGGATAGGTGTTGCCGTCCGACCAAAGGGCGGTGCGGTCGCTGGTCACCGTCGACCGAGTGAGGAACGTCGTTCCGGTGCTCGCGTCCTGGAACACCACGGGGTGGTAGTCGGGGTGGATGTGGGGCTTCATTCGTGTCCCTCTCTCGATTCGGGTTCTGCGTAGGGTGATTCGCTGCTCTCGCAGGGGTCTTCGTGGAACTGCCCGAACGGGTCGGGCCACGACTGCCAGGCCGCCTCGTCCGCGAGTTCGTCGTCGGTGACGAGCGCCCACTGCAGCGTGCGGTCGATCTCGGTGGGGTCGGCCGCATGCACCAGCACCACCATCGACGTGTGCCGGTCGCCGAAGCGCTCGTCCCAGCACAGCGCGGCCATCGCGCGGCGTGCAGTCGGGACCTGTTCCTGTTCTTCCGGGGTCATCGCGGCCAGCCAGCGGTCGGCACTGGCCACCCGCAGTCCCCCACCGGCCGACTCGAGCCACAGCGCCTCGTCCGGCTGGGTCGCGACCCACACGCGGCCGCGAGACGTGACGACTCCGTCGAGGAGCACGTCGACGGCCTCGTGCAGCCGTTCCGGGTGGAACGGCCGGGTGGCGGTGAACTCGACGAGCATGACGCCGCAGTCGTGGGACAGCGGCGGCTGCCCACGCAGCAGTGGTGAGTGGGCGTGGGACAGCTCACCGCGCCGCGCGCCGGCCGGGACGTCGAGGAGCAGGCGCTCGACGTCGGGCGCGTCCCCGTCCCAGACGATCGGGGCGTCCGGTGCGAGCCGGGCCAGGACGGCGTGGAGCCGGGCCTGCTGCCAGCCGTCGCCTGCATTGCCCGACACCACCAGGGCGTCGGCGAAGTCCACCTGCCCGACTGCGACCTGCGCGACGGTGCGGTCGTCGTCCAGTGCGTCGTCGCCGGTGGCGTCGGCCAGCCACGATCCGGCATCGAGGCAGGTGATAACGCCGTCGACGCGCACGTCCCGCGAGGCGGGACCGTCGATCTGCCCGATCACGCCGGACACCGCCACGTGCTCGACCGCCCAGCACACGGCCTCGGGTTCGAGCCGGCGGTCGAGGTGCAGCACGATGCGCTGCACCGAACTGCGGGTGTGCAGGCGGCGGAGCAGCGGGAGAAGGTCCACGCGCAGCGTGCAGGAGATGCAGCCGTGCGCCAGTTCGAGGATGCCGAGGCGCTCGCGCGGCGCCCCCGACTCCAGCGTGGTGACGGTCCGGCGCACGACGCCTTCATGCACGAGGTCGAGGTCGTGATGCACGACGACGGTGCCTTCGCGGAGCAGCGACCGCGCCGCGTCCTCGGTGGGGCCGTTCCACCCGGAAACCAGGATCAGCGGCGTCCGGCCGTCGAGTATCTCACTCACGGAGCACCCTTTCGATAACGATTGTCATTACGTGGACGGAACGCTACATTGGAAACTCGTCGTTGTCGAAAATGATTGTCATCACCCTCTCGGGGCGGTTTCACGAGAGGACAGAGAGGAACGCCCATGTCGGCGCACTGCCAGGTGACCGGACGCCAGCCAGGATTCGGCAAGTCCGTCTCGCACTCCCACAAGCGCACCAACCGGCGCTGGGATCCGAACATCCAGAAGAAGACATATGCCCTGCCCAGTGAGGGCAGGCGAGTCACCCTCACGCTCTCCGCCAAGGGCATCAAGACCATCGACCGGGACGGCATCGAGGCCGTCGTCGCCCGGATCCGCGCCCGCGGGGGAAAGATCTGATGGCCGCCCGCAACGAGATCCGCCCGATCGTGAAGCTGAAGTCGACGGCAGGCACCGGGTACACGTACGTGACCCGCAAGAACCGCCGCAACGACCCCGATCGTCTCGTGATGAAGAAGTACGACCCGGTCGTGCGGAAGCACGTCAATTTCCGAGAAGAGAAGTAGAAGACACCCCACATGGCGAAGAAGTCGAAGATCGCGAAGAACGAGCAACGCAAGATCGTGGCGGCACGCTGGGCCGAGCGCCGCGCAGAGCTGAAGGAGACCATCCGCCGTCCGTCGAGCAGCGAAGACGAGCGCGCGGAGGCCCGGGCGGCACTGCAGCGTCTGCCCCGCGACGCGAGTCCGGTACGATTGCGCAATCGAGACGCTGCGGATGGACGTCCGCGCGGCCACCTGAGGAAGTTCGGGCTCTCTCGCGTGCGTGTTCGCGAGATGGCGCACCGCGGGGAGCTGCCAGGCGTCCACAAGTCGAGCTGGTAAAGGAAGCAGATGGCAGTCAAGAGAGCACCGTCGAAGAAGCCGCGTCCCGTCGAGGGCCGCAAGCCCAAGAAGAACCCGTTGTTCGCGGCCAAGATCGAGCACGTCGATTACAAGGACATCAACCTCCTCCGCACGTTCATCTCGGACCGCGGCAAGATCCGTAGCCGCCGCGTCACGGGCCTGACCCCGCAGCAGCAGCGTCAGGTTGCCGTCGCCGTCAAGAACGCTCGCGAGATGGCTCTGCTGCCCTTCACGAGCCGGTAACTCACGTAGGCACCGAAAAGGCCGCGTAATCCTCGGATTACGCGGCCTTTCGTCATTCCGGTCAGCCGAGCGCGGCCTGCATGTCGGCGATCTCCTTCTGCTGGGCGGTCACGATGTCGGTGGCCATCTGCCTGACCTCCGGGTTCTCACCGTCGGCCAGTTCGGTGTTCGCCATGTCGATCGCGCCCTCGTGGTGCTCGATCATCATGGTCAGCCATTGCCGGTCGAACTCCGTGCCCGACAATGCCGTCAGGGCGTCCATCTGATCGGCCGACATCATTCCGTCGCCGTGGTCCATGTCGTGCATGCCGGGTATGTCGGTCGTCGGAACCGGTTGTCCCCACTGCTGGAGCCAGGTGGTCATCCGGTCCATCTCCGGTTGCTGCGCCGCCTTGATCGCTGCGGCGAGAGCGACCACGTCGGCGTTGTCGGTGTGGCCGGAGACCATGTCGGCCATCTCCACCGCCTGCGCGTGATGCGGGTACATCCCTTCCAGGAACGCGACGTCGGCGTCGTTGAACTGTGCCTGCGATTCGACGGCGGATGTCGAGGCGCCGGGCGTCGACGAGGTGCCTGCCGAGTCGGTGCCGCAGCCGGCCAGTACGAGAGCCGCGCCTGCCGCGGCGGCGATCAGGGCAATGATGGTGCTGGTACGCATGAGGAACTCCTCGAGGTCGATTCGGGAAATGACAGTCGGATCCGCCGGGGCACACGCCCCGGGCTCCCTGTCACACCCGCAGAATCGAGAGTTCCGCCAAAGAAAGCACCGTCCACGGTGGTGGTCCGCGCCCCGACTGCACACGGTCGGCGCTCACCCGCGACCGTCGCGCGGCGGGATCCACGGAGTGCCACCACAGCAACATCACCGACGTCAGTGCGGCGATCACCACGATCACGCCGGCACACTGATGTCCGGTGAGATGGGGTTGCTCGCAACCGTCCCCGCCGCAACCGTGGGGGTCTTCGGCGTGAGATTCGGTGACCGAGGACTGCTCGTGCGCCGCGGCGATCGCGGTCGGCGCGATCAGACTGTGCATGAGGAGCACCCCGGCAGCGACGGCGATCAGCAGCGCGGCACGCGCCACGACTGTGCGCGTCCGCCCGGTTCCCGTCTCCACACGACCACTGTAACCGGACATACCCAGCGGGGGTACCCAGGCACGTGAGTGACAATGTGTGCCCCGGGACGCGAAAACACTCACATCGGGGTGTGGGCGAGGATCTCCAGACCCTGCTGCTCGAGTCCGCCGATGGTGTCGGTAAGGATGACGAGCCCGCGGTCTTTCTCGCGGTCGAGCACGACGGTGCACTGGAAACCACCGGTCGCGCCACCGTGCAGCGTGTACTCGCGACCTTCGAACGGGACGATCGACCACGTCAGCGCGCGGTAGTTGTCGCCGATCCACCGCGGGTCCATGGCCGCGGCGCCGGGGACCGTCCCGTCGAGGAGCGCCCGGACGTACCTCGACATGTCGTTCGCGGTGGACCGCAATCCGCCGGCCGGGGCGTAGGCGTCCAGCGGCCACGGGTCCTGCGACCTGTGCAAGACGTCGAATCCGCGGGTGACGTTCGGAGGCAGGTCGGCGGCGGTGAGCGGCATCCACGACTGCGACAGCCCGAGGGGGACGAGCATGCGCTCGCGGAGCAGCGACGGGTAGTCGGTGTGCGCGGCCGCGGCCAGCGCCTGGCCGAGCAGCGCGAAGCCGACGGTCGAGTACGAGTACGTGCCGCGGGTCGTGAGCGGCGCCGACTGCAGTTGCTGCAGCAGGGTGTCCCGGTCGTAGGTGAACGGGTTGGACGCGACCACCCAGTGCCCGACGGCCACCACGGTGTCCGTGCTCATCGGGAACTGCGCCAGCCCGGACGTGTGGGACGCCAGCTCGAGCAGCGTCACGTCGCCGACCGGTGCGCCCTGCAACGGCAGCACATCTCCGACCTTCGTGCTCTCACGCACCTCACCCCGGGCGACGGCGTCGACGAACAGTTCCGCGGTGAACGTCTTGGTGACGGAACCGATCTCGAAGTCGGTGGCCTCGTTGGCCCCGAAATTCGCGAACCGGGTACCGGACGCGTCGATGTACGCGACGCTCGCGTTCTCGCGGTAGCTGCGCCCGAGCACCTGCCCGGCGAGCGCGATCAGGTTCGGATCCCCACTCGACGGCGGAGCCAGCGCCGACGCCACGGGAGCGGCACCCCAGGCGAGGGTCCACGCGCAGAACAGCGCACAGAGGACGGTCGTTCGACGCAGCATTGCGGCTCCTCGCGCGCGGCGGAACGCGCGCACAGACGATCTCCCCGACCGGAGGCTATTGTCACCCACCCGAACGCCGAGCACTAGACTTCGGAAGGTTTGCCGACAGGAGGCTTACCTGTCGAGGAGGTGCCCCGCAGCGTGTCGGGAGTGGTTGCGGGATTCACCGTCATATTCGTGATCATTGCGATCGGCTACCTGCTCGGCCGTCGCGGGACGCTGGGTGCGGAGGGCGAAACCGTCCTGGGCAGGCTGGTGTTCTTCGTCGCCACACCGGCGCTGCTGTTCGATTCGCTCGCATCGTCCGACCTCTCGGTGATCTTCTCGCCCACTCTGGCCGTCGCGGCTGTCACGGCATTGACGGTCGGCGCACTGTACATGGTCGTCGCGAGAGTGTGGCTACGCAGGTCCCTTCCGGAACTGACGATCGGCGCACTGTCGGCGTCCTACGTGAACTCCGCGAATCTCGGCATACCCATCGCCGTGTTCGTGCTGGGGGACGCGTCGTTCGTGGCGCCGCTGCTGCTGTTCCAGATCATCGCGTACTCCCCCATCGCCCTCACCATCCTCGACGTCACCACGCTCCGACGGGGCGCGTCGCGACTCGACACGATCACCGCACCGTTCAAGAACCCGATCGTCCTGGCGGGTGCCGCGGGACTGCTGATCGCGCTCCTCGGCTGGACACCTCCGGAAGCCCTGATGCAGCCGTTCCGGCTCATGGGTGGCGCGTCGGTGCCGGGTGCACTGCTCGCGTTCGGCATTTCGCTGTACGGGGTGCGGGTGCTGGAGAAGGGGACGAGCCCGCGACGCGACGTCGCGCTGGCGTCGGTGCTCAAGATCGTGGTGCAACCGGTGCTGGCCTACCTGATGGCGCGCTATCTGCTCGGGCTCGAAGGCCACGAACTTTTCGCCATCGTGGTGGTGGCGACGCTGCCCACGGCCCAGAACGTCTTCGTCTACGCCAGCCGGTACGGGGTCGGAACGGTGCTGGCGCGAGACACGGCTTTCATCACCACTTTGGCCGCGATTCCGGGGATTGCGCTGGTCTCCGGCCTGCTCGCGGGATGAGGTTACCGTGGCATATGCGCGTAATCGCCCTCGCAGTGCTGGCCTGCCTCGCCCTCGCCGGATGCGGGTCCGGTTCGAGCACCGACGAACCGACGATTCCCCCGGAGATCGCGTCCGCAGTGGATCCCAGCCCCACCAATCCGTCGACGGGGATGCCGATTCCCTCCGAAGTGCCCGGCGACGAGTTCGGCACCGTCTTCGAGTCGCGCCCCGACATCGTCCGGGCGAATCCGACGCCATTCGAGTCGTGGTCCCGCGCTGACGGCAACACGGTGGCGATCCACTTCGTCACCGGGACCCCGGAGTGTTACGGCGCCGACGCGACCGTCACCGAGACCGACACCACCGTCACGATCTCGCTGCGCACCGGCACCCTCCCGGAGGCCGCCGACAAGATGTGCATTCTCGTCGCCGTGTTCGGCACCCTCGAAGTCCCGTTGCAGGCGCCGCTCGGCGATCGCCAGGTGATCAACGGATGACCTGGTGAAGCACTGGTTCCTCAACGTCTGCGTTGCCACTGCTCTCCTCCAGGCCGTCTATCACGCTGTCCGCGTTCTCGTCTCCTACCGCGTCCTCGCGCTCGGCGGCGACGCCGTCACGATCGGCATCGTCACCGCCCTGTTCTCGCTGGCACCGCTGCTCGTCGCGGTCCGGATCGGACGCGCCGTCGACCGTCGGCACGCCGCCGCGGTCCTGCGGACCGGCGTGGTGCTGACATCGCTGGGTGTCCTGGTGATCGCCATGAGCGGCGACCTGATCGTCCTCGGCCTCGGCAACGTGATCCTGGGGTTCGGCCAGATCCTCGTGACCGTCGCCGCGCAGGGGTTCATCACGCTGCTGTCCCCACCCGGTGAGCTGGACCGGGGTTTCGCCGGATTGACGCTCGGCGTCTCGATCGGCCAGGCGGTCGGTGTCCCGCTCGTCGGGCTGATCGCGGCGGGAAGCTCGGACGGCGGCGTCGTCGAAACCACTCTGGCGTTGACGGTGATGGGTGTGGTGTCGCTGGCCGCGGTCCCGTTCGCCTGGCCGGTACGCGAACGCCCGCAAGCAGCGGAGCCGCCGTCGCCCGGCGACCGGCAGTCCGTGTTCAGCATGATCTCGACGACCGGGATGCGGCCGGCCGTGTTCAGCAGTCTGATCGTGCTGGCGTCGGTCGACGTCGTCGTCGCGTACCTCCCCGTCCTCGGGCACGAGTTCGGTTTCAGCGTTCTGCTGGTGTCGTTGTTGCTGACCGCGCGGACCGCGGCGTCGATAGTGTCGCGCGCGTTCCTGCCGTGGCTGCTCACCCGGGTGTCGCGGCAGAAGCTGCTGATCTCCGCCACGCTGTGCTCGGCGCTGCCCACCGCCCTGCTGCCGTTCGTGCCCGACCCGGTCTGGATGGCGCTGCTCCTCGTCGTGGCCGGATTCTTCTGGGGCATCGGTCAACCACTGACGATGACCTGGGTGGCCGGGCTCGTCACCGCCGCCAACAGGGCCGCCGCGTTGTCGCTGCGCCTGACCGGCAACCGGCTCGGGCAGGTACTGATTCCGCTGGCCGCAGGCGCCGCGGCGGGGGTCGCGGGCACGTCGTCGATCTTCGTGATCACCGGCGGACTGCTCGGCACCGCAGCGGTCTCCACCTGGCGAGCCGTGAGTACTTGTTAACCGCGGGCGGTTAACAAGTACTCACGGCTCCGAAACGTCGCGTCCGTCGCCGTACGACGCTCCACTTCGTCGGATGTGGCGTGCGTCTCTTCTCGACACACTGGTTCCCAAGTCACGCGTTTGCCAGATCAGGGGTCAGGAGCCACACGATGAGCTATACCGGTGTCATTCCGAGCACGACCGACACACCCCGTCCACGCCAGGACGAGGCCGCCGTGTCGAGCGCGGTCCTGGCGTCCGGAGGAACCACTCCGCGGCTGCGATTCGTCGACACCGCGGATGCACTGCCCGAGCCGGCCGCCGTCATGGTCTGGCCGCAGGGCACCCCGTTGCTCGCCGAGTTGGTCGCGCTGTTCGCGGACCTCGGGTTGCGGGTCGCGTCCCACGAACAGCTGCCCGCGGGCGAGCCCGGCAGCCCGCTGGTTCACCGCTTCGACTTCAGCACCGGCGACTTCGCCTGGGACGCCGAAACTCCGGGCCTGCTGTCCGATGCGTTCGAGGCTGCGGCCGCCGGACATCTGGAGGTCGACGGATTCACCCGCCTCGTCGCCGCGGCGAACCTGACGTGGATGGACGCCGTCCTGGTCCGGGCGGCTTGCCGCTACCTCCGTCAGGTGGGGCTGGGACTGTCGGAACCCAATATCGTGGCGATCCTGTTGCGGCACAGCGATTTCGTGCGCGGATTCCGCGACCTGTTCACCGCCCGTTTCGATCCCGCCGTCACCGGCCCCGACCGCGACAGCGCCGTCGCGGACGCGGAGCGCGTGCTGCTCGACGCGATCGACCGCACCGCGACGCTGGACGAGGACCGTCTGCTCCGCGGCCTGCTGTCGTTCACGTCGGCGGTGCTGCGCACCAACTGGTTCCAGCACGACCGCACCATCAGCGCCGCCCCCGCCGCGTTCAAGATCGACCCGTCGCTGCTATCACTGTCCGCGGCCGTGACCCCGTACCGCGAGATCTTCGTGCATTCGCCGATCGTCGAGGGCAGCCACGTCCGCAGCGGTCCGGTCTCGCGCGGCGGACTGCGGTGGTCGGACCGCAAGGACGACTTCCGCACCGAGGTTCTGGGTCTGATGAAGACGCAGCACGTGAAGAACTCGCTGATCGTTCCGATGGGCGCGAAGGGCGCGTTCGTGGTGCGCACCGAGACGACACCCGACGCGGTCCGGGCGGCGTACACAAGTTTCATCGACGGACTGCTCGACGTCACCGACGACATCGTCGACGGCGAGGTCGTCCACCCCCGCGACACGGTGATCTACGACGACGCCGACCCGTATCTGGTGGTGGCCGCCGACAAGGGCACGGCCCGGTTCTCCGACCTGGCCAACAGCATCGCGACGCGTCGCGGCTTCTGGCTCGGCGACGCGTTCGCGTCCGGCGGCTCCGCCGGCTACGACCACAAGGCGATGGGTATCACGGCGCGCGGCGGATGGGTTTCCGTCCGCAGGCATTTCGCGGAGATGGGCAAGAACGTCGACACCGACGCGTTCACGGTGGTCGGCATCGGCGACATGTCCGGCGACGTGTTCGGCAACGGCATGCTGCTCAGCCGCGCCATCCGGTTGGTCGGCGCGTTCGACCACCGGCACATCTTCCTCGATCCCGAACCGGATTCCGAGGCGTCCTACCGCGAGCGCGAGCGCCTCGCGTCCGTGCCCGGCAGCAGCTGGGACGATTACGACCGGAGCCTCGTCTCGGCGGGTGGCGGCGTGTGGCCGCGGACGGTGAAGAAGATCCCGCTGTCGCCGCAGGTGCGGGAACGCCTCGGCGTCACCGCCACCGAACTGCCCCCGCACGAGGTGGTGAAGGCGCTGCTGACCGCGGACGTGGATCTGCTGTGGAACGGCGGAATCGGCACGTACGTCAAGGCTTCCACCGAGGGACACGCCGACGCCGCGGACCCGGCCAACGACGCCGTCCGGGTGGAGGCGAGCGACGTGCGCGCCGCGGTCATCGGCGAGGGCGGCAACCTCGGCCTCACGCAGCGCGCCCGCATCGAGTACGCGCTGAACGGCGGCCGGATCAACGCCGACTTCATCGACAACGCCACCGGCGTCGCCACGTCGGATCGGGAAGTGAACCTGAAGGTCGCGCTGGACGCGGCGGTGGCGGCGGGCGAACTGCCCGCGGCGGAACGGAACACGCTGCTCGCCCGCGTCCAGGACGAGATCGGTGAATCGGTGCTCGCCGACGCCGCCTCCCAGACCCTCGCCATCAGCCTCGCCGAGGTCCACGCACCGTTCCTGCTCGGACGCCACGAGCGGCTGATCGAGAACCTCGAGCGCGACGCGGGGATCAGCCGGGCCGCGGAGGTGCTGCCGTCGGCGGCGGAACTGTCCGCCCGGCACCGCGCGGGCCAGGGATTGGTCCGGCCGGAGATCGCGGTTCTGCTCGCACAGTCGAAGAACCTCGTCGTCACCGAACTGCTCGCCTCCCCCGTGCTCGACGACGCCGTGTTCGACGGTGTTCTCGCCGACTACTTCCCGGCGTCCATCCGCGAACGCGTCCCCCAGCAGATCAGCGGTCACCGGCTCGCCCGGGAGATCGTGGCCGTGATCGTGGCCGGCGACATGATCGACCGTGTCGGACCCGGCCTGATCCACCGCCTCGAGGAGCGGCTCGGCGTCGGCACCCCCGAGATCACCGTCGCGTACGCGGTGGTGCGGCAGGTGTTCGACATCGACCGCCTGTGGAACGAGGTCCTCACCCTGCCCGGCGCGTCCCACCGGACCCGGCTGAACCTGCACTTCGGCATCCAGGACCTGATCGAGCGCACCACGTCGTGGCTGCTGCGGCATCGCACCGCTGGCACGGATGCGCAGCAGTTGATCGAGCGCTTCGCGAAGCCGGTCCAGGAACTCGCCGCGGCACTGCCGCGCCTCACCGGTGCGCCCGCCCAGGACCTGGGCACGCTGCGGATCCTGGCGCAGGGCTTCGCGCTGGAGACCACGGCGCAGGCGCTCGACCTGCCGATCACCCAGGTCGCCGAGACGTACCGCGAATTCGGCCGCGTGGTGGGCCTCGACTGGCTGTCGGAACGGTTCTCCGTCGGCGAGACCGGGACCGCCTACTGGGAGGCGATGGCGGGTGCCGTCCTCGTCGACAACCTGCAGGAGCACTGGCACGGCCTGATCGGACTGGTGTTGCGCGACGCCTCGCCCGCGACGTCCGCCGCCGACGCCGTCGCCGACTGGCTGACCGAACACACCACCGCCGCGGACCGCCTGGCCCAGATGCTCGGCGAGCTGCGGAGCCACGACCGCGTGGACAACTCGAGCATCTGCGTCATCGACGCCGAACTGTCGCTCGCGCTCACCCGCTGCTAACCGAACCACCTTTCACGAATCCGTCAGCACTTCAACCAAAGGAGCTCGAAAGTGCCTACTCTCCAACGTGATGTCGCCATCGTCGGCGCCGGCCCGTCCGGCCTGGCCGCAGCCACCGCGCTGCGCAAGGCGGGGCTGTCCGTCGCGGTCCTGGAGGCGCGCGACCGCGTCGGAGGTCGGACCTGGACCGACACCATCGACGGCGCGATGCTGGAGATCGGCGGCCAGTGGGTCTCCCCCGACCAGACGACGCTCATCTCCCTGCTCGACGAACTCGGACTCGAGACGTTCGACCGGTACCGCGAGGGTGAATCCGTCTACATCTCCGCCGCCGGCGAACGCACCCGCTACACCGGCGAATCCTTCCCCGTCGACGAGACGACCCGCAAGGAGATGGACCGGCTGATCCAGATCCTCGACGACCTCGCCGCGCAGGTCGGCGCCGAGGAGCCCTGGGCGCATCCGCTGGCCCGCGAACTGGACACGATCTCGTTCAAGCACTGGCTGATCGAGCAGTCCGACGACGCCGAGGCCCGCGACAACATCGGCCTGTTCATCGCAGGCGGCATGCTGACCAAGCCCGCTCACTCGTTCTCGGCGCTGCAGGCGGTGCTGATGGCCGCGTCCGCCGGATCGTTCTCGCACCTGGTGGACGAGGACTTCATCCTCGACAAGCGTGTCATCGGCGGCATGCAGCAGGTGTCGATCCGGATGGCCGCCGCCCTCGGCGACGACGTCTTCCTGAACGCGCCGGTGCGCACCGTCCAATGGAGTGAGGGCGGCGCAGTCGTGCTGGCGGACGGGGACATTCGCGTGGAGGCGGCCCGCGTCGTGCTCGCCGTCCCGCCGAACCTGTACTCCCGCATCTCCTACGACCCGCCGCTGCCGCGCCGCCAGCACCAGATGCACCAGCACCAGTCGCTGGGACTCGTCATCAAGGTGCACGCCGTGTACGAGACCCCGTTCTGGCGTGAGGACGGCCTTGCAGGCACCGGATTCGGCGCGTCCGAGGTCGTCCAGGAGGTGTACGACAACACCAACCACGAGGACACCCGGGGAACCCTCGTCGCGTTCGTGTCGGACGAGAAGGCCGACGCGATGTTCGAACTGAGCGAAGAGGAGCGTCGCGCCACCATCCTCGGTTCGCTCGCCCGCTACCTCGGACCGAAGGCCGCCGAGCCGGTCGTCTACTACGAGTCCGACTGGGGCTCCGAGGAATGGACCCGGGGCGCGTACGCCGCGAGCTTCGACCTCGGTGGCCTGCACCGGTACGGGAAGGACACGCGGACGCCGGTCGGACCGTTCCACTTCTCCTGCTCGGACATCGCCGCCGAGGGCTACCAGCACGTGGACGGCGCCGTGCGGATGGGTCAGCGCACCGCCGCGGACATCGTCGCCCGCCTCGGAAAGTAGTCCCGTCCGATCATCGCCCGGCAGTCACGACTGCCGGGCGATGATCGCGAGCAGCAGTTCGGCGCGCACCCGCGCCACGTCCAGCCGGCAGTCGATCAACGACTCGATGCGCGCCATGCGGCTGCGCAGGGTGTGCCGGTGCACGCCCATCGCCGCGGCCGCCGACTCCCAGTGCCCGTTCGCCTCGAGGAACGCCCGCAGCGATCCCAGCAGTTCCGTGCCGTTGGTGCGGTCGTAGTCGTCGATCGGCGCGATCATCGTGTCCGCCAGGGAGTTCAGCACCTCCCGCGTCGAGCTGAAGGCGAGTAGCGCGCTACCGGTCAGCGCCGCGAACTCCAACGGCTCGGCCCCCGCCTCGGCGGCCGACGCGGCGAGCTGGGACTGTTCGATGGCCGCCACCAGACCGGCGACCTCCCGCTTCCCGCTCAGCCCCGCACGGATCGCCTTCCGCGCCGGCCCGGACAGCCCGCGCAGCATCGCCCGCGCGAAGTCCACGTCGTCGGTTCCCCGCAGCAGAACCGTGACCCGCGTGTCGTGACGGCGCGAGAAGAGTTGCCGCCCGGCCTTGTTCATGGCGACCGCGACCGCCGACTCCACCCGTTCCGCGAGTGCCGGTGTCTCGGCCACGACCGTGAGTCCGCGGACCATCCCGTCCGCGTCCGCGGCGTGCCGGATCTGCGACCAGGCGGGCGCGAGGTCGCGGTCCTCGGTGAGCAGCAGGCCGAGGGCGTGCGAGTTGAGCCGGTTCTGTGCGGTCCGGAGCCGCACCGGCTTCTCGAAATCCAAGGCGAGCAACGAGTTCGCGTGACCGAGCAGGATCTGGTCGACGTGGCTGAGAGCGGTGGGGCTGATCACGGCGAGGTGTCCGTGCGGTGTGCTGCCGACGCTGATCTGCTGCACGGTGATCGACGCACCCGACCGTGCCAGCGACACGCTGCTCGACGCCCCGCCGGTACCCGCCTCCAGCACTTCCCGCAGTTCCCCGATCACATCCTCCGCGGGCTGCGCCGGATGAGACTCCAGCACCCGGCCGGACAGGTCGAGGAGCAGGACGGTGGCCGACGTGGCGACGGCAAGCTCGCGCACGGTGGCGCCGGTGCCGCCCTGGATGACGGCGCGGGTCATCCGCGGTTGGGCCCGGGACGCGCGCAGCACCGCCTCGTACTCCTGCTCCGCGAGTCGGTTCATGACCCGCTTGACCACGGCCGCGAAGGGTGTCGGCAACGGCACCTCGAGCAGCGGCAGCCCGATCTCGTCGGCGACGGCCACCAGGTCCTCGGGGACCTCCGGATGCGAGAGACCGGTGCCGAACCCCACTGCCGCCACCCCGGCTTCACCGAGGCCGCGCAGGTATCGGGCCCGGTCGGCGGCGGTCAGCGGAAGCCGGATGCCGGTGGTGAGGAGCAATTCGCCGCCGGAGAGCCACCGGAAGGGGTCTTGCAGTTCGGTGGTGTGGGCGAACGTGATCTCGTTCCCGAGACCGGCGGCGCCACCCTTCAGCTCGAGAGCCAGGTCCGGCTGGGACAACATCCAGCGAACGGGAACGGTCATGTCGGCTCCTGCGCATTGCGGTCGGGTCCGTGCCACCCCGATCGGTCGGGATCGGGATAGCGCTGGACAAGTTGGCCAGCGGAGCACGGACGACTACTCCATTGTGTCAGACGTCGACCCTCGGGCGACGCCGAAACCCCACCTTAACGAATTGAGTTCGTTTGACCCCTTGCGTACGGGGCGCGCCCTCCGCATACTTAACGAATCCCATTCGCTAAGTGACCCACGTCTCACGCGGGCGCCACCCGAGACACGGAGTTGTCGTTGACCCACCCCAGGATTCCCACGTGACCGCCGCCGTCCGCGTCCCACTGACACTCGGCCGCGGTATCGCCACGTTCAGCGTCTTCGTCGTCGGCTACATCACGGCCAATCTGATCCCGCTCATGATCATCGCGATGGTGGACGATCTCGGCATCACCCAGACCGTCGCCGGCGCCGTCCTCACCGGCTCCCTGCTGGCCACCGCACTCGTCTGCCTCGCGACCACCCGATGGGCGGCGGGGCGCTCGCGCCACCTGCTCGGCCGCGTCAGCCTCGTCGTGATGGCCGCGGGATTCGCCGTCGCCGCCACCGTCCACTCGGCCCCGATCGCGTGCGTCGCGATCATCGTCGGCGGGATCGGTGCCGGCGGCGCGGTCGCGGTCGGCGGGGCGGCCCTCGCCGCGCTGAACAATCCGAACCGGGTGTCCGGGATCAACGGGCTCGTCAACCGCACCGCGGTCACCGGGGTACTGGCACTGATCCCGATCCTCGGCCTGCACATGACCAATGCGTTCGGGATCGTCGCGGTACTGGCGCTGGCGACGGTGTTCACGATCAGCTGGCTGCCGTCCGCCCCCGCCGTCGAGGACGACTCGGCGAGCACCCCGCACACAGCAACCCCGTTGCCCGAGGGCGTCACCGAGAAGAAACTGGCCGTCGCCGGCTCCACCCTGCTCGTGCTCTTCGCGATCTGGGCGATCGGCGAGGACTCGCTGTGGGCGGTGTCCGGCATCATGGGCGCCGAACACGCCGCCCTGACGGAACAGCAGATGGGCCTGGCCCTGAGCCTCTCCACCGCGGGCGGCATCGGCGCCGCCCTCGTCCTGACCGCGCTCGGGTCACGCCTCGGACGCACCGTCCCCACCGCCGTGCTCCTCGTGCTCGGCGCCGCCCTCAAACTGGGCTCGTGCCTGGCCACCGATTCGACGACGTATCTGGTGCTCATCATCGCCTGGAACACGGTGTACGCCGCGGCCTTCATCTACGTCGTCGCCATCGCGGCCGCGCTGGACTCGTCCGGCCGCTGGTCCGCCCCGCTCCTCGGGACGTATCTGGTGGGGTCCGCATTCGCCCCGCTCTTCGGCACCCTCGTGACCGGCGCAGTCGGCTACGTCGCGTTCGGCTTCGTCCTCGCGGGTATCAGCCTCGTCCTGCTCGTGCCGATCGTGTCGATCGCTCGCCTGTCGACGCGCACCGAGCGCGCGTCCGCGTCACCCGGACAGGATCCCACTGCCCGGTACACCACCTCGGTCGTCGTCTGACGGAAAGAGAGAACACCATGAATACCGACACGACGACCCACTACCGCGGCGGCCGGATCTTCACCGCCGCCGAACCCGCCTGGGCCGAGTCGATGATCGTCCAGGGCGATCGCCTCACCTACGTCGGCGACACCGCGACCGCCGACACGCTGTCCGGCGACGCCCGCGTCGTCGAACTCGGCGGCGCCTTCGTCCTGCCCGGCTTCATCGACGCCCACACCCACCTGCTGATGATGGGCCAGGCCCTCCAGAAGGTGGACCTGCAGAGCGCCGCCGATCTGAACGACATCCAGGACCGCATCCGCCGATTCGCCGCCGAGAACCCGGACGCACCCCGGCTCCTGGGACGCAGCTGGCTGTTTTCGGCACTCGACGGGCACCCGCCGACGCGGCAGATGATCGACGCCGCCGAGGCCGACCGTCCCGTGTACCTCGATTCCAACGATGTGCACTCGGCGTGGGTGAACACGGCCGCGCTACGCGAACTCGGCATCGACGCGGACACTGCCGACCCGATCGGCGGCCGGATCGAACGCGACCCCGTCACCGGCGAGGCCACCGGCATGCTCTACGAGACGGCGGTGACCCAGATCGTGTGGCCCGCCCTCGCGAAGCTGGTCAGCGACACCGAGCGGGACGTCGCACTCGCGGCAGCGTTCGAGCAGTATCTGACGGACGGCGTCACCGGGGCGGTCGACATGGCGCTCGGCGCGGACGAGCTCGAGGCGCTCGAACGCGCACTGGCCGCCGGCGGCGACACGCTGCCGCTCCGGGTGGCCGGGCACTGGCTGATCGAACGAACCGATTCGGACGAGGAGAACGTCCGCCAGGTGCACGAGGCGGTGGAGCACCACAGGCGACTGCAAGGTCCGTGGCTGCGGATGGCCGGGATCAAGATCATCATCGACGGCGTCATCGACAGCTGCACCGCGGCGATGAAGGAGCCGTACTCGGACGGCACGAACGCCGAACCGATCTGGGACCTCGCCTCGCTGGCACCGGTGGTCGTCGCAGCGGATGCCGCCGGCCTCCAGGTGGCCCTGCACGCGATCGGCGACGAGGCGTCGGAGATCGCGCTTGCCGCGCTCGAACAGGCGATCGCCGCCAACGGGATTCGCCCGCGCCGGCACCGGATGGAGCACCTGGAGACGATCACGAAGGACAACGTGCAGCGGCTTGCGCGCCTCGGCGTCGTCGCGTCGATGCAGCCGGTCCATGCCGATCCGGCGATCCAGGACAATTGGCGGGCGATGCTGGGCGACCATCGGGTCGAGCGGGCGTTCCCGTGGCCCGAGATGACCGCCGCGGGCGCCGTCCTCGCGCTGGGGTCCGACGCCCCCACGGCGCCGCATCCCCCGCTGCCCAACATGTACATCGCGACGACGCGCAAGTCCGCGATCGATCCGGCGCTCGCACCGAACCTGCCCGAGTACGCACTGCCGATGGCGGACGCGCTCGCGCACGCCACCCGCGACGCCGCCTACTCGTGCCGCTGGGACGATCTCACCGGTCAACTGGTGGCGGGCAAGGCCGCCGACTTCGTGGTCCTCGACGGGGATCCGTTCACCGCCGGCGCCGATTCCCTGCTCACCGCGCGGGTGCAGCTGACCGTGGTGGCCGGCTCGGTGCGCCACGAGGCGGAGGTGGCAGGCAGCCACCCGGGGTAGCCGACCCGGTCAGTCCCGTTCGGCTGCGGCGTCTTCCGTGACGCCGCAGCCGATCTGTTCACAGAACCCCAGCATCGCCGTGCGCGCGGTCTCGACGGTGATGAGACTGTTTCCGCCGACGATGTGCAGCCCGTACGCGTCTTCGAGGGCCACCAGATTCATTGCCGCCTGGTCGATGTCGCCGCGCACGGCGAACTCCCCCGCCGCGTGCCCGTCGCCGAGGATGGCGCGGTACGTCGCGAGCTGCCGCAGATACATCTTCTGAACCAGTTCGTCGTGCAGCGCCGAAGTGCCTGTCATGAAATCGAATTCGTACAGCAGCCGCATCAGGGTGTCGTCGGGACCGCTCGGCAGCCCGGCGTCGATGGCCGTCCGCAGCTTGGCGGCGTACGACGACTGCGCGGCCACCGCCTCGTCGCGCAGGTCGCAATAGCGCTCGGTGCCCGCCCGGTGGGCCTCGACGAGAAGCGAATCCAGATCGTCGAAATAGTAGAGCAGCGCGCCGCGCGTCAGGCCCGCGCGCTTCGCGACATCGGTCAGGGACAGCGACCTGAGCCCGTGCGCGGATCCCGCCTGGAGTGTCGCCTCGATGAGCTCGGAACGCCGCTGCTTCTGAGTGTTCGGTCGCGCCATGCCGTTGACACTAGCCGACGTGATCTGTGACACTCGGCCCAGTTGTTTGACGGATGCGTCAAAAAACTATTCCGCCCCTCTCCCTCCCCGAACGGACAGCTCATGGACCAGACCGCCCGGCCACCCACCGCCACTCCCCCCGCCGCACCCGGCACCTACGAGGCCTCGCTCTCCCGGAGCATCGGCGTCGGCGGAAACATCCTGATCACCCTGTCGTCGATCTCGCCGGCGTCGAGCGTCTTCATCCTCGGCGGCTCGGCGCTCGCCCTGTTCGGCACCGGCGTGTTCTGGGCGTTCCTCATCGCCGGCATCGTGAGCATTCTCATCGCCTTCTGCTACGCCGAACTCGCCTCCGCGTATCCCGTTGCCGGCGGCGACTACTCGCTCGTGTCGCGGGCACTCGGACCGGCCTTCGGCGTCGCCACGTTCTTCATCAGTCTCATCTCCCTGCCGCTGATCATCGCCGTCTTCGCCCTCGGGGTCGCCGACTACCTGGGCGTCGCGATCCACGGCCTGTCCCCGCAGCAGACCGCGCTCGTCGTGGTCGTGATCACCACCGTGACCGCATGTTTCGACATCCGCACCAACGCGTGGCTCACCGGGGTCTTCCTGGGCGTCGAGATGGCGGCGCTGGCTCTGCTCACCGTCCTCGGTTTCGTCCACATGGAACGGCCACTGACCAGCCTCCTCAGCCCGGAGGTTCTCGATCCGAGCACCGGCAACCTCGCACCACTGGCGATCTCCGGACTGATGCTGGCCGTCACCCAGGGGATCTTCGCGTACAACGGGTACGGCGGCGCCGTCTACTTCGCCGAGGAGACCAAGAACGCCGCCCGCTCGATCGCGAAGGCAGTGATCTGGAGCGCCGTCATCACCGTCGCCACCGAACTCGTCCCGCTCATCGCGATCCTGGTGGGCGCCCGCTCGCAGACCGAACTCTTCGGTTCCAGCCTTCCCGTCGAGGCATTCCTCACCGAACGCGCCGGTCACGCCGTCGCCATGGTGGTCCTGCTCTCGATCGCCCTCGCCGTGATCAACGCGATCATCGCGATCACGCTGCAGGCAGGCAGGCTTCTCTACGCCGCCGCTCGGGATCGCGCTCTCCCGGAGACCGTCGCCGCGCCGCTGCAGACCGTCAGCACCAAGGGCCGCGTCCCCGTCCTCGCCACCGTCGTGATGGGCGCCATCGCGTTCGCCGCGTGCTTCGTCCCGCTGGACGTCCTGCTCACCGCCACCGGGTCGACCCTGACGTTCACGTACCTGTTCATCGCGCTGGCCGCGATCAACCACCGCCGCGGCGGCACCACCCGAACCGGCTACCGCATGCCGTTGTGGCCGCTGGCCCCGGGAATCTGCATCGCCGCGCTCGGCCTCGTCTTCGTCGTCACGCTGCTCGACCCGGAGCAGTGGCTCAGCCTCGGCATCTCCCTCGGACTCGTCACCGCCGGCTTCGTCTACTTCGCCCTGTACCTGCGACCGCGCAAGAACACCCACCTGCTGTTGCTGAACGCCGCCCCCGAGGAGAACTGCTGATGCTCGACCTGCTTCTGACCAACGGCATCGTGCGAACGTTCGACACCCCCGGCCGGGCCGAGGCCGTCGGCATCGCGGACGGCCACATCCGGTACGTCGGGACCACCGAGGACGCCCCCGCCGCCCGGCGCACCATCGACCTGCACGGCCGGTTGCTCACCCCCGGCATCATCGACAGCCACAACCACCTGCTCCTCGGATTCGATCCCGACGCCGTGAGCCTCGAAGGCGCACCCGACCTCACCGAGGTCCGGCGACGGATCGGCGCGCACGCGGCCGCCCGCCCCGACCTCGACTGGATCTGCGCCGAGAACGCCGTCTACTCCGTGGTGACCGGGCGCCGCCCGAACGCCGCCGACCTGCGCGGCATCACGGACCGTCCGGTCTTCATCACCACCTACGACCAGCACTCGGTGTGGCTGAACGACGCCGCGCTGCGGGTCCTCGGAATCGACCGCGGCACCCACATTCCCTGGGGGCGGCCGGAATTCGATGATGACGGTGTCCCCACCGGCTGGGTCACGGACTTCTACACCAGCGCGATGACGCGGGCCGGTCTGGCCGGTCTGCAACGCGACATCCCGATGTACTCCCCCGACCGCCGCTATCGGCGCATCACGTCCAGTCTGGAGATGGCGACCGCGAGCGGCATCACCACCGTCGTCGAACCTCAGGTGCCGCTGGCCGAACTCGATCTGATGTACCGGGCCCGCGCCGAGGGACGGATGAACTCGCGGGTGATCACCGCCCTGTTCCACCCGGTCGGCGCCGACGCCGCGTTCCGCCGGGACCTGCGGGAGGCCGTCGACGGCGCACCCGTCGACGACATGCTCCGGCTCGGACCGGTGAAGCTGTACGCCGACGACGTGATCGAACCGCATACCGCGGCCATGCTGTCCGACTACGCGAACCGGCCGGGGCACCGCGGCGCGCCCAGCCTGCCGCCGCAGGAGTTCACCGCGATGCTCACCGAACTCGACCGCCTCGGCTTCCAGACACACACCCACGCCACCGGCGACTGGGGTATCCGCCTGGCGCTCGACTCGATCGAGCACGCCGGCCGCGTGAACGGGACGGCCGACCGGCGGCACGGCATCGTCCACGTCGAATGCCTCCACCCCGAGGACCTTCCCCGGTTCCGGAAGCTCGGCGTGGTCGCGGCGATGCAGCCGCGGCACTGCTCGCCGGACCTCGTCGCGGGAACGTGGATGGAGAACGTCGGCGAGGACCGGTGGGAGCGGGCGTGGCGGTTCCGCTCGCTCGCCGAGTCGGGGGCGGCGCTGGCGTTCTCGAGCGACTGGCAGGTCGGGGAGATGGATCCGCTCGTCGGCCTGTACTCGGCCCTGACCCGCTCGGGCCTGGACGGCCGGACCGACTGGACTCCGCGCGAACGGATGGACCTGGATTCGGCGTTGCGGGCGTACACCCGGGGCGGCGCGTGGGCGTGGCACGCCGAGGACGAGCTCGGAGTGATTCGTCCGGGTGCCCGCGCCGACCTGGTCGTCTGGTCGGCGGACCTCTACACGCTCGAGCCCGGGCAACTGCTGGACCAGCGAGCCGACCTCACCCTCGTCGGCGGCGCGATCGTGCACGACGCCGCCTCCGCGAGCGCCGTTCCGGACGTGCCGTTCGCCGGCTCCGGCGCGGCCGGCCACACCTGCTCGCACGGGTGACTCCGGATTGGACAACTCGGCGCGGCGGGGGGCGCGTCTTTCACCATTTTGTCAGCTGCCCCTGGCTTGTGAGGCAGCGCACACTTGTTTTCAGATGCTCTGCAACTCCGGACCCCGGTCGGACTGTTCGACCGACGGTCCGTTCCGAACCACGAGTTTCGACCCCACGAGAGGAACCGGTACGAATGTCGATCGACGTACTCGAGAACTACATCAACGGTGAGTTCGTCGCCTCATCCGCGACGGAGACGCTGGACTTGATCAACCCCGTGGACGAGAGCGTCGTCGGGCGTGCGCCCGTCTCCACCAAGGCCGACGTGGACGCCGCTGTCGAGGCAGCCGAGCGGGCCTTCGTCTCGTGGGGCAAGACCACCCCGAGCGTGCGCCAGACCGCGTTGCTGAAGCTCGCCGACGCGATCGAGGCGCACAGCGACGAACTCGTCGAGGCGGAGTGCCGCAACACCGGGCAGCCCAAGCAGGTCATCGCCGACGAAGAGATCAAGGTGGGCGCCGATCAGCTCCGCTTCTTCGCGGGTGCGGCCCGGATGCTCGAAGGCAAGGCCGCCGGCGAGTACATGGACGGCTTCACGTCCTACGTGCGCCGCGAGCCGATCGGTGTCGTCGGTCAGGTCACCCCGTGGAACTACCCGTTCATGATGGCGCTGTGGAAGATCGGCCCCGCGCTCGCGGCAGGCAACACGATCGTGCTCAAGCCCAGCGACACCACCCCGAACAGCACACTCGTCCTGGCCCGGCTGACCAAGGGGATCCTGCCGGACGGCGTCTTCAACGTCGTCCTCGGCAACGGTGAGACCGGCGCCACCCTCGTGGAGAACCCGGCCCTCGGACTGGTGTCGATCACCGGATCCGTTCGCGCCGGTATCGCCGTCGCGGTCTCCGCCGCACGCCAGCTCAAGCGCGCCCACCTCGAACTGGGCGGCAAGGCACCCGCCATCGTCTTCGGTGACGTCGACATCGAGAAGACCGCGAGCGGCATCGCCGAGGCTGCCTTCTTCAACGGCGGCCAGGACTGCACCGCCGCCACCCGCGTCCTCGTCCACGAGTCCATCCACGACCAGCTCGTCGACGCGCTCGTCCGCAAGGCCGAGACGCTCAACCCCGGCCTGCCGGACGACCCGGACACGTTCTACGGCCCGCTCAACAACGTCAACCATTTCAACGCGGTCAGTTCGAAGATCGCCGCGCTCCCCACCTCGGCCAAGATCGTCACCGGCGGAAAGCGTTCGGGAGAGCAGGGATTCTTCTTCGAACCCACCGTGATCACCGGCGTCGACCAGCGCGACGACATCGTGCAGGAGGAGACGTTCGGTCCCATCCTCACCGTGCAGAGCTTCTCCGACGAGAAGGAGGCCGTCACCCTCGCCAACGACGTCCGGTACGGTCTGGCGTCGAGTGTGTGGACCAACGATCACGGCGTCACGCAACGGCTCTCGGCCGCACTCGATTTCGGTGCCGTCTGGATCAACTGCCACATCCCGCTCGTCGCCGAGATGCCGCACGGCGGATTCAAGTACTCCGGCTACGGCAAGGACCTCTCCGGCTACGGCGTCGAGGACTACACCCGCATCAAGCACGTCATGAGCTCCAACGACTGACGTCGCCCACCCCCTACCCATCCACGTCACGACCCTGAGGACTGCACCATCATGAACGACATCCAGTACCGGCTGCCGCAGAAGCGCGCCCTGGTCACCGAGCTCCCCGGCCCGAAGTCGGCGGCCCTCACCGCACGCCGCCGCGCCACCGTGGCCGCGGGCGTCGGCTCCAGCGTCCCCGTGTACGCGGCGGATGCCGACGGTGGTGTGGTCGTCGACGTCGACGGCAACTCCCTGATCGACCTCGGCTCGGGCATCGCGGTCACCAGCGTGGGCGCGTCCGATCCGGCTGTCGCCGAGGCGGTTCGGGAGCAGGTCGGGCACTTCACCCACACCTGTTTCATGGTCACCCCGTACGAGGGCTATGTCCGCGTGGCGGAGGAGCTCGCCGCCCTCACCCCGGGCGACCACGAGAAGCGCACCGTCCTGTTCAACTCGGGCGCGGAGGCGGTGGAGAACGCGATCAAGGTCGCTCGCCTCGCCACCGGCCGCGACGCCGTCGTCGCGTTCGACCACGCCTACCACGGTCGGACGAACCTGACGATGGCCCTCACCGCCAAGTCGATGCCCTACAAGGCTCACTTCGGTCCGTTCGCGCCCGAGGTGTACCGGCTCCCCATGTCCTACCCCTACCGGGACCAGGACGGACTGACCGGCGAGCAGGCCGCCCAGCGCGCCATCAGCCAGATGGAGAAGCAGATCGGCGCCGATTCACTCGCGGCGATCATCATCGAACCGATCCAGGGCGAGGGCGGATTCATCGTTCCCGCCGAGGGATTCCTCCCCACCCTGGTGAACTGGGCCCGCGCCAACGGCGTCGTGTTCATCGCCGACGAGGTGCAGACCGGGTTCTCCCGCACCGGCGCCTGGTTCGCCTGCGAGCACGAGGAGATCGTCCCGGACATCATCACGATGGCCAAGGGCATGGCGGGCGGCATGCCGCTGTCCGCGATCACGGGCCGCGCCGGACTCCTCGACAAGGTGCACCCTGGCGGTCTGGGTGGCACGTACGGCGGCAACCCCGTCGCGTGTGCCGCCGCACTCGCCGCGATCGACAGCATGCGGAAGTTCGACCTGCCCGCTCGCGCACAGCACATCGGCGACCTGGCCCTGCCGCGGCTGAAGGCTCTGGCCGCCGACGTCGGCGTCATCGGTGACGTGCGTGGACGCGGCGCGATGCTCGCGATGGAGTTCGTCAAGCCCGGCACCGACGAGCCGGACGCCGAACTGACGAAGGCGATTGCCGCACATGCGCTCGAACAAGGTGTCATTCTGCTGACGTGCGGTACCTACGGAAACGTCATCCGACTGCTTCCGCCGCTGGTGATCAGCGACGACCTGCTCGACGACGCCCTGACCGTCATCGAGCAGATCGTGCGCTCGCTCGTCTGACCCGTGCGCCTTTTCGGTAGTCACCGCTACCGAAAAGGCGCACGAGCACGAAGTGCCCACCCCACGACCAGAGGAGACACCATGACCCGGACGACCACCGGCACGTTCCATCCTCTGGACCCGTTGGGGGCGGACGAATTCGCGCAGGCTGCGGCCGTCCTCGCCCGGGAACACGGGGTCGGGGACGGCTGGCGGTTCGCGTCGATCGAACTGGCCGAGCCGGCCAAGGCCGAGGTGTCGGCGTTCGACGCGTCGGGCGCCGTCCCGGACCGCCGGGCCGTCGTCGTGTGCTTCGACCGCAGCAGCGGAGACACCTACAAGGCGCTCGTCTCGCTCACGGAAGACAACGTGGTCTCCTGGGAGCACATCCCGGACGTCCAGGCGAATTTCACCGTGGACGAATGGGAAGAGGCGGACGCCTTCCTCCGCGGGCACCCGGACGTGATCGCGGCGCTCGCGAAGCGCGGGGTCACGGACATGAGCCTGGTGTTCATGGACGTGTGGACGTACGGCGACGCGGTGACCCCGGAAAAGTACAAGGGGCGCCGGCTCGGCTGGTCGGACACCTGGGTGCGGGCGGCCGAGGGCGCCAACCCGTATGCGGGCCCGGTCAACGGTTTCCACTGCGTGATCGACGTCAACAAGATGGAACTGCTCGAGATCGAGGACACGTTCAGCGTCGAACGTCCCGAGGTCATGGGCGAGTACGTGCCCCGGCACATCCCGGAACGGATCCGCGACGCGAGCACCCGGCCGCCGTTGAAGCCGTTGGACATCGTCCAGCCGGAGGGACCGTCGTTCACGCTCGAGGGCAACAAGCTCGAGTGGCAGAACTGGTCGCTGCGGGTGGGGTTCAACTACCGCGAGGGCATGACCCTGCACGCGGTGACGTACAACGACAACGGCCGGGTGCGCTCGATCGCGAACCGGATGTCGTTCGCGGAAATGGCGGTGCCGTATCGCGATACCAGCACCGATCACTACCGCCGCACCGCCTTCGACATCGGCGAGTGGGGCATCGGGTTCATGACCACGTCGCTGACCCTGGGCTGCGACTGCCTCGGTGAGATCCGGTACCTCGACGCCGTCCTCCACGACAGCCACGGTGTGCCGTACACGATCGAGAACGCGATCTGTATCCACGAGGAGGACAACGCCGTCCTCTGGAAGCACGTCGACCACGACGCGGGCGCCGAGGTGCGCCGCATGCGGCGGCTGACGGTGTCGACACATGTGACGGTCGCGAACTACGAATATCTCGTGTACTGGCGGTTCTACCAGGACGGCAACATCGAGTGCGAGGTCCGCGCCACCGGGATCATGGTGGTCAGCCACTTCCCCGAAGGCGGGGAGCACCCCAGCGGGACGCTCGTCGACAACCGCACGTACGCGCCGTTCCACCAGCACTTCCTGGTCGCCCGCCTCGATCTCGACGTGGACGGCACCGAGAACACGGTGTACGCGACCGAGACCGAGGTGGTGCCGATGGGCCCGGACAACCCTCTGGGTCTGGCGCTGCGCCAGAAGAACACCCCGCTGCGCACCGAACTCGAGGGCCGACAGGACTTCGACTGGCAGAGCCAGCGGGCGTGGAAGGTGGTCAACGACAACACGACCACCGGGCTCGGCACCGCCCCCGCCTACAAGCTCGTACCCGGCGGCGCGATACCGTCGATGTTCGACCCGGCGTCGCCGACCTTCCAGCGCACCGGAGCGATCGGCCACACCGTCTGGGTGACACCCAATTCACCCGACGAGCGCTGGCCTGCCGGGGAATTCGTGAACCAGAGCAAGGTCGATCACGGACTTCCCGCCTGGACCGA
This sequence comes from Rhodococcus sp. IEGM 1307, assembly GCF_030056915.1. Taxonomy (NCBI): domain Bacteria; kingdom Bacillati; phylum Actinomycetota; class Actinomycetes; order Mycobacteriales; family Nocardiaceae; genus Rhodococcus; species Rhodococcus sp. IEGM 1307. The sequence goes on from NZ_JASHKW010000003.1 coordinate 389,776, forward strand.
GTCAAACCGCCCGATCGAGAACACCGACGTGGTGCTCTGGTACACGTTCGGTATCCACCACATTCCCCGGCCGGAGGATTGGCCGATCATGCCTGCGGACACCGTGTCCTTCTGGCTGAAGCCGGCCGGATTCTTCGACCGCAACCCCGCCCTCGACGTCGCCCCCACCCCGGAGGCGTGCGATCACCACCATTCCCACCACGAGGACTCCGATGACTGATTTCGAACGGCTCCGCGCCACCCTGCCCACCGGTCTATGGATCGACGGCGCCCAGACCGACCCGATCGACGGCGGCACGTTCCCGGTCTACGACCCGGCCACGGGAACCCTCATCGCCGACGTCGCCGATGCCGGCGGCAAGGACGCGATGCGCGCACTGGACTCCGCCGCGGCGGTCCAGGAGGAATGGGCGGCGACCGCGCCGCGGCAGCGGTCGATCATCCTGCGCTCGGCGTGGGAGAAGGTCATCGAGCGCACCGACGACCTCGCGCTGCTGATGACGATGGAGATGGGCAAGGCACTCCCGGAAAGCCGCGGCGAGGTGAACTACGGCGCCGAGTTCCTGCGCTGGTTCAGCGAGGAAGCCGTCCGCATCCAGGGCCGCTACACCACGTCACCGTCCGGCAGCGGACGGATCATGGTCACCAAGGTTCCGGTCGGACCCACCCTGGCCGTCACGCCGTGGAACTTCCCCCTCGCGATGGGCACCCGCAAGATCGGCCCCGCGCTCGCCGCCGGCTGCACGATCATCGTCAAGCCCGCCGAGGACACCCCGCTCACCATGCTGCTGCTCGCCGAGATCTTCGCCGAGGCAGGCCTGCCCGCCGGTGTGCTGTCGGTGCTGCCCGCGTCGAACGCCGCCGCCGTCACCGAACCGCTGCTCGCGGATCCGCGGCTGCGGAAGGTGACGTTCACCGGATCCACCCGGGTCGGCAAGATCCTCATCGAGCAGTCCGCCCAGCAGGTGCTGCGCACCTCGATGGAACTCGGCGGCAACGCCCCGTTCGTGGTCTTCGACGACGCCGACATCGACGCCGCGGTCGAGGGCGCGATGGCCGCGAAGATGCGCAACGGCGGCGAGGCCTGCACCGCCGCCAACCGCCTGATCGTGGCCAACTCGGTGCGCGAGGAATTCACCACCAAGCTCACCGACCGGATCGCCGCACTCACCGTCGGACCGGGCAGCGACGACGGCACCAACGTCGGCCCCCTCGTCAACGAGAAGCAGCGCCGCAACGTGGCGTCCCTCGTCGACGACGCCGTCGCCGCGGGCGCCCGGGTCCGCACCGGCGGCAAGTCCGTCGACGGTCCCGGCTACTTCTTCCAGCCCACCGTCCTCGACGAGGTGCCCGCGAACGCGCGCATCGTCCGCGAGGAGATCTTCGGACCCGTCGCCGCGATCACCGGCTTCGACACCGAGGCCGAGGGCGTCGCCGCCGCCAACGACACCGAATACGGTCTCGCCGCGTACATCTACACCCAGAACGTCGACCGCGCGTTCCGCGTCGCCGACAAGCTCGAGAGCGGCATGGTCGGCGTCAACCGCGGAGTCATCTCCGACGTCGCCGCACCGTTCGGTGGAGTCAAGCAGTCCGGACTCGGCAGCGAAGGCGGCACCGAAGGCATCGAGGAGTACCTCGAGACCAAGTACGTCGGCTTCGCGTAAACCCCCCGCCCCGAGACAGATCGGAACCGTCACCATGCGTTTGGTCGTTGGATATCTCGCCACCCCCAGCGGGGAGGACGGTCTTGCCCTCGGGGCGCAGCTCGCCCGCAGTCTCGGCGCACAGCTCGACATCTGCATGGTGCTCCCGCCGGACCGGACGGTCCCGGCGAGAGTTCCGGCAGAGACCGGCTACGACGACATCCTCGCCTCCCGTGCCCAGCGCTGGCTGGACGAGGCGAAGTCGTCGGTGCCGAGCGACATCGACGTGGACGTCCACCTGAGCTTCCACGAATCGTTCGCGCAGGGTCTCATCGACGAGGTGTCCCGGCTGGGGGCGCAGGCGATCGTCGTCGGCGCCGCCGGGGACGGCCTGCTGGGGCGGCACTCCGTCGGCTCCGTGTCGACGGAACTGCTGCACTCGGCGCACGTTCCGCTGGCCCTCGCGCCCCGCGGGGCGCGGCACTCCTCCGCGAAGAAGATCCGCGAGGTCACCTGCGCGCTCGGGACCCGGACCGGGGCCGACGTGCTGCTGCGGACGGCGGTGCGAACGTGCGAGCGGATGCAGACCCCGCTCCGCCTCGTCTCCCTCGTCGCACTCGACCCGCAGAACGACCTTCGCGATCACCGGGACACCCCCGACGACATCCGCGACCGGGCCGTCGCCCACGCGCACAGTACCCTCGAAGCGGCGAAATCCGCTCTTCCCGAAGACTTTCCCGTGTCCGTCACGATCGCCGACGGATCCTCCGTGGAATCGGCGGTCCGCACACTCGACTGGCAGGACGGCGACCTCGTCATGGTCGGCTCCAGCCGGCTCGCCCAACCTCATCGACTGTTCCTGGGATCCACCGCGGCCAAGATGCTCCGCGTCCTGCCGGTGCCCATGGTGGTCGTCCCCAAGCAGGAGTTCCCCAACAGTGAGTAAACCGTCCGCGACACCAGCCCCGGATCCACGCTCGTTCCCGACCGGAGGTTCAGACATGACGAACAGCGAAGGCGCACCGCCGTCGGCCGACGGCGCCGTGAGCGCCAAGGGGCTGGCCACCGGCGCGGTCGGGACCTTCTCCGGGGCGATTCTCGGAATCTCCTCCGTGGCACCGGGTTACACGCTGACGGCCAGCATCGGACTGATCGTCGCGGCGGTCGGGTTGAAGATGCCCGCCATCTTCATCGCCGGCTTCATTCCCATGTTCCTCACGGCGTACGCCTACCGTGAGCTCAACTCCGAATCACCCGACTGCGGTGCGTCGTTCACGTGGTCGACCAAGGCGTTCGGTCCGTACGTCGGCTGGATGTGCGGCTGGGGCATGGTGATCGCCACGATCATCGTGCTCTCGAACCTCGCGGCGATCGCGGTCCAGTTCTTCTATCTGTTCATCGCGAAACTGTTCGACGCACCGAGCATCGCCGACCTCCCCGGCAACAAATTCGTGAACGTCGGAACGACGCTCGTGTTCATCGCCCTGGCCACCTGGATCGCCAGCCGCGGCATCACCACCAGCGAGCGCCTGCAGGTCGCGCTCGTCGGCTTCCAGATGGTGCTGCTCATCGCCTTCGCGGTGGTGGCACTGGTTCACGTCGGCAACGGGTCCGCCCCGGCCGGGCTCTCGTTCGACCTGAGCTGGTTCAACCCGTTCACCGGACTGGCCCTCGGCGCGTTCGTGATCGGCCTGACGGGTTCGATTTTCGCGTTCTGGGGCTGGGACACCTGCCTGACACTGGGCGAGGAGTCGAAGAACCCGAAGAAGACCCCCGGTCGCGCCGGCCTGCTGTGCGTCGCGACGATCCTGCTGACCTACCTGCTCGTGTCGGTCGCCGCGATGATGTACGCCGGCGTCGGCGAGGACGGTCTCGGCCTCGGCAACCCGGACAACTCCGAGAACGTCTTCGGCGCCCTCGCCGATCCGGTTCTCGGCAACTGGGGCGGCATGCTGCTGTTCCTCGCCGTGTTCGTCTCCTCGGTCGCGAGCCTGCAGACCACGTTCCTGCCCGCCGCGCGCACGATGCTGGCCATGGGCGCCTACGGCGCGTTCCCCAAGAAGCTCGCCGAGGTGTCGCCGCGATTCCTGGTGCCGTCCTACGCGACCGTCGTCGCCGGTGTCGTGACCGCGGTCTTCTACACCGTCGTCACGTTCCTGTCCGAGCGCACGCTGCTCGACACGATCGCCGCGCTGGGCATCATGATCTGCTGGTACTACGGCATCACCGCGTTCGCCTGCGTGTGGTACTTCCGGGGCCGGTTGTTCACGAGCGTGCGCAACGCCGTTTTCCGGTTCGCGTTCCCGCTGCTCGGCGGGCTGATGCTGTTCGCCGTGTTCGTCATCTCGATCGACGAGAGCATGGACCCGGAGAACGCGAGCGGTGCGTCCATCGGCGGAATCGGCCTCGTCTTCTTCCTCGGCTTCGGCATCCTCCTGCTCGGCGCCGTGCTGATGATGGTCATGCGCTTCCGCAGCCCCGCCTTTTTCCGCGGCGAGACCCTCAACCGCGACACGTCCGCGTTGCGGGACGAGGGCGATCTCACGGCTCGATCGGAGCCTGCGCCACCAAGCCCGCGATAAGCGTCCGCAGCCCGAACTCGAATGCTGCATCCGCCCGTCCGGGGTTCGGCCCGGACGTGGCCAGGGCGGCCAGCATGGCCTCGTTCGCCTCGGGCGCCGTCGCCCAGACCACTTCGGGTGCGGCGAGGTCCAGCGCCGACCCGAGCACGAAGCTGTCGACCGTCGTGATGGCGTGCAGAATCTCTTCGGGCGTGAAGCCGCCGTCCGAGAATGCCTGCGCCAGCGCGTTGTACAGCCCGAACGCCACACCGGACTGCACTGTGTGCGCGGTGAACAGAGGAATCAGCCGAGGATGCTCGGCGTAATTGCGCCGATACTCGCGCGCCAGGCCGGCCACCGTCTCGCTCCACTTGCCGTCGGGGTCCACCACCACGATGCCCGCCATCATGCGGGCACGCATCAGTTCGATGATCTCCGCCCTCCCGGACACGTGGTTGTACAGCGAGGAGGGCCGCACCTTCAGCCGTTCGGCGAGACCCGGCATCGTGAAGTCACCGGTGAGGTCCACCATGCGCATGGCAGCTTCGGTGATGATCTCCGGCGACAGCAGTCGCTGTGATGGCCGTGGCATGGGTGCCCTCCTGGTCGGTGTGTGTCACCGGCGACCAGGGTGGATACCGAAGGAATCGAATTCGTCACGCCCCACCCCTTGATCGCCGAGCATTCACCCACCATACTTAACGAATCCAATTCGTTTTAGGCGCTCGCTGAACCGAACATCCGAGGAAACACAATGTTGACGATTACCGCCCTCACCCCTCCCGAGTCCCTGTCGCGGACGAGCGAGACGGGACGCACCCCGCTCCGTGTCGGTCTCGTCCAGCACCGCTGGCACGACAACGATCAGGATCTGCGGGCCGAACTCGACGAGGGCATCGCCGCGGCAGCGAAACTCGGGGCGCGCGTGGTGTTCCTCCCCGAACTCACACTGAGCCGCTACCCCGCGTCGACGCCGGGTGGCGACAACCCGGGACGTACCGCCGAGGACCTCCTCACCGGCCCCACGTTCACGTTCGCCGCCAAGGCCGCCGCCGAACACGGCGTCCTCGTCCACGCCTCGCTGTACGAGCGGAACGACACCGAGGACGGCGTGCAATACGAGGACGGACTCGGGTTCAACACGGCCATCCTCGTCGCCCCCTCCGGTGAACTGCTCGCCCGCACCCGCAAGCTGCACATCCCCGTCACCGCCGGCTACTACGAGGACACCTATTTCCGCGGCGGTCCCGCAACCGATCCGTACCCCGTCCACACCGCCGAGGCACTCGGCGGGGCGAAGCTCGGACTGCCGACGTGCTGGGACGAGTGGTTCCCCGAGGTCGCCCGCGCGTACTCGCTCGGCGGCGCCGAGATCCTGGTGTACCCCACCGCGATCGGCTCGGAGCCCGACCACCCGCAGTTCGACACCCAGCCGCTGTGGCAGCAGGTGATCGTCGGCAACGGCATCGCGAACGGCACCTTCATGGTGGTGCCCAACCGCCACGGCAGCGAAGGCCTCATCACGTTCTACGGCTCGTCGTTCATCTCCGACCCCTACGGCCGGATACTCGCGCAGGCCCCGCGCGACGATTCCGCGGTCCTGGTCGCCGACCTCGACCTCCAGCAGCGCGAAGACTGGCTGGCCCTGTTCCCGTTCCTGGCCACCCGGCGCCCCGACACGTACGGCGTCCTCACCGAGCCGGTCGATCACGCCTCCCCGTTCGGGAGGGCCTGATGACCTGGCGCATGCCCGCGGAAGGCGAACTGCACGAACGCACCTGGATGGCCTACCCCAGTGAGGGCTACTCCCTGGGCGACACCGCCGAGGAACACCACGAGGCCCGCACCACGTGGGCCGAGGTGGCGCACGCCGTGGCCCGGTTCGAGCCCGTCACCGTCGTCGTCGACCCCGGACAGGTGTCCGCAGCCAAGGAATACCTGTCCGCCGACATCGACATCGTCGAGGCGCCGCTGAACGACGCCTGGATGCGCGACATCGGACCCACATTCGTGCTGTCCGAGGACGGACGCCTCGGCGGCGTCGACTGGATCTTCAACGGCTGGGGCGGCCAGGACTGGGCCCGGTGGGACAAGGACTCGAAGATCGGCGCACTGGTCGTCGAGCGGTCCGGGGCCGCCCTCGTCGACTCGCCCATCGTCAACGAGGGCGGCGGCATCCAGGTCGACGGCCTCGGCACCGTGCTGGTGACCGAGACCGTGCAACTCGACCCCGGCCGCAACCCCGAACTGTCGAAAGCCGACATCGAGGCCGAGCTCGCCCGGACGATCGGTGCCACGAAGGTCATCTGGCTGCCGCGCGGACTGACCCGGGACCAGGACACGTACGGCACGCGCGGGCACGTCGACATCGTCGCCGCCATCCCGTCACCGGGCGTCGTCCTGGTGCACGACCAGCGCAACCCCGAACACCCCGACTTCGAGGTCAGCAAGGCCGTCATCGACGTGCTGAAGCAGACCACCGACGCCCGCGGTGAGTCGTGGGAGATCATCACCGTCCCCGCGCCGACAGTCCTGCGCGACGAGGAGGGCTTCGTCGACTACAGCTACATCAACCATTTCGTCGTCAACGGCGGCATCATCGCGTGCAGCTTCGACGATCCCGCGGACGAGGAAGCAGTCGCGATCCTGTCGGCCGCCTACCCCGGCCGCACGGTCGTGACGGTCGACGCCCGCCCGCTCTTCGCGCGCGGCGGCGGAATCCACTGCATCACCCAGCATCAGCCCGCTGTGCGCTGACGCGCCCGTGAGTACTTGTTAACCGCCCGCGGTTAACAAGTACTCACGGGCTAGCGCCTGCGACGCATGTAGTCGCTGACGACGGCGGCGCCGAGACCGTCCAGCCCGGGCGCCACGACGCGTCCGCCGACCCGCTCGGCCATCCGGTCCACCACCCGCGCGAGGCCGGGATCCTCACCGAGCCGGAAGAACGTGACGTGGGCACCGAGCCGGGCGAGGGTGTCGAGTTCCCGGACCGTCAGACCGAGGGTCCGGGCGCTCGGCGGGTAGTCGAAGTAGGCGAAACCGTCCGGCTCGAGGTGGGCCGTCGGCTCACCGTCGGTGACGATCAGGACCACCGGCTGGGCGTTGGGGTGCCGGCGCAGATGCCGGGCCGCCAGCAGCAGCGCGTGGTGCAGGTTGGTGCCCTGGTCCCAGGCGCCGTCCAGGCCGGCCAGCTCCGACGGCGTCAGCACCTGCGCGTGCCTGCCGAACGAGATGAGTTGCAGTTCGTCGCTGCGGAATCGGGTGCTCACCAAGTGGTTCAGGGCGAGGGCGGTGCGTTTCATCGGCACCCACCGGCCCTCCATCACCATCGAGAACGACGTGTCGACGAGCAGCGCGACCGCCGCCTGCGACCGCTGCTCGGTCTCCATCACCTCGACGTCCGCCACGGACAACCGGACGGGGACGCGACCGCGCTCGACCGGATCGGACGCCGCCCGCAGCACGGCGTTGGTGATCGTGCGCGTGACGTCCCACGGCTCGGTGTCGCCGAACGCCCATTCGCGGGACGCGCCGGTCGGCTCCCCCATCGCCCCGGCGCGGCGCGTCTCCCGTTGCCCGCCACGCGAAGACAGTTGCTGCGCCACGTCCCGCAGAGCGGTCTGACCGAGTTGCCGCATCGCCTTGGGCGACAGCCGCCACTGGCCGTCCGCCCCACGGTCGAAGAAGCCCTGATCGCGCAGGGCCTTCTCGAGTTCGGCGAGGGTCTGAGCATCGGCCGCCGCCTCCTCGCCGAGTTGCCGGGCCAGAGCGTCCGCGTCGATGTCGTCGAGTTGTGCGCCCGCGTACTGCTGCGACAGTTGCTCGGCGAGCGACTCGAGTTCCGCGATGTCCTGCAACGCTCCGGTGCCCTCGCCCAGGCCCATGCCGTCGTCGCCGCGGAACCGCTGCGCGCCCTGCCAGTCCTCACCAGGGCGCGCGGCCTGCAGATGCTGGTCCAGCCGGTCGAGCTGCCCGATCAGCGACGGATCGCCGAACGCCTGCTGCGCCAGCGCATCCAGTTCGTCGCGCTGCTCCTGCGACAGCGAGTTCCGCAGGCGCTGCGCCGCCGCCGCCCGCTGCGCCAGTGAGTCGAGCAGTTCCTCGACGTTCTGCGGGTTCTCGGGGAAGTACTCCCCGTGCTTGTCCATGAACTCGTCGAACTGTTCCTGCGTGTCCTCGCCGCGGGAGTGCTTGTCCAGCAGGTCATTGAGATCGGCGAGCATCTCGCGGATGCGTTCGCGGTCCTCTTCCGTGGCCCCCTCGAGGGCCTGTTTCATGCCGGCGAACCGCTGGTCCAGCATTTCGCGCCCCAGGAGGTCCCGGATCTTCTCGTAGTCCTCGCGGGCTTCCGAACTGCGCCAGTCGTAGTCGGCGAGTTCCTGCACGGCCTGCGCGGTGGACGACGACAGTTCCTCGAGACGCATCTCCGAGAAGCGGGCGTCGTCGTCGAGCGCGCGGGCCAGCGCCTTGCGTTCCTCGAGCACCGCGCGGTCGAGGAGTTCCCGGACCTCCTCGAGTGTGCCGTTCAGGTTGTTCCGCTTCAACAGCTCACGGCGACGCCGATTGGCCTCGGCCGCAAGCTCGTCCAACCCGCGCATGTCCCGGTTGCCGCGCCGGAGCATCTCGCGCAGCGCCTGCCGCGGCGACGTTCCCGCGAACACGTCGTCGCCGATCGCGGCCAGGGCCTCGCGCAGGTCCACCGGCGGCGCCAGCGGATCACCGCCCTCGTACGGCCCGTACCGCGCGTTGTGCGGTCCGCGCTCCGCCTTGCGGGACATTACGAATACACCGTCTGCCCGTTGATGTCCGGGTTCTTCGAGATCCGCCGCGCCAGGTACAGCCCTTCGAGGGCGAACTCGGCGGCCGCGGCCCGCTCACCGTCGGACTCCGCGCCCAGACGCTCGGCCAGCTCGTCGAGGACCTCGAGTTCGGGCAGCTCGTTCAGCAGCGCCTTCGCCGTGATCCGCTCACCGGTCACCACCGGGTCGCCCTGCTCGACAGCGTCCACGAGTTCCGCCAGGTCGATGCCGCCCAGCCGGGTGCGGACCGTGTCGGCCGTCGCCCGCCGGAGCAGGTGCTCCAGGACCTCGATCTCGCGCCCCTCCTCACCGGATTCGAATTCCACCTTGCCCCGCAGTACGTCGACGACGGTCTCGAGGTCGACCGGCCGCGCGACCGGGTCGGCTTCACCGAGCACGGCGCCACGATGCACCGCGGCGGCACTGACGGTTTCGGCGCCTGCCACCGCGAAGCGGGCGGACACACCCGACCGCTGATCGACCGACGTCGACTCACGGAGCAGACGGGTGAACCGGGCCAGGATCTCGAGGAGGTACTCGGGCACCTCCGCGGTGAGATGCGCTTCCTGCAGGATGACCGCGACCTCGTCGTCGAGCCGGGTCGGGTAGTGCGTGCGGATCTCGGCACCGAACCGGTCCTTCAGCGGGGTGATGATGCGACCGCGGTTCGTGTAGTCCTCCGGGTTCGCGCTGGCCACCATCAGGACGTCCAGCGGCAGCCGGAGGGTGTATCCGCGGACCTGGATGTCGCGTTCCTCCATGACGTTGAGCAGCGACACCTGGATGCGTTCGGCGAGGTCGGGCAGTTCGTTGATGGCGACGATGCCCCGGTGCGCGCGGGGAACCAGCCCGAAGTGAATGGTTTCCGGGTCGCCGAGACTCCGGCCCTCCGCCACCTTGACCGGATCCACGTCGCCGACGAGGTCCGCCACCGACGTGTCGGGGGTCGCGAGTTTCTCCGAATACCGCTCGCTGCGGTGCCGCCACGCGACGGGGAGGCTGTCGCCCAGTTCCTGCGCCCGGCGGATCGACGCCGGGGTGATGGGCTCATAGGGATGCTCCCCGAGTTCGGAACCGGCGATCACCGGGGTCCATTCGTCGAGGAGCAGATTGAGGGTGCGGAGGAGGCGGGTCTTGCCCTGACCACGTTCGCCGAGCAACACCACGTCGTGACCGGCGATGAGAGCCCGTTCGAGCTGTGGTTCCACCGTCTCCTCGAAACCGACGATGCCGGGCCACGGATCACGACCGTCGCGTAGGGCCGCGAGCAGATTCTCGCGGATCTCTTCCTTGACGGTGCGTTGAATGTGGCCCGACTCGCGGAGCTCACCGACGGTGGAAGGTCTGTGTTCCGATGACGTCACCACTCCACGCTACGAGGGTTCGAGCGAATCGGCACGCGGTTAACGCGCGCCGACCCGCCCGGGTCAGTCCTCGCGGCGCAGCGGGAGCAGTTCGCGGACCTTGCGATCGCGCAGGTACAGACCCGCCCAGACCGCGATTCCGACGTACACCGCGAACAGCACCGTGCTGAACAACGGCTTCTCGACGCGCCAGTTGGTGAGCACCGCCCCACCGAGATAGCCGGTCAGCAGCACCGCACCGAGCGGGGCGGTCCGCGGCACCAGATAGAGCACCGTGCAGAGGAGCAGCACCACTCCGATCGGCACGATGATGTGCATCGGCAGTCCCAGTTCGGCGGCCGAGTCCTCCACCGGTCCGATCTTCAGGAGCTTGCCGACCGCGTCGAACAGGAGGAAGGCGCCGACGAGTCCGCTGAGGACCCAGCCCACCGTGCGCGCGGATCCCGACTCCGCCGTCACGGGTGTGGTCGCGGTGCTCACGACTCCTGCCCCTGCGCCGCATCGACATCCATCCACACGACCTCCCAGAGGTGACCGTCCGGGTCCTGGAAGCTGCGGCCGTACATGAATCCCTCGTCCATCGGATCGTTGGAGAAGGATCCGCCCGACGCGAGCGCCTTGTCGGCCAGCGCGTCGACGGCCTCCCGGCTGTCCGCGGAGATGCAGATGATGGATTCGGTGGTCGTGGTGGCGTCCGCGACGGCCTTCTTGGTGAAGGTGGAGAAGAACTTTTCCGTCAGCAGCATGACGTGGATCTGCTCGCTGACGACGATCGACGACGCGTTCTCGTCCGAGAACTGGGGGTTCTTCCGGTAGCCGAGCGCCTCGTAGAAGGCCGTCGACTTGCCGAGGTCCTTCACGGGGAGGTTCACGAAGATCGTGGTCGACATCGAATTCTCTTTCCGTCGGTGGAGCCGAGTGTTTTCGGGTGACGAGCCGTGCGACCTTGTGGAGCAGATCACGTACCAATGTTGCAAAAGGAAACCTATTGATGTCAATAGGCAACTTCGGTCTATAGTTGAAACCATGGCACGGCAGGCTTATGGGCAGTACTGCGGACTCGCGCATGCCCTGGACATCGTGGGACAACGCTGGGCACTGCTCATCGTCCGAGATCTCCTGGTCGGACCGCGGCGATATACGGATCTCAAGCAGGGTTTGCCGGGCATCCCGTCCAACATCCTGTCGGCGCGCCTGAAAGAACTCGAAGACGCCGACGTGATCGCTCGCCGCGCGCTGCCCCGGCCGTCGAACGCGGTGGTCTACGAACTGACCGACTACGGCAACGCCCTGGAGGACGCCGTGAAGTCGCTGGGCCGGTGGGGCGCCCGCACTCTCGGCGAACCCGACCCGGACGATGCCGTGACCGTCGACTCGATGGTGATGGCGCTGCGATCGACGTTCCACCCCGACGCCGCACGGGACGTCACCCTCACCTACGAATTGCGGCTCGGGCCGATCGTGCTGTCCGCCCGCATCGACCGCGGCGCACTCGAGGTCGTGGAGCGCGCAGCCGAGCGGCCCGACCTCGTGATCGAGACCGGGCCGGCGGTGAAGGCACTAATGGCGCGCGAGATCACCCCGGAGGACGCCATCGCTCTCGGCAGCGTGTCCGTCACCGGCGACCCGGCGCTGCTCGCCACGTTCGCCGACGTCTTCAGCATCCCCTGAGGGTCCGCCTACGCGGCGGCACCGTACGCGGACGCGGCGTCCAACTCGCACCAGGCGCAGCGGTAGCACTCGAGTGTCACCGGATCGGCCTCCGCCAGAAGGGAATCGAGCAGGACTCGCGGATCCTCGCGCCAGGCCCGGACCACGTCCGCGACCGCGCGGTTCGAGAACAGACCCGACCCGGTGAGCGCGGACACCCACTCGTCGATCGCTCCCCGGTGAATCCGCTCGACGGCCTCCCGTCGGAATCCGCCGTCGACGAAGTCGAGGGAGAACATGGCGGCGACGACATCACCGGTGGTCAGCTGTACGACGTTCATGGTGCGGCACCTTCCTGGAGTCGGGGGCTGTCCTCGGACGTAATCCGTTGGAACAACTGGTGATGCAGACGCTAATCGCCGATTGTGTGAGTTCTGTGATGCTTCTCTGAGATCTCGGCCGCGATGCCCGCCTGCCGTGATCGCCGAGCTTCGACACTCCGTGCATGGAGACCTGGGTTCTGCCCGGACTGCTCGGCCTCGGCCTCGCCGCCGCGTCGGGACTGCGCACGTTCCTGCCGTTGCTGATGCTCAGCGCCGCGGTGCACTTCGAGGTGCTCGGGATCACCCTGAACGAGTCGATGCGGTGGCTCGGTTCGACCGGGGCGCTGGTCGCGCTGTCGATCGCGACAGTGGTGGAACTGACCGCCGATCTGATCCCGTTCGTCGACAACGTGCTGTCCGTGATCGGCAACGTCACCGGTCCCGTGGCGGGTGTCATCGCGACCTGGGCAGCCTTCGCGGACGTGGACCCGTCGACCGCCGCGATCGCCGGAATCGTCATCGGCGCGCCCACCGCTCTGGCGTTCAGCACCGCGCAGACCGGGACCCGTGCCGTGAGCACGGCCTCCACCGGCGGACTGGCCAATCCCGTGGTGTCGGTGATCGAAGACGTGGTCTCGTTCGTCACATCCCTGATCGCCCTGCTGCTTCCGCTGCTCGTCATCCCGCTACTCGCGTTCCTGCTGTGGTTCGCATGGCGAGGGGTGCAGCGGGTGCGGCGACTGCGCGCGACGTGAACTGGTAGACAGTCCCCATGCCTGACACCGAGATCACGTTCGACAGCGGTGCCGTCACGTACTACGGCAGCCTGCGCACCCCCGACCACCCGAACGGGTCGGCGCCCGCCGCGCTGCTGCTCGCCGGCAGCGGTCCCACCGACCGCAACGGCGACAGCGCCCTGCTCCCCGGTGACATCGGAACGCTCCGCCACCTCGCCGACGTGCTCGAACAGCACGGCATCCCCAGCCTGCGCTACGACAAGATCGGCAGCGGCGAGACCGCCCTCGGCCCTTACGAGGTGGAAGAAGTCGGGGGTCTCGGATTCACCACCTTCGTCGACGCCGCGTCCGCGGGCCTCGACTTCCTGGCCGCCCAACCCGGGGTCGACCCGTCGAGGCTGATCGTCATCGGTCACAGCGACGGCGGACTCGTCGCCCTCGCGCTCGCCACCGCGGAAGACGAGTCGCGGGTGCGCGCCGTCGGACTGCTCGAACCGCTGAGTGTCCGGCTCCTCGATCTGCTCACCACGCAGATCCACGGCCAGCTCGACGCCGTCGTCGGCACCGGCCAGCTGCCGGTGGAGCTGGCCGACGAACTCCGGCTCGCGCTCGCGGACACCGTCGAATCCCTGCGCACGTCGGGCACGATCCCCGACGACCTTCCGGAACCGTTGCAGAACGCCGGGCTGGTCCATGCCAACGCGAAAGCCCTCGCGGAGGAGGACGCTCTCGACCCGCGCGCACTGGCCGGCCGGCTGCCCGCCGGGTTCCCCGTCCTCACCAGTTGCTCCGCCAAGGACATCCAGGTACAGCTCGCGGACGTCGACGGCCTGAACGACGCCCTCGCGCACACCGCGCTGACGCCGGTGCGGATGACGAACGCCAATCACGTCCTCAAGGACGTCGGCGACCGTCCGTCCACCGGACCGGATTACGTGGAACCGCTCCCCTACTCGGCGGAGTTCACCGAACCGTTCAGCAGGTGGATCGCCGCTCTGTGATCAGTTCCCGCCGGCTCCGGTGATCACGGCCATCAGTGTGCTCGCCAGATCGGACACGAGCCCCAGGTTCTTGTCGTTGACGAGATCCTCGAGCCCGTCGAGGCCCTCGACCTCGAGCAGCGGCGCCAGCATCTCCATCAACTCGGAGAACTGCGCCGAATCGGGTGCCGTCGACTTCGGTGCCGCCTTCGGGGTGGTCGCCTTCGGGGTCGTGGTGGTGGTCGACGACGCGCTGTCCTCGCTCGCCTCCGGTGCCGTGGTGGCCGCCGGCGCTGCTGCCAGCTTCTCGGCCGGCGCCGCCTCCGACCCCGTCAGCAGGTAGGTGACGACGCCCGTCGTGATGGTGATCGCGTGCTTCAACTGGCCGTCGGTGCTCTCCAGCTGGGCGGAGTCTTCCTTGTTGGAACCGTTGCCCATCTCGACGAACACCAGCGGAACCTGAGTCAGCGCGGGCCCGGCCACATCGGCGCGGGTCTGAAGGCCGTCGTTCACGCCGGCGTAGTTGGCGGGAACGAATCCGTCGGACTTGTAGGCGTCGCGCATCATCGTCGACGCCTCGAGCCCGCCGCCGGACTGCGCCGCGTCCGCCTTCTCGTCGGGGATGGGCAGCGACGGGATGATCATGTGGAACCCGTGCTTGCTCGCGTCCTCGCCCTGCGCCGTCGAGTCCGCGTGAATGCTCACCGCGAGATCGGCATTCGATTCGCTTGCTGCACGCGCTCTTTCGTCGACGCATCCGCCCCAGCCGGTGTCGTCCTGCCGACTCAGGACGACCTTCGCGCCGAGACTCTCGAGGCTGCTCTTCACCAGCTGGGAGACGTTCCAGTTGATGGTGTGCTCGGGCACCCCGCCGAGCGACGTCATGCCGCTCGTCTGGCAGTCCTTGGTGTTGCCCCGGCCGTCGTTCACCTGCTGCGCGAGGTCGTGGCCCTCGCTGGAACCCTGATGTCCCGGGTCGAGGAACACCGTCATCCCGGACAGTTCGGTGCCGGTCGCCGTCGCCGCGGGTTCCGCCGAAACCTGGGCAGGGATGAGCACGGACGCACCCAGGACGCAGGCGCCGAGGCCGGCCTTGATCGCAAATCGGTTCATAACGGGGATGGGCGCACCGTCGCAGTCCGGGCGCCACTCTCCTTCCACAGGTGCCACTCGAGTCACATCAGCCCCGAGTGAATCAGCTGCACCGTGCGTGCGGGCAGCTCGAGGCCGTATCGAAAGCAACCTGTGACCAAAGTGTGGGGCCGAATGCGCAGTTCCGCCGGCAAACGCCGAGAGGAGTCCTGCGGTTCTGCGCACTCACACCGGAGCACCCGCCTGCCGCACTCGGTCCCGCACTCGCGCGACGATCACCTGCGGCCGCCGACGCAACTGCTCCGCGTTCACCCGCACCACCACCCACCCGAGCTCGGCGAGCCGTTCCATCCGCTCGATGTCCCACGTGCGCTGACGTTCGTCCGACCAGTGATGTTCGCCGTCGTACTCGACGAGCACCTTCCACCTCCTCCAGCCCAGGTCCGCACGGGCGAAGACGCGGCCGCGGCGATCCTCGACCGGTATCTGTGTCTCCGGTGCGGGCAGCCCTCCACGGATCAGGACGAGGCGAGTGCGTGTCTCCGGTGGGGATTCGGCACCGGGATCCACCAACGACACGACGTCACGCAGCGACGCGAGTCCACGTTCGCCCCGATGGCGTCCAGCCACCGACGAAATCTCCGCCGGGCGCAGTCCGGTGTCGTGGCAGAGGGAGTCGAGGACCTCGACGGCGCGATCAACGGGCAGCCATCGGCCCAGGTCGAAGGCTGTCCGCGCCGGAGTGGTGACGAGCATCTCGCCCACGCGACACACTTCGTCCGGCAGGAGGGCATCCGCGCGCACCTCGATGCCGTCGACCGATCGGCGGCTGCCTCGCCGGATGAGCGTCGCCGACTCGCCTACGCCGATCCACCGGGTTCCGTGTACGGCGGCCGCGGAGAAGCCCGCGAGTACCGCTTCGCCGTCGGCCCACAGCCAGGCGGCACGTGCACGTGAGAGCGCTGTCAGTTCGGCACTTCTGTGCACATACACGTCCCGGTGCAGGCGCCGGTAGGTGCGTAAACCGTGCCGCGTGAGCTGCCCGTCCCGCAGCGCTTCGGATCCCCGGAACGGTTGCCGGAATTCCCCCATCGTCGAACCCTGACAGTCCGGCACTCGACAAACGTCGCGAATTCCGGGTCTGTGGATAACGCACGTCGCCATCCACAGAAGCGTCACTGCGCAGAACTGTGGGTAAACATCGAGTACAACCCTGCATTTCTGCGCAGCGGCTGGATAATGGAAGTGCAAACCCTCAACCGGTGATGTACGGTCATCTACCAACCAGCAACGACACGCAGAAAGGTACGGCCATGATGCAGCTTCACGCGCTCTTCGCGTCCGTACCCGCATGGCGTCGCTGCTTCGCCGACAAGCACATCACCAAGTTCGGCGCACCCCGAGAATGTTGAGACTCAACCAAGTCATTCTCGGGCACCCAGGGCAAACCCCTCGGGTGCCTTTTCTTTTACCTTTCACTTTCAGGAGCACCTCATGAAACTTCGTATCAACCAACTGTCCACTTCTCCCCCGTATCTCGATCTGCCGGACGACCTCACCGGTTACGCCGTCACCCTCGACCTGTCGCACTGCGACGCCGCCCACGAGGCCGGTCTGGGTGAGCTGATCAGCGAGGTCCGCAGCCGCGGCGCCGCCCGCGTGGTCATCACCGGTTCGCCTCGCGAACTCCAGGGCACGGGCCGAGCACACGGGGCCGCAGCCGCCTGACGACGCAGAACGGGCCCCGGCATGATGCCGAGACCCGTTCGAGAGTTGCCGAACGCTAGTGCGCGAAGTGCCGTGCACCCGTCAGGTACATGGTGATGCCGGCCTCCTTGGCCGCATCGATCACCTCGTTGTCGCGGACGGAACCACCCGGCTGCACGACTGCCTTGACGCCGGCGTTCGCGAGCACCTGCAGTCCGTCGGGGAACGGGAAGAACGCGTCCGACGCGCCCACCGACCCGACCACCCGGTCACCGGCCCGCTGCACCGCGAGGTGCGCGGAGTCGACGCGGTTGACCTGGCCCATGCCGACGCCGACCGACGCACCGTCGGAGGCGAGCAGGATCGCGTTGGATTTCACCGAACGGCACGCGCGCCACGCGAACTCGAGATCCTTCAGGGTCTGTTCGTCGGCGGCGTCGCCGACGGCCAGCGTCCAGTTGGCGGGGTCGTCGCCCTCGGCGTCGAGCACGTCGCGCTCCTGGAGGAGCGCTCCCCCGGACACGGGACGCAGTTCGATTCCCGTCGCAGTGGGTGCCTGGGCAAGGAGGACGCGAATGTTCTTCTTGCGCTGCAAGACTCCGAGCGCACCGTCCGCGTAGGACGGGGCGATGATCACCTCGGTGAAGATCTCGGCGACCTGCTCGGCCATCTCAACGGTGATCTCGCGGTTCGCGGCGATGACTCCGCCGTACGCGCTGACCGGGTCGCAGGCGTGCGCCTTGCGGTGCGCCTCGGCGATGTCGGCTCCGACCGCGATGCCACACGGGTTCGCGTGCTTGATGATCGCGACAGCCGGTTCGCTGAAGTCGAACGCCGCACGCCAGGCGGCGTCACCGTCGGTGTAGTTGTTGTACGACATTTCCTTGCCGTGCAACTGCTCCGCCTGGGCCAGACCGGCCGGGGCGGCGGGGTTCACGTAGAGGGCGGCCGCCTGGTGCGGGTTCTCGCCGTACCGCAGGACCGCCGAGCGGTCCCAGGTGGCGCCTGCCCACTCGGGGAACTGCGAGTCACCCGGTTCCACCAGTGTGGACGTCATCCAGCTGGCGACCGCGACGTCGTACGACGCGGTGTGCTGGAACGCCTGCGCGGCGAGCGCGGTGCGCTCGGGCAGCGTGAAACCGCCGTCGGCGACCGCGGTGAGCACGTCGTCGTAGCGGGCGGGATCCACCACGACCGCGACGGACGGGTGGTTCTTCGCGGCGGCACGCACCATGGACGGCCCGCCGATGTCGATCTGCTCGACGCACTCGTCGGGGGTCGCCCCCGATGCGACGGTCTGCGTGAACGGATACAGGTTCACGACCACCAGCTGGAACGCCTCGATGCCGAGTTCCTCGAGCTGCGCGAGGTGCTCCGGCTTCCGGGTGTCGGCGAGGACGCCGGCGTGCACCCGCGGATGCAGCGTCTTGACCCGGCCCTCGAGGCATTCGGGGAAGCCCGTCAGCGCCTCGACGGGGGTGACCGGGATGCCGGCGTCGGCGATCTTCGCTGCGGTCGACCCTGTCGACACCAGCTCGACGCCTGCCTTGTGCAGGCCCGTAGCCAGTTCGACCAGACCGGTCTTGTCGTAGACGCTGACGAGCGCTCGGCGTACTGCCTTGCGTTCACTCACTGGGGATCACGGCCTTTCGTCCATCGGAAACAACTCCACGGGTGGCGACAGCGGCGATGACGTCCGCCAACAACCGTCGCTCCACAGTCTTGATGCGCTCGTGCAGGGTCGACTCGTCGTCGCCGTCGAGCACCGGCACGGGTTCCTGCGCCAGGATCGGGCCGGTGTCGACACCCGCGTCCACGAGGTGGACGGTCGATCCCGACACCTTCACGCCGTAGGCCAGCGCATCGGGGACCGCGTGCGCGCCGGGGAATGCGGGCAGCAACGCGGGATGCGTGTTGATGATGCGACCGCCGAAACGGTCCAGGAAGGCGGGGCCGAGGATCTTCATGAACCCCGCCGACACGACGAGCGACGGCTGGTGCGACGCGACTGCCTCGGTCAGCGCGAGGTCCCAGGCGGCACGGTCTGCGTGGTCGCGCAGGCTCACCCGGAAGTGGGGAATGTCCGCCGCGTTCGCGTGGGTGGTCGCGTCACAGTCGCGGTCGACGCCGACGGCGACGATCTCGGCGGGATACCCATCCGTGTGTGTTGCGTCGATCAGCGACCTCAGGAGGGTTCCCGCCCCGGAGGCGAGTACGACGATCCGCGCCGGCGAACCGGTCGTGGGCCTCAGGTGGTCACGCGAGGAAGTCAGCGCTCTACTCCTGAACAATCGAAAGGCCGGGTGAATCGAACGACGGGCAAAAATGGGGGCGGTCGCATCGTCGACCGACCAAGAGCCTAGTCGCTGGGGGTTGCAGGCCCTCGGGGCAGGTCGGCTTCCGGGCTCTCGCCGGCGTCTCCCGTCCCCTCGGGTTCCTCCGTCGCCGGGTCTTCCTCGACCTCGACATCCACCACGACCTCGGTGTCGGAGTCGGTATCTTGCGGTGCAACCGGCGCTGCCGGCGCTTCGGTGTCGTCGACGAGTTCGGCTTCGATCACCCGACTCGGCGCGACGTCTTCGGCGACCACCGGCTCCTCGGTGATCGGGGCGGCTATCGCCGGAACCTCCTCCGCGCCTGGAAGGTGCGGCTCTTCGTCCTCGGTGTCGGCGGCGTCCTCGTCCACGGCGCCCCGGCTCCGATGCCAGGCCACGACCACCGCCGTCACCGCGCCCGCGAGCCCGAGCCACGCGAACGTGAGCAGCCCGAACGCCCACCAGTTCAGCTCGACCGTTCCGAATGCGCCGAGCCTGCCGCCGGACACGAGGCCGAGTACCGCCGTCACCGCGCCCACCCCCGCGGCGGCGGTCAGCACGGTGAACAGCGCTTCCTGCCCGGCGACGCGGCGTCCGCAGTCGCGTCCGAGCATCACACCGATCAGCAGGGGAATCACCAGCAACGCAGGCCACGCACCGCCCGACACCCCGTCTGGGACGGCGCCGAGCAGCGGCAACGGCGGCAGTGAACCACCGACGTTCCCGAACACGCTGACCGAGACGTCCCCGATCTGCGCGGTCCCTCCCATCACCGCGGCCGCGGCACCCACCACGACGTTCGGCAGGTACAGCACCGACAGGATCGTCAGTCCGAGCATTCCGACGACGCCGTCGCCGCGTTCGAGCAGCGAGCCGACCGTCGACCACTCCATCAGCAGCGAGATCGTGACCATGACCGCGCCGGCACCGAGAATCGCCGCCAACGCACGCAGTCCCGGCCGTACCGCGTCCCGGACCCACGACGGAACCTGCGCCCCCAGCGTCGGCCACATCGCGACCGTCACACCGATCGCCGACGCGAGCAGGTGCACGAACAGCACCCATCCGAACGCGGCGAGCGCGTTCGGCGACGACAACGGGATGACCGCCGACGCGTCCGCGATGACAGCGAGGCTGATGGCCGTCACGACCAGCGGTCCGGCCACCGCAGCGCCGATCACCTGCAGAGCATGCCGCCGCGAGGACGCCGGGTGCACCACGCCGGCGCATCCACGGGCGACCACCCACACCATCCCCGCAGTCGGGATCAACGGGAGGACTCCGAGTGACGTGCCGTCGATCGTCAACGGCACCTGGTGGATCGCCAGCCACGACGCCGCGATGGCACCGAACGTTCCCGTGAGATCGCTGTTCGCCGCCACCAGCGTGACGACGATGAGTGCGGACAGCAGGACGACGGTGACACCCGCCGGCCGGAACGCGACCGCGAGCAGCGCCCGCATCTCGTCTGCGTCGGGCACGGGTCGCTGTCGCGGAACTTGCCGCTCCTCGTCACCGACGGCTCGCCGTCGCGCACCCTGTGCGACGCGCTGCGCACGATCAACCAAAGAACTCATCCCCTCGAGAGTGGCACTCCGACGCCGCGACAGCGGTCAGGCGCGCCGCACAGAAGTGGCCTCCGACCACGTTCGGTCAGAGGCCACCTTGCTGGTTGGGCCGCTACTTGTCGTCCCTGTCGGCACGCGTGTCGAACGCCTGGGTCGGCGCGCTGTAGCCCTCCGATTCGGGCTTGTCCGCCGATTCGGCCGGCTTCGCCTCGGTGGGCGGCTGCTCGCCGTACTCCAGCGTGCGCTCGACGGGGGACGACTCCGACTGCGAGCCGTACGCAGGCGCCGCGTGCTGCGCGGAACCGTGGCTGGTCCCGGCCGGGTACTGCGAGCTGGGCGTTCCGGTGGATTGCGACGGGCTCGACGGCTGCGAGTACCCCTGGTACTGCGGCTGCTGGTAGGCGGTGGTCGGGGCGTCGTACGACGCAGACCCGGCACCCGCACCGGCGCCGTAACCGGGCTGCTGGGGCTGCCCGTAGCCCTGGCCGTAGCCGGGCTGGCCCTGCGAGGGCTGACCCTGCTGGCCGTAGCCCTGCTGGCCGTAACCGGGTTGGTTCTGGTGCCCGTAGCCGGGCTGCGACTGGCTCTGCTGCCCGTAGCCCTGCGGCGCGCTCTGGCCGTAGCCCTGCGGCGGCTGTCCGTACGACTGCTGCGGGCCGCCCTGCCCGTAGCCCTGCGGGGCGCCCTGGCCGTAACCCTGCGGCGCCTGACCGGGCTGACCGAAGCCCGCGGCTGCGGACGGCTTGGGTGCCGGCTGCTTGAGGAGTCCGATGTCGAACAGAGTGGCCGCGACGGCCACGGCCGACTGGATGAAGCCGAGAACGAGGATCAGGATTGCGCCCCAACCGGAATCCGCGTCGACGTTGAGGTACACGAACAACGCGACTACCCAGCCGGCGACGGACGCCGCCGCTGCCGCGCCCGCATAGGACTGCTTCGGAAGGAGCGAGACCGCCGCGAGGAGACCACCGAGGAATAGCAGGCCGAGCCCGTCCGTGTTCGCTTCGAACGAGTTGACGGACTCTCGCGCCAAGGTGGCGTACGGGGCGAACCCGAGCAGCAGGTTGAGGACACCGAGAACTGCGACACCGATCAGAAGGAAGAAGCCCAGGCCTTTCGGTTCTCCCCCTGCAGTCGGTTGCGCGGGCGGACCGTAACTCGGTCCTCCGGGCGTGAACGTCATGACTTCTCCTAGTCGACAAGTGGTCGTCTGCGTGCGCTCTTCCGACGCTAGCCTACGTATACCCGTCGGTCACTGCCGTCACTCGCGGCACGCAGCGGCGGGAACAGCGCAGGAGACAATGGTCCGGTGCCGTACACCCTCGCCCCTCGCACCGCCGATCTCACCCTCGAGACGGAGGTGAAGCACTCACGTTTCATCGCCGCCCTGCGGCGCGTCGAGGACGCAGAGGCGGCGCAGGCTTTCGTCCAGGATCAGCGGCGCGCGTATCCCGATGCGCGACATCACTGTTCGGCGTACATCATCGGAAACGGGCCCAGCGACCGGGTCGAGCGTGCGAGCGACGACGGCGAACCCGGTGGCACCGCGGGCATACCGATGCTGCAGGTACTCAAGGCCCGTGATCTCGTCGACGTCACGGTGGTCGTGACACGGTACTTCGGGGGAATCAAACTGGGCGCGGGCGGACTGGTGCGCGCCTACTCGGGCGCGGTGGCCACGGCAGTCGATGCCGCACCGCTCGTGCGAAGGGAACTGCGCTACCTGCACACCCTCGCCGTCGGCCACGCCGAGGCGGGACGCGTCGAGTCGGAGTTGCGTGGGCGGGGCGTCGTCGTGGTGGACACGACTTACGGGGAATCCGCGGTCCTCACCCTCGCGGCGAGGGACTCGGCGGAACTGGCCGATCTGGTCGCTGCCGTCACGTCGGGGACGGGGACACTCGATCCGGCCGGGGAGATGTGGGTCGATGCCTGAACGACCCGTGCGCCTTTTTGGTAGCGGGAGCTACCAAAAAGGCGCACGGGCGCGGAGCGCCTAGGCCTGGACGGTCAGGCTCTGCAGGATCTCGCGAGCGAGCGCAGCGGTCTCGGACGGCGTCTTGCCGACCTTCACGCCGGCAGCCTCGAGGGCGTCCTTCTTGGCCTGCGCGGTGCCCGAGGAACCGGAGACGATGGCGCCTGCGTGGCCCATGGTCTTGCCCTCGGGGGCGGTGAAGCCCGCGACGTAGCCGACGACCGGCTTCGTGACGTTCGCCTTGATGTAGTCGGCGGCACGCTCCTCGGCGTCGCCACCGATCTCACCGATCATCACGATGACCTTGGTCTCGGGGTCCTTCTCGAACGCCTCGATGGCGTCGATGTGGGTGGTGCCGATGACCGGGTCGCCGCCGATGCCGATGGCGGTGGAGAAGCCGAAGTCACGCAGCTCGAACATCATCTGGTAGGTCAGCGTGCCGGACTTGGACACGAGACCGATCGGGCCGGTGCCCGCGATGTTGGCCGGGGTGATGCCGACCAGCGACTCGCCGGGGGTGATGATGCCGGGGCAGTTGGGTCCGATGATGCGGGTCTTGTTGCCCTTGGACACGTTGTACGCCCAGGCGTACGCCGAGTCCTGCACCGGGATGCCCTCGGTGATGACCACGAGCAGCGGGATCTCCGCGTCGATGGCCTCGACGATGGCGTCCTTGGCGAAGGCCGGGGGGACGAACGCGATGGAGACGTCCGCGCCGGTCTTCTCGATGGCCTCGGCGACGGTGCCGAAGACGGGCAGCTCGACGCCGCCGTCGTGGGTGACGGTGGTGCCGGCCTTACGGGCGTTGACACCGCCGACGACCTGGGTGCCGGCCTTGAGCATCAGCGCGGTGTGCTTGGTGCCCTCGCCGCCGGTGATGCCCTGGACGATGACCTTGGAGTCCTTGGTCAGGAAGATAGCCATGTTTTTTGAGTCCCTTTACTTTGCGGCGAAGGCCAGCTCGGCAGCCTTGTCGGCAGCCTCGTCCATGGTTCCGACGACCGTGACCAGCGGGTGGGCGGCCTCGGCGAGGATACGACGACCCTCTTCGACGTTGTTGCCGTCCAGGCGGACGACCAGCGGCTTGTTGGCCTCGTCACCGAGCGTCTTCAGGGCGCCGACGATGCCGTTGGCGACCGCGTCACACGCGGTGATGCCACCGAAAACGTTCACGAACACGCTCTTGACCTGCGCGTCGTTCAGGATGACGTCCAGGCCGTTCGCCATGACCTCTGCGGAGGCGCCGCCACCGATGTCGAGGAAGTTGGCCGGCTTCACGCCACCGTGCTTCTCACCTGCGTAGGCGACGACGTCCAGGGTCGACATGACCAGGCCGGCGCCGTTACCGATGATGCCGACCTCACCGTCGAGCTTGACGTAGTTGAGGTCGTTTTCCTTGGCCTTGAGCTCGAGCGGATCCGTGGCGTCCTTGTCCTCGAACGCCTCGTGGCCGGGCTGACGGAACGCAGCGTTCTCGTCGAGCGTGACCTTGCCGTCGAGTGCGAGGATCTGGTCGTCCGGCGTGCGGACGAGCGGGTTGACCTCGACGAGGAGAGCGTCTTCGTTGATGAAGACCTCCCACAGCTTCTGGATCGTCACGGCCGCTGCGTCGAGCACCTCGGCGGGCAGCTTTCCTGCCTCGGCGATGCTGCGCGCGAACGCGAGGTCGACACCCTTGACGGCGTCGACGGGGATCTTCGCGAGAGCGTCGGGGTTCTCCTCGGCGGTGACCTCGATCTCGACGCCACCTTCGACCGAGCACATGGCCAGGTAGGTGCGGTTGGTGCGGTCGAGCAGGAAGGAGATGTAGTACTCCTCGGCGATGTCACTCGCCTCTGCGACCAGCAGCTTCTTGACGACATGACCCTTGATGTCGAGGCCCAGGATCGCCTCGGCGTTGGCCTGGGCGGCATCGGCGTCGGCGGAGTACTTGACGCCACCGGCCTTGCCGCGGCCTCCGACCTTGACCTGCGCCTTGACCATCACGGGCTTGCCGATTTCTTCGGCAATCTCGCGTGCGCCGGCGACCGTGTCGGTAACACGCCCAGCCGAAGTCGGCACCTCGTGCTTGGCGAAGAGTTCCTTCGCCTGGTATTCGAAGAGATCCATCTGCTCACCGTCTCGTCTGCGTTGACACCCGCTCGAGGGGTAGGAGCGGGTCTGTTTTGGACTTTAACCAGTTGCCGGGCCCGGTCTGCGCCCGCGTGTCTGCTATGTGGTCCACATCACGCGATCTCACGTATTGAGGCGGGCCTCACCGCCGTCGACGGGGCGGACCTCACCGATTTCTGCTGCGTGTCGTGAGGGCCGCGGCAGCCGCAATCAACACTATGCCCACCGTTGTCGGGACGACACCGGCCCCCATTGAGGGATCGGTCACCCGGGCCGCGGTGAGCGGCCACGACAGGAGGTATACCCCCACCACAACGGCCGAACCGAGCAGGAGTGCCACCGCCCGGGCCGGCCGGGCACGTGAGGCGACGATCACTGCGAGGACCACCGCGACGCCCAGTACGACGCGCCCCCACACGTCGAGGTTCCACGGGAACTCCGCGAACGACGCGGGCGCGTATTCGTCGCCGCGTGCGTCGGTCCCGTGGAAGAGCGGCAGTCCCAGTCCGACGAACGCGGCAACCGCCCCGAGGCCACCGACCGCGAGGACCGCGATCGAGGTGGAGGGCTCTTCGGACGTGTCGATCTCCTCGCGTTCCGCCGAACCGGCGAACCACGTCAGCACGCCGGTGACGCCGGCGGTGACGGCCGCACACCACAGCAGCGCCGCGCCGATTCCGGCGCCGATTCCGGGAACGTCGGTGGCGAGCACGACGGACTGCGACACCGAGGCGACGGAGAACGGGATCGTCACCCACAGCACTCCGACCGCCGGCCGGACGGTGGAGGCGAACTCCGACAGCAGCAGCCAGACGCAGCCGACGACGAGCACGAGGGCGGCGACGAGCACGACCCGGGTGGCGTAGACATCGGGGCGCACGGCGTCGGCCGGGATGTCGAGGACGGGGAGCAGGGCACCGGCGGCGGCGAGCACGGCGGTGACGATTCCGGTGGTCCCGGCGGCGACGTGCCAGCGGGCGATTCGAGCGCGGGCCGCGGCGGCCTCGGCTCGCAGCGCCGCCTTGGCGACGCCCTTCGCGGACGGGGCGACGGCCCCCTTCTTCGCCGGGCCGCCCTGAGCCGGCGCGGACGACGAGGGGGTGGCGAGCGTCTTCAGGATCCTGCTGTCGCGAGCCCGGTCGACCATCGGGATGCAGACACCGACGAGTACGAGGACACCGGCGCCGACGGTCCCCCACACCGCGCCGGGCCCGGGCTGGATCCGTTCGCCCGCGGCGAGTCCGGCCACCAGGCGCGTCCCGACCACGCCGAGCGCGGACAGACCGGCACCGACGAGCGCACCGGACGCGACGGGCGGCGAGATGGACGCCAGTGCGGAGGCGACCACGATCAGAGCGGCCGCCGCCAGCAGCCCGGCGCCTGCGGACGCGGCGAGATCCGACTCCACGACCGTCGGGACGAGGATGACCGGATCCTCGGACTCGAAGGCAGGAGCGAACAGCGCGCCGACGAGCACGACGGCGGCGACCACCGCGACCGCGGACGGCAGGAATCCGACACGGGCGCCGGTCGCCCGTCCGACCTGTTCGGAGCTGCGGGCGTCGCCGTAACCGTCCATCAGCGATTCCCGGTGGACCGCGACCATGCCGAGGAGGCCGGCGAAGGCGATCAGCAGGTGTCCGCCGAGGGCGGCGTACGCGCCGGACCCGGCGGCGAGCTCGGCCGCCGTCTCGGGCCGGAACAATTCGAGTCGATTGGCGTCGATGGCGTCCGTCCACAGCTGCGTGTCGAGCACGGCGGCGCCGAGGGACACCGCACCGGCACCGGCCAGCAGCGCACCCGCCACCGCGGTGCGCCGGGCGAGAAGCGCGAGGACGGCGAGAACGGATGCGGCGAGGGCGAAGACGGCAGCCCACAGTGCGGCTGCGCCGATCGCGGACGGCGCGGCCACCCCGTCGGCCGAACGGACGGCGTGCAGGACGGGCGCCGAGGCCACTCCCACACCCCCGACGAGACCCAGGACGACCGCGAGCACGCAACCCCGGCGCGCACGGGCGGGATCGGGCTCCTCGACGGCCGTCAGACCGGTGCCGCCGGACGAGGGAATGCGTTCGGGCTCGGCCCTACGCCCGTCCGGAGATCGAGTTGATGACGCCACAGGCCGACGCTAGCGCTAACCCACTGCCTCCCCCACGTTGTGACACGCGTATTCAGGGGCGAGATTGAACCGAGACGAAAAGTGGGTTCGACGTTTCCCCAGCTCAGTTTGTGATGCCCGTCACATGTAGCCGTTCCTCCGCGTTACAGGTTGCGCGCATCGCAACCGTTTCGTTACCGTCGCCAAGGTCTAAGTCACAGGCAGGTCACGAGCAGGAGGGGGACGGGCGTATGCACCATCGCAGCCAGTTCACGGCCAGCCGTTTTGTGAGTCACCACGATGACGAGTTGCGGGGTCACAACGACGAAGTCGCGCCCACGTACCCCTCGAGGTCGGTCGAGCGTTATCCCGAGACCGATAGTTCTGAGATTTCACGCATGCTCTTCCGCAATTCGCAGTCCACACGCTCCACCCCCGACAGCGTCGACGCCGGCACCGGCTTCGAGACCATCGACACCGAGTCCGAGATTCCCGGCTTCACTCCCCGCAGCGGTTCCGAGTCCTTCGAGGGCGCACCCTCCCACTCCCGCCGCGGAGCCCACCGCATCCCGACTCCCCCCTCAGCTCTCAAAGGTCGCGCCGCAGTCCTCGCCGTCGCAGCGGGCGCCGTAGTCGCCGCGGGCCAGGCCGCCGTCACCAGCGGATCGTCCAGCTCCTCCGACCACTCCGAGGTCGCCCTCGCCAGTGACGAGTCGAGCACCATCGGAACCACCGCCGAGCCACAGGCCGCCCAGTTCTCCACGGTCGCCGACACCGCCGCGTCCGATTCGAACGCCCCGCAGGTCCTCAACATCGCGAACCCGACCGACCTGTCGCAGTTCAGCAACCTGCTCGCCAAGGGACAGCGTTTCAGCGAAGAGCGCGCCGCCCGCGAAGCCGCTGCCCGCCGCCCCCTGTTCGTCCTCCCCGCCGTGGGAACCTTCACCTCCAACTTCGGAAGCCGCTGGGGCACCCTGCACGCAGGCGTCGATATCGCCGCCCCCATCGGCACCCCCATCGTGGCCGTCGCCGACGGCGAGGTCATCGACTCGGGTCCGGCTTCCGGGTTCGGCATGTGGGTCCGCCTCAAGCACGCCGACGGCACCATCACCGTCTACGGCCACATCAACACCTCCACCGTCACCGTCGGCCAGAAGGTCATGGCGGGCGACCAGATCGCCACCGTCGGCAACCGCGGCTTCTCCACCGGCCCGCACCTGCACTTCGAGGTCCACCTCGCCGGCGAGAACAAGATCGATCCCCTCCCCTGGCTGGCCTCCCGCGGCATCAGCCTCGGCCCCGAGATGGACTGACCGAAACCTTTCGGCACCACCCGAACACACGACTGCGGCGCATGCATTGCATGCGCCGCAGTTGTCTTTCGTGTCTCTACAGCTTGACCATCGGGACGCCACCGATCAGCATCAGCCGGACCTTGCCCGCGCTGCCGAAATCGATGGTGACCGTCGCGGTCGGGCCTGCGCCCTTGGTCTCGAGGACCGTGCCGAGGCCGTACTTGTCGTGACTGACACGGTCGCCGACCGTGAGCACCAGGTTGTTGTTGCGGGAGCGGGCGGCGCCGAAGCTCGGCGTGCCCGCCGACCCGCCGCCGTAACCGAAACCGCCACCGAAGCCCTGGCCGCCGTATCCCGATCCACGCGCACGGCCACCGCCGATCGCACCCCCCGAACCGATACCGGTGCCCGGGTCCTCACGACGCCAGTGCACGAGATCCGATGGGATCTCCTGCAGGAACCGCGACTCCGGGTTCTGGATGGGCTGGCCCCACGCCGACCGCATGACGGCCCGCGTCAGATACAGCCGCTGCCGGGCACGGGTGATGCCCACGTATGCGAGCCGGCGCTCCTCCGACAGTTCCGTGGGGTCGCCGAGAGCCCGCATGTGCGGGAACTGACCGTCTTCCCACCCGGTGACGAAGACGACGGGGAACTCGAGCCCCTTCGCGGTGTGCAGGGTCATCAGCGTGACGACGCCCTCATCGTTGTCGGGTAGCTGATCGGAGTCCGCGACCAGGGACACCCGTTCGAGGAACGCGGCGAGGGAACCGGGATCGGGTTCACCGTCCCGGGCGTCGACGTCGCCGTCCTCCGGCGGTTCCACGAGGCCGGCCGCGTTCCGCGCGTCGGAGCTGAACTCACGCGCCACGCTCACGAGTTCGTTGAGGTTGTCGAGACGCGCCCCGTCCTGAGGGTCGCTGCTCGCCGCGAGCTCGGCGCGGTAGCCTGTCCGCTCCAGGACCGCCTCGACGACGTCGCCGATGTCGCCGAGCTGGTCGGGGACGACGTCATCCGCAGTGGTCTCCGGCGGGAGCAGCACCCGCAGTCCGTCCATGAGCTCGAGGAACGACGCGATGGCCTTCTGGGAACGGGTGTTCAGCAGCGATACGCGGCCCTCACCGCCGTCCCGCAGTGCCTCCGCGAAGCTGATGCCCCGCTGCTCGGAATGGACGGCCACACACGCCTCGGCGCGGTCGCCGATGCCGCGGCGGGGTGTGTTGAGAATCCGGCGCAGGCTGACGGTGTCGTTCTCGTTCGCGAGGACTCGGAGATACGCGACGATGTCCCGCACCTCCTTGCGCTCGTAGAACCGCACTCCGCCGACGACCTTGTACGGAACGCCGAGCCGGATGAAGATCTCCTCGAGGGCACGGGACGAGTTGTTGGTGCGGTAGAACACGGCGACGTCACCGAACTTGGCGTCGCCGGAATCGACGAGCTTGTCGATCTCGGACGCCACGAACGACGCCTCGTCGTGCTCGTTGTCCGCGACGTAGCCGGTGATGAGCTCACCCACACCCGAATCGGTCCACAGCCGCTTCTCACGCCGGCCGGTGTTCTTCGAGATCACCGAGTTGGCCGCCGACAGGATGTTCTGGGTGGAGCGGTAGTTCTGCTCCAGCAGGATGGTGCGGGCGTCCGGGTAGTCGCGCTCGAACTCCTCGATGTTGCGGATCGTGGCGCCGCGGAACGCGTAGATCGACTGATCCGCGTCGCCCACCACACACAGCTCGGCCGGGGCGACCCGGTGGTCCGCGTCCTCGCCGTCCGCGGTTCCGCCGACCAGCTCGCGCACCAGCATGTACTGGGCGTGGTTCGTGTCCTGGTACTCGTCGACCAGCACGTGGCGGAACCGTCGACGGTAGTACTCCGCCACCTGGGGGAACGCCTGCAGCATCGCGACCGTCTCGCCGATCAGGTCGTCGAAGTCCAGCGCGTTCGCCGAACGCAACCGCTGCTGGTAGTGCCCGTACACCTTGGCGATCAGCCGAGGCAGTTCCGCCGGATCCTTGTCGGCGTCGGCGCTCGCCTGCTCGGGATCGACGAGCTCGTTCTTGAGATTCGAGATGTGGGTGGCGAGCAGCCGAGCCGAGTAGCGCTTGGTGTCGATGTTGAGATCCTTGGCGATCATCGTCAGCAGTCGCCGCGAGTCGTCCGCGTCGTAGATGGAGAAGTTCGAGTTGAGGCCGGGGAGCAGCGCCGCCTGGGCCCGCAGGATCCGCACGCAGCTCGAGTGGAACGTGGACACCCACATGCTGTTGGCCCTGGGGCCGACGAGGTGGGCGACGCGTTCCCGCATCTCCGCGGCAGCCTTGTTGGTGAACGTGATGGCCAGGATCTGACCGGGCATCACCCCCCGCTCGGCCAGCAGATATGCGATGCGGCGGGTGAGCACAGCCGTCTTGCCCGAGCCCGCACCCGCGACGATCAACAGCGGAGAACCGGCGTGCACGACCGCTTCCCGTTGCTGTGGGTTGAGGCCCTGGAGGAGCGCATCGGACCCTGCGCGCGCCGGTGCGGCGGCGTGCGGAGTCGACGTGGCGCTCAGGGGAGAAGCGGTGCCGGAGATAGTGTTCATCAACTATCAAACTTACCGGCGTGTACCGACAGCGTCACAGCCGCTTGGCCTGCGCGGTACCGCCATGGCAAACTGGTACACATGTTCAGTCCGCCGTCGCGCCCCCTGTGGCGATTTTTTTACGGGTACCGGCCTCCGGTGCCCGTGAACTGAACAGCTCACGAGCCCCGAGGTCCGCACCGGATCCGGGGCTTTTTTCGTCAAACGAGCCTGGATCGGTAACGACTCGAGCCAAAACAACGATCCAAGTTCTGACAAGAGGGAGACGAACCAATGAGCACTCAGACCGTCGCATCAGCCGCCAAGGAAACCGCTGTGCCCACCAGCGAGGCCGAGATCGAGGTTCTCCGTCAGGAGATCGACAAGCTCGACGCCGAGATTCTCGCCGCTATCAAGCGCCGCGCTGAGGTCTCGCAGCTCATCGGGCGCACCCGGATGGCGTCCGGCGGTCCCCGCCTCGTCCACAGCCGTGAGATGAAGGTGCTCGAGCGGTTCAACGAGCTCGGCCAGGAAGGCCACACACTCGCCATGCTGCTGCTGCGCCTCGGGCGCGGCCGCCTCGGTCACTGATTTCCCGAAGCGGCCTGCCCGTCCCCCGACGGCGGTCGCTACGGCTCGAGTGCCACGTACTTGGTCTCCAGGTACTCCTCGATGCCTTCACTGCCCCCTTCGCGCCCGAAGCCTGACGCTTTGACGCCGCCGAAGGGGGCAGCGGTGTCCGAGATGACTCCCCGGTTGATGCCGACCATGCCCGATTCGAGGGCGTCGGCCACCCGGAGTGCACGGTCCAGATCCCGGGTGAAGATGTACGACGCCAGGCCGAACTCCGTGTCGTTGGCCGCGGCGATGCCCTCCTCCTCGGTGTCGAACCCGGCGATCGCGACCACCGGCCCGAACACCTCCTCCTTCAGGATCCGAGCCTGCGCGGGGATCTCGTCCAGCACGGTCGCCGGGTAGAAGTAACCGGGACCTTCCGGTGCGACCCCGCCGAGCCGCACCCGGGCACCGGCGCCGACGGCGTCCTGCACCAGTTCCCCGACCTTCTCGAGTTGGTCCGCGTTGATCAGCGGGCCGAGCGTCGTGTCGGAGTCCGTGCCGGGTCCGAGCGTGTACGAGGACAGCTTGTCGACGAGCTTCGCGGTGAACTCCTCCCGCACACTGTTCGCGACGTGGAAGCGATTGGCCGCGGTGCAGGCCTCGCCGCCGTTGCGCATCTTGGCGAGGACGGCGCCCGCCACCGCCTTGTCCACGTCGGCGTCGTCGAAGACCACGAACGGCGCGTTCCCGCCGAGTTCCATGGACGTGCGCAGCAGCCCCTTCGCCGACTTCTCGACGAGCATCCGGCCGACCCCGGTCGAGCCGGTGAACGTGAGCTTCCGCAGCCGGGGGTCGTCGAGCAGTGGACCGGTCACCTCCCCCGACTTCGACGTCGGCAGCACGGACAGCACGCCCTTCGGGAGCCCCGCGTCGGCCATCACCTCGGCGAGCAGGAGCATCGTCAACGGAGTCTCGGAGGCGGGTTTGACGATCATCGTGCAGCCGGCCGCCAGTGCGGGTCCGATCTTGCGGGTGCCCATCGCGAGCGGGAAGTTCCACGGTGTGATCGCCAGACACGGCCCGACGGGTTGCTTGGTCACCAGGATGCGTCCGTTCCCCGCGGGTGCCGGTGTGTAGCGGCCGGCGATACGCACGGCCTCCTCGCTGAACCACCGGAAGAACTCGGCGCCGTACTTGACCTCCGCCGCGCTCTCCGGCAGCGCCTTGCCCATCTCCAGCGTCATCAGCAGCGCGAAGTCGTCGGCCCGGGCCGTGATCTTCTCGAACACCGCGCGGAGCAGTTCCCCGCGCTCACGTGCCGGCGTCGCCGCCCACTCCCGCTGCACCGCGACCGCGGCGTCGAGCGCTTTCATCGCGTCGGCGGGACTGGCGTCCGCCACCTCGGTGAGCGCGTCACCGGTCGCGGGGTCGAAAACGGTGAACGTGGCGCCGTTCTCGGCGTCACGCTTCTCGCCGCCGAGGAAGAGGGTTGTGGGAACGGTTCGCATGAGTTCGACAGCATCCATGACGTCCATCATGCGCCGCACCGAAGTTCGCACGGAAGTTTCGACGCGCGGGCATTAAGCTCAAATCTCGTGAGCTCAGACATCACCGGAACCGCTGCCTGGCAGAAATTGCGTGATCATCACGCTCAAATTCAGTCCGTCCATCTTCGAGAACTCTTCGAGAAGGACCCGGCACGCGGGCAGGAGCTCACCGTCTCGGCCGGCGACCTGTACATCGACTACAGCAAGCACCGCATCGACCGCGACACCATCGGGTTGCTCCTCGAACTGGCCCGCAGTGCCGACCTGGAGGCACGCCGGGACGCGATGTTCGCGGGCGAGCACATCAACACCTCCGAGGACCGCGCCGTCCTCCACACGGCGCTGAGGCTCCCCGCCGACGCGTCTCTCGTCGTCGACGGGCAGGACGTCGTCGCCGACGTCCACGAGGTCCTCGACCGCATGGGCGACTTCACGGATCGGGTGCGCTCCGGTGAATGGCGCGGCGCGACGGGCGAGCGAATCAAGACCGTCGTCAACATCGGTATCGGCGGATCGGATCTGGGTCCGGTGATGGTGTACCGCGCGCTGCGGCACTACGCCGACGCGGGCATCAGCGTCCGGTTCATCTCCAACGTCGACCCCGCCGACCTGGTGCGCAGCCTGCAGGGCCTCGACCCGGCCACCACCCTGTTCATCGTGGCGTCCAAGACGTTCTCGACGCTCGAGACGCTCACCAACGCCACCGCCGCGCGCCGGTGGCTGCTGGGCGGTCTCGGCCTCGGAAACGAAGCGGTCGCAAAGCATTTCGTCGCCGTCTCGACGCACGCGGATCGGGTGTCGGAGTTCGGAATCGACACGGCCAACATGTTCGGATTCTGGGATTGGGTGGGTGGCCGGTACTCGGTCGATTCCGCCATCGGGCTGTCGGTGATGGCGGCGATCGGCAAGGAGCGTTTCGCGGAGTTCCTCGCCGGCTTCCACGCCGTGGACGAACACTTCCGGACGGCGCCGCTCGAGGAGAACGCGCCGGTCCTGCTCGGCCTGATCGGCCTCTGGTACTCGAACTTCTTCGGCGCCGAATCCCGTGCCGTGCTGCCCTATTCCAACGACCTCGTGCGGTTCGCGGCCTATCTGCAGCAGTTGACGATGGAATCGAACGGCAAGTCGGTGCGCGCCGACGGCACACCCGTCCCCACGTCCACCGGTGAGATCTTCTGGGGCGAACCCGGAACCAACGGGCAGCACGCCTTCTACCAGCTCCTGCACCAGGGCACGCGGCTCGTCCCCTCCGATTTCATCGGTTTCGGCGAACCCACCGACGACCTGCCCACGGCGGACGGCACCGGCAGCATGCACGACCTGCTGATGAGCAACTTCTTCGCCCAGACGAAGGTCCTGGCGTTCGGCAAGACGGCCGAGGAGATCGCGGCCGAGGGAACGCCCGAACATCTGGTGCCGCACAAGGTCATGCCCGGCAACCGGCCGTCCACCACGATCCTCGCGCCGAAGCTCACCCCGTCGGTGATCGGACAGCTGATCGCCCTGTACGAGCACCAGGTATTCGTCGAGGGCGTCGTGTGGGGCATCGACTCGTTCGACCAGTGGGGTGTCGAGCTCGGCAAGACGCAGGCCGTCGAGTTGCAGCCGGTGCTTACCGCGGCGGAAGAACCGGCCACGCAAAGCGATTCGTCGACGGACAGCCTGGTGCGCTGGTACCGCCGTCAGCGCGGACGGGCCTGATTCACCAGCTCTCGGTGGTGTAGACCCGGCCCGACCGGTCCACCAGCCGGGCGCGCAACTCGTGCTGTTCGATCCAGCGGATCGCACCGATGCCGCGGGCGAGGGCAGCGACGCTGGCCGCGTACGCCCAGAGCGCGTCGTCGGCGATCACCGACACGGTCTCCCACTCGGTGGCGGTGGGTGGTTCGGCAGCCGGGGGCGCGAACGCCGTCGCCATCGCCGTCCCGTTCACCAGTTCGACCTCGCCGTCGCCGGGCACCGCGATCTGCCAGCCGCCGGCGGGACAGTGCCCGGCCGTCGCGACGACGTCGCCGATACGCACGGCGGCCCCGCACTCGAGTTGGCGGGCCACCAGTTCCGCCGCCCGGTCCACCGTGTCGGCCTTGGCGGTGTCGGTGATGTCGAACGAGGCGCCCCACGGCGCGAACACGACGTCGTCGTCGATCTGGACGTCGAGGAAGCTGGGTGCCGGGTGCACGGTGGGGATCAGGTCCTCGTCAGGAGATTCGGTGGCGAGCGGGTTCACCACCCCGTCGGTCATCCGGGCGGCCCAGAGCGCCGACCGCAGCAGTGCGGACATCCGCCGGCTGACCTTCACCGGCGCGCCCTGCGAGAGGTTGACGGCGTGGATCTCGGCGTCGCCGCGGTGGATGTCGCAGACCGATTCGGTCTCGTCGATGACGGCCGCGATCAGCGCTGCAGCCTCGGGTAGGGCGGCGCCTTCGGTGACGTCGACTTCCACGACGGAACCCCACACCTTCCATTTCTCGACGCTAACCATGGTGTTCTCCGTGTGCGGTCCGTACAGCGCTGCACTTCCAGTATGCGCCGGCTGTCCAGAGGTCGGCCTCCTGCGACCACCTCGACCGGTCGTACACTTCGCTGGTGAGCGCCCGATTGAGCGTCGTCGACGAGATGTTCCTGCGCACCCATCGGGGGTGGGGAACGCCGATCGTGATGCAGGGCCTGTGGCGTACCGACGGGGAGGTGACCGCCTCGACCCTCGATGCCCTGAGCGCAGACTTCGCCCGCGGACCGCTGGGCAGGCGGGTGGTGCGTCCGCGGATTCCCGGCGCGCGGCCCCGGTTCGAGCCGAGTACCGACGCCTTTCCCGTCGAAGACGCGGAGATCCAGGCCGGGGCGGTCCTCGCCTGGGCCGACGAGCAGGGCTCGTTGTCGGTGGACCCCGAGCGAGGTCCCGCCTGGCGTCTGGCGTGCGCACGACCGGCCGGCGGCGGCACGGTGCTGTCGCTGGTGTGTTCGCACGTGATCGCGGATGCGCGCGGGCTGGCGGCCGCCATCGCGGCGGCGCTGCGGGGACTACCCCCGTCGGATCAGGGAGGTGCGGAAGGCGCTGTCGCGGACATGTGGGACGCCACCCGGCTCGCCCGCCGCGTGACCGAGGGAACCGTGCGTGCGGTCACCGGTCTCGTGGTGAGCGGGGCCCGTCGCGCGGAACTCCGCCGCTTCCTGCACGTGAGTGGCAATGCGTCCCCCGGC
Source organism: Rhodococcus sp. IEGM 1307 (assembly GCF_030056915.1). Taxonomy (NCBI): domain Bacteria; kingdom Bacillati; phylum Actinomycetota; class Actinomycetes; order Mycobacteriales; family Nocardiaceae; genus Rhodococcus; species Rhodococcus sp. IEGM 1307. The sequence continues at coordinate 425,867 of NZ_JASHKW010000003.1, forward strand.
ACACTTTGCCACTCACCTGTGTCGGCGGTGCTGGACGTGGACGCCGAACGGTGGGACGCCGCCGCGGAGCAGGCAGGCGGAACCCCGAACAGCCTGTTCCTGGCCGTGGTGGCCGAATTGGCGCGGCGGGACGGCGAGTCCCGCCCGCTCACGATCAGTGTGCCGATGGACCTGCGGGGCGCGGCCACCTCGTCGGGTACCGCGAACTCCGTCGCCATGGTCGAGGTGGATGTCGGCCCGCAGGACACCGTCGCGGACGTTCGGGCGGCGAGCCGCGCGGCGTTCTCCGCGCCCGCGATGACGAGTCCGGCCGGGTTCCCGGAGGAGATGCTGCAACTGGTCCCCGACCGGGTGGCGCATGCCCTCACGGGCAGACCCGGCGAACGGGACGTGCTGTGTTCGAACATCGGACCGCTACCCGAGGCGCTCGTCTCGATCGGCGGTCACCGCGCCACCGGCATCGCCACCCGGGCCGTGCATCCGGGTGTCGTGACCAGCCGCACCCGGCTCTCCGCCTATCTCAGCCGATTCGGCGGCAGCTACACCCTCGCGCTCGAATCGCTGGACAGCCCGGACCACGCCGCGCTCCGGGAGCGAGCGGCGAACGTCCTCGCCCGCCACCGGCTCGACGCACGGAGCTGGTGACGTCAGGACTCGGACGCGGGTTCGGCGTAGGGCTGACGCGCCGACTGCGGATCGCCGTAGGTGATCGCCCGCTCCCGGCGCGTCCGCGACGCCAGCGTGACGGCCCAGTTGAGCAGGGTGCCGAACCGGTTGCGGTACCCGGCGAGGAACGCGATGTGGATGGCGCCCCACGACACCCAGCCCAGGAACCCGGACATCCGGATCGGGCCCGCCTGAAGCAGCGCATGCCTGCGGGCGATGTACGCCGCGCTCCCCAGGTCGCGGTACTTGAAGGGTTTGCGGTCGGGCGTTCCCCCCGCGACCGTGCGGGCGATGCACCCACCGACGTGCCTGCCGCCCTGCATCGCGACCTCGGCCACGCCGGGGAGGTCGTTCAGCGACATCAGGTCGCCGATCACCCAGACGTTCGGGTGTCCGGGCACGGTGAGGTCGGGTTCGACGGCGATGCGCCCGCCCTGAATCTGCTTCACGCCCAGCGCATTCGCGAGAGCTTCCGCGAACGGCACGGCCTCGACGCCCGCGGTCCAGAGGATCGTGCGAGCCCCGTAGCGCTTCTTGGTGCGCGCAGCATTCTTGGCCGTCGTCTCGATGCTGGTCTCGCAGACGTCGGTGACGTGCACCCCGAGGTGCGTTTCGACGCCGATCTTGTCGAGGGTCCGCTGCGCCGCCGCGGACAGTTTCCGATTGAACGACGGGAGAACGCGGTCGCCGCCGTGGAACAGCAGAACCCGGGCCTCGCAGGGGTCGATGGACTGGAACTCGTGGGCGAGAGCGTGCACGGCGAGTTCCCGGATCTGACCCGCCAGTTCGACCCCGGTGGGCCCACCGCCCGCGACGGCGAAGGTCAGCCACGGCCTGCGTTCCTCCGCGGTGGGCAGCGATTCGGCCATCTCGAAGGCGCAGATCAGCTTCCGGCGAATGGCGAGCGCGTCGTCGAGGGTCTTCATCCCCGGCGCCCATTGGATGTACTCATCGTGCCCGTGGTACGTCTGTCGCATGCCCGCGGCGACGATCAGGTAGTCGTAGGGCAGGTCGAATGTGGATCCGTCGAAGCGACTGGCGGTCAGGACCCTGCTGACGGCGTCGATCGCGTGCGCCTCCCCGAGGGCGACGTGCACGTTGCGGTTCCCACGCAGCAGGTGCCGCAGCGGGCTGCTGATCTCGCCCTCGGAGAGCAACCCCGTCGCGCATTGATAGAGCAGCGGCTGGAAGAGGTGGCTGGTTCCCCGGTCCAGCAGGGTGACGTCCACGTCGACGTCGCGGAGCCGCCGGGCGGCGTGGATTCCGCCGAACCCTCCCCCGACGATGACGACACGCGGCCTCGAACGCTGCAGGCCGAGGGACGAGGATTCCTGGGCGGTCGTCATAGGTCAGTCCTACACGAACCGGGATGTCCATGCATGAGGAAGGAATCTCAATGCGAGGTCGATTCCTCGCCATGTGATTCCGGGTAGCGCAGCGCGGTTCGTCTCCTTCTCGATGGCCGCGACCATCGCATCGACGCCGTCGTCGAGGGTGGCCGTCATCTTGGCACTGTCGCCGGCCCGGCCCGACATGTCGGTGGCGATGTACCCGGGCAGCAGCGTGGTCACCACGATCGGACTCTTCGCCAGCTCCGCGGTGAGCGCCTCGCCGAGGGCCGACACTCCCGCCTTGCTCGCCGAGTACGCCGCCTTCGGGCCGGGCAGACCACGATCGGCACTGATCGAGGACACGAGCACCAGGTGCCCGGCGTTCTGTTCGCGGAAGATGCCGAGCGCCGCCTCGCACTGCGACAGGGCACCGACGAAGTTGGTGCGGACGGTGGCGAGATTGGCGTCGGCCCGGCCCGTTCCGATCCGGGCCCCTTTGCCGAGTCCGGCGTTGACGACGACGCGGTCGAGCCCGCCCAGCTCGGCGCGCAGTTCCCCGAAAACGCGGATCACCGCGTCATGGTCGGTGACGTCGAGTTCGCGGATGGCGACGGTGATCCCGGGATGCGCCGCCCGCAACTCGTCACGCACGGACTCGAGCCGCTCGACGCGTCGCGCACACAGCGCGAGGTCTCGTCCCTGGGCTGCGAACCGGCGAGCCATCTCCTCGCCGAGTCCCGAGCTGGCCCCGGTGATCAGAATCTTCTGCCGTCTCATTCGGCCACCCTATCTACCCGCGGGTAACAACGCGAGAGGCCCGCCTGAACCTCTGACATCCACCACCGACCGGCTTACGGTTACAGGTATGACTGACTCGGGGAGCGGCGTGGAAGAGTTCGATGTCATCGTGATCGGAGGCGGCCCCGCCGGTGAGAACGCGGCGAGTTACGCCATCGCGGGCAGCGACCGCACCGCGGCACTGATCGAACACGAACTCGTCGGCGGGGAATGCTCCTACTGGGCGTGCATGCCCAGCAAGGCACTGCTGCGTCCCGGTGAGGTCCTCGGGGCGGCGCGCAACATGCCCGGGGTGTCGGCCGGTCCGCTCGACGTGGACGCCGTGCTGGCGCGACGCGACTCGTTCACCGGCAACCACGACGACTCCTCGCAGGTGATGTGGGCCGACTCGCAGGGGATCGACGTCATCCGCGGATCGGCACGCATCACCGGGGACCGCACGGTGACGGTCGGCGATTCCCGCCGGCTGCGCGCCCGGCACGCCGTCGTGGTCGCCACCGGGACGACCGCCGCGGTCCCCGACACCCCCGGCCTGCGGGCGGCGTTGCCGTGGATCTCGCGGGACGCCACCAACCTGAGAGAGATTCCGCGCCGGGTCGCCGTGATCGGCGGCGGCGTCGTGGCCTGTGAGAGCGCGACGTGGCTGCTGGACCTCGGCGTCGAGGAACTGACGATGGTGGTGCGCGGCCGGGCGCTGCTCCCCAAGAACGAGCCGTTCGCCGGTGAGCGGGTGGCCCGCTCGCTGGAGAAGAAGGGTGCGCGGGTCCTGTTCGGCGCGGACCTTCGCGGCGTCGAGCGGGCCGACGCCCGGGACACGGGGATCGGCCGCATCCACGGCGGCCCGGTGACGCTGGACGTGGCGGGACAGGAGCCGCTCGTCGTCGACGAGGTCGTCGTCGCGACCGGGCGCACGCCGGCGACGGCGGCGCTCGGCCTCGACGCGCGACTGCTGAACTCCCACGGATACCTCACCACGGACGACCACCTGACGACGGCGGACGAATGGTTGTACGCCGTCGGCGACGCCAACGGCCGCGCGCTGCTCACTCACATGGGCAAATACCAGGCCCGCGTCTGCGGCGACGTGATCGCCGCGCGCGCCGAGGGCAGGCCGCTGGAGGGGGCCCGCTTCCGGGCGACCGCCGATCACGGCCAGGTTCCCCAGGTGGTGTTCGCCGACCCGGAGGTCTCGGCCGTCGGGATCACCGAGAAGGAGGCACGCGACGCCGGCGTGGACGTGGAGACCGTCGAGGTCGACATCGCCGTCGCCGGCTCGTCACTGGCGCGCGACGATTTCAGTGGTCACGCCAAGCTCGTGATCGACCGGGCCACCGACACCCTGGTCGGGGCGACGTTCGCGGGCACGGATGTCGGCGAGCTCATCCATGCCGCCACCATCGCGCTGGTCGGGAAGGTGCCGCTGGACTCGCTGTGGCACGCGGTCCCGTCGTACCCGACCGTGAGCGAGGTGTGGCTGCGGCTGCTGGAGGCGCGGCGCTGAGCTGAACGGAACACCGTCGGCGGAGGTGAATGCCCCCTCAGGCGGTCTCCGTATAGTTTCCGACATGGCGTCTGACACTCTCACAACCGACACGCTGGTGAGGACGACCGCAGGGGTGGTCCGTGGCCGGCGCGTCGGCGACCTGGTCGCGTGGCGGGGAATTCCCTACGCGGCTCCCCCGGTCGGGCCGCTGCGGTTGCGCGCACCCCAGCCGGTCACGCCGTGGTCCGGTGAGTTCGACGCCTCCGAATTCGGCGACGCCGCCGTGCAGCACAAGAAGTTCACCGCTCTCCGGCCAGGCAAGTATCAGCCGTCCAGCGAGAACTGCCTGACGCTCAACGTGCTGGCCACGCCCGGCACGTCCGGGGCACGCCCGGTGATGGTGTTCATCCACGGCGGCGCGTACACGCTGGGCATGTCGGCGACCGCGCTCTACGGCGGACAGTCGCTGGTCCGCCGCGGCGACATCGTGTATGTGTCGATCAACTACCGCCTCGGATCGCTCGGATACCTCGACTTCACCCAATTCTCCACCCCCGAACGACCTTTCGACTCCAACCTCGGACTCCGAGACCAGGTCGCCGCACTCGAATGGGTGCAACGCAACATCGCCGAATTCGGCGGCGACCCCGACAACGTCACCGTCTTCGGCGAATCCGCGGGCGCCAACGCCGTCACCACACTCATGACCACCCCCGCCGCGAAAGGACTGTTCGCGCGGGCCATCTCGGAGAGTTCCGCCCCCGGCCTCGTCACCACCGCCGACCGCGCCGCCCGGTGGGCATCCGACTACGTGACGCTGCTCGGGGCCGAACCGGACACCGCCGCAGAGGCCCTCGCCTCGTCACCGGTCGGCGCACTGGGCCGGGCCGGAAATCGTCTCGGCGCGAAAGTGCTGTCGGAGACGCCGGGACTGCACCCGTTCGGACCCGTGATCGACGGCGACTTCCTGCCGAAGCCGCCGCTCGACGCGTTCGCCGACGGCTCGGCGCACCGGGTACCGCTGGTCATCGGTACCAACGCCCGCGAGGGCACCCTGTTCCCGAAACTCCTCGACGCGCTGCCGACCGACCCCGACCGGATCGGGCGGATGTTCGCACTCACCGACCCCGGCGCCGAGGCCCGCGTCACCGCCGCGTATCCCGGCTACCCGGCGCCGGACGCGGCCACCGACCTGGGCGGCGACCTCACGTTCTGGAAGCCGTCGGTCGAACTGGCCGAGGCCCATTCCGCGTTCGCCCCCACCTTCAGCTATCGTTTCGACTTCGCTCCGCGCGCCATGAAATGGCTCGGACTGGACGCCACACACGGATTCGAGTTGTTCGCGGTGTTCGACATCGCCGACACCCTGATCGGCCGCGGCCTCACCCTGCCCGGCGGTCGTCGCGGGCTCAAGGACGTGACGGACACCGTGCAGCGGCACTGGCTGCACTTCGCCTCGCAGGGAACACCGTTGGCGTCGTGGCCGCAGTACGACACCGATAGGAGGGCAACACTCGTGTTCGACACCGTCACCACCGTCCAGGACGATCCGCGCCGGGAGCGCAGGCTGGCCTGGGAGGGGTACCGGGGCTATTACGGGCAGGGCCTGTGAGCGCTCTCGAGGTCCACACCGAAGCCGGCGCCGTCGGAGGACGCCGGATCGACGACCTGACTGCCTGGCGGGGTATCCCCTACGCCGCTCCCCCCGTCGGGCCGCTGCGGTTGCGGGCCCCGCACCCGGTCGAACCGTGGTCGGGGGTCCGGCGGGCCTTCCACTTCGGGTCCCCCGCACCGCAGGGCGATGGGACCGACGAGGACTGTCTCACCCTCAACGTGCTCGCCCCCGGGTCCACATCCGAGTCGCCGCGACCGGTGATGGTGTTCATCCACGGCGGCGCCTACTCCGGCGGGTCTTCGTCCTCGGCGCTCTACAGCGGCGAATCGCTGGTCCGCCGCGGCGACATCGTGTACGTGTCGATCAACTACCGCCTCGGATCGCTCGGATACCTCGACTTCACCCAATTCTCCACCCCCGAACGACCTTTCGACTCCAACCTCGGACTCCGCGACCAGGTCGCCGCACTCGAATGGGTGCAACGCAACATCGCCGAATTCGGCGGCGACCCCGACAACGTCACCGTCTTCGGCGAATCCGCGGGCGCCAACGCCGTCACCACACTCATGACCACCCCCGCCGCGAAAGGACTGTTCGCGCGGGCCATCGCGGAGAGCCCTCCGGTGGCGTCGGCGTACCACCCCGAGCGGGCGGCGCGGTGGTCGCGCGAATTCCTCGAGATCGCCGGGGTCCCGCTCTCCGAGGCCGCGACGTGGCTCGCGACCGCCGACCCGGCCGACTTCGTCGAAGCGGGGACGACACTGGCGCACCGGGGCGCCGACGAGGAACCGGGAACCCGCGCGTTCGCGCCCGTCGTCGACGGCTTCTTCCTTCCCACGCATCCGCTCGACTGCTTCGCGTCCGGTTCCGGGCACCCGGTTCCGCTGATCATCGGCACGAACCGCCACGAGGGCAGGGTCTTTCCCCGGTTCCTGAACATCCTGCCCACCGATCCCGCCCGGATCGACAAGATGTTCTCGCACGTGGACGCGTCGGTGAAGGAACGGGCCATCGCCGCCTACCCCGGTTATCCCGGGAGGCGTGCGGCCGCGGACCTCGGCGGTGACGTCACCTTCTGGGAACCGTCCGTCCTGTGCGCGCAGGGTCACACGACCGTCGCACCGACCTACAGTTACCGGTACGACTTCGCACCCCGGTTGCTTCACATCCTCGGGCTGGGCGCCACCCACGCGACGGAGATGTACGCGGTGTTCGGGCTGACCGGGCCGTGGGCGCGGCTGCTCACCGCGCTCGGGGGCCGCCGCGGGTTGCGGGCCGTCACCGACACCGTTCAGTCGCACTGGCTGCATTTCGCCCGGCACGGGACCCCGGCACCCGGATGGCCCCGGTACTCGCCGGAGCGCCGCGAGACGCTCATCATCGACGCGACGAGCCGGGTGGAGAACGATCCGCTCGGTGAGCGTCGACGCGCCTGGCTGGGGTACGAGCACCGACGCTAGCCGGCGGCAGTCGCGGGCGGATTCGCGGTGTTTTCGTTCCCCGGTGCGACCCTCCCGGTTGCCCTAGTCTCGTAGAGACCTGCATTCGGGAGGCGAGAATGACCGAGTCGAACGATCTCGCAGGCCGCACCATGGTGGTCACCGGTGCCACCTCGGGGCTCGGCCTGGAGACCTGCCGCCAACTCGCACGCCGCGGGGCCACCGTCGTTCTGGTCGGCCGGGACCAGGACAGGATCGACGCGGTGATCGCCGAACTGTCCGAGAACACCGACCGCGACCGGCTGAACTCGGCGCTCGCCGACCTGTCCTCGCTCGACCGTGCACGCAGGCTGTCGGAGGAACTGCTGCACCGGTTCCCGCGGATCAATGTGCTGGTGAACAACGCGGGCATCGACGTGGGGCATCGTCAACTGACGGTGGACGGCTTCGAAGAGATGTTCGCCGTGAACTATCTCGCGCCGTTCGTGCTGGCGACGTCGCTGGCTCCGGCGATGGCGCAGGCCTCGACCGCCGACGCCGCCGGTTACCGGCATCCGGCACGCATCGTCGACGTCAGCTCGTCGGGACATCGCGGCGGGCACCTCGACTTCGACGACCTCGACGGCACGAAGGACACGTTCCACGGCCAGCGTGCGTACAACAACTCCAAACTCGCCCTGACCCTGTTCACCCGCGAGTTGGCGCGCCGGTCCGATCCGGCGAGGCTGGTCGTCAATTGCGCCGACCCCGGGTTCGTCCGCGGCACCTCCCTCGGGCGGGGTCTGTTCGGCTACCAGGTGGTGGGGACACTCCTGACCCCGTTCGCGTCGGACGTCGCGAAGGCAGCGGACACGGTGGTCTGGACCGCCACCGCGACGGAGAGCGGCAAGTTCACCGGCGAATACGTCAAGGGCTGCAAGGTTGTTCACCCGAGCAAGGACGCACGTGACGCCGAACTCGCCGCGCGGTTGTGGGACGCCACCGAGGCACTGCTCGCCGGCCGCGGTGCGGCCCGCCGCTGACGCCGGTCAGTTCGGTTCCTCGAAGAGCGACAGCACGTTGCCGTGCGGGTCCCGGAACCACGCGACGCGGATGCCGTCCGGGGCGCGCCAGGCGGCGTGCTCGTCCTGATCCATGCCCGGGTACTCGGTGAACTCGATGCCCTTGCTGCGCAGTGTTTCGACGACCTTGTTCAGGTCGCCGACCTTCCACCCCAGCACCGTGTACCCGGTGTCGGCCTTCGCCTGCACCAGCGTGACCCGGAGCAGGGAGCCGTTGCAATCGAGGGCCAACGCGAACTCGTCCCGTGAGACGAGCGTCAGCCCCAGGGTCTCCACGTAGAACATCTCCGAGACGTCCAGATCGGTGCTGGCCACGAAACTCACGAGCTCACCCTGAAGACTCATGAATCAACTGTGCCCCGCGCACCCGCGGGCAGGCAAGAGCGCGGGCTCACTGACGGCGGTATCCCGTGACCCGGGGCACACGGACCGAGGGTCGCAAGTTAACGTCGATTCGACAGGTTGTCTCGTACCGGAATGAGGAACTCGCGTGTCTGCTCCAGTTACAGAGAAGAAGGGCCCCCTCGCGGGCATTCGCGTCGTCGAATTCGCAGGCCTCGGACCGGGCCCGCACGCCGCCGCCCTCCTGGCCGATCTCGGCGCCGACGTGGTGTGCGTCCAGCGTCCCGGAGTGATTCCGCCGGACGGCCCGTACGACCAGATCCAGCGGGGTCGTCGCGTCGTCGAGGCCAATCTGAAGGACCCCGAGCAGGTGGAGAAGGTTCTCGGTCTGATCGAGCGCGCGGACGTCGTGATCGAGGGCTTCCGCCCCGGTGTCACCGAGCGCATGGGCCTGGGCCCGGACGTCTGCCTCGGGCGCAACGAGCGACTCGTGTACGGACGGATGACGGGCTGGGGCCAGGAGGGCCCGCTGGCCAGCGCGGCCGGGCACGACATCAACTACATCTCGCTGACCGGTGTCCTGCACGCCATCGGCCGCAAGGGTGAACGTCCCGTGCCGCCGCTGAACATGGTCGGCGACTTCGGCGGCGGTTCGATGTTCCTGATCTTCGGGATTCTGTCGGCGCTGGTGGAACGCCAGTCGTCCGGCAAGGGCCAGGTCGTGGATGCGGCCATGGTCGACGGCGCGCTGGCCCTCTCGCACATGATGTGGGCGTTCCGCGGCCGCGGCGTCTGGTCCGACGAGCGGGGTGTCAACCTGCTCGACACCGGCGCGCCGTTCTACGACACCTACGAGACGTCCGACGGCAAATACATGGCCGTCGGCTCGATCGAGCCGCAGTTCTACGCTCTGCTGCTGCAGGGCCTCGAACTCGACCCCGCCGAACTGCCGCAGCAGATGGACATCTCGGCGTGGCCGCAGGTGAAGAAGGTCTTCGCGGAGAAGTTCCTGTCGAAGACCCGCGACGAGTGGGCCGCTATCTTCCTCGGCACCGATGCCTGCGTGTCGCCCGTGCTGACGTTCGCGGAGGCGCCGTCCAACGAGCACATCGCCGCCCGCGGATCGCTGATCGATCTCGACGGCGTCACGCAGCACGCCCCGGCGCCGCGGTTCTCCCGCACCCCGGCCGGCGTACCCACCCCGCCTGCCCGCGAGGGCGTCGACATCGACACCGTCTGGACCTGACCCCCACGTGAGTGGCGATGCGTGTTCCGGCACGCTTCGCCACTCACGTGCTCAGACGACGAGGGACGGTTCCGCGAGCTCTCGGTCGACGGCCAGCGTCTCGTACGCTGCCGCGATGCAGTCGACACCGCGGCGCAGTTCGTCGGACGTCCGCGCGTAAGGGAGCCGGACGAACCTCTCGAACGCGCCCTCCACCCCGAACCGCGGTCCCGCCGCCAGCAGCACCCCGAAGTTGGGGGCCGTCGCGGCCAGCGCCGTCGACACCGGCGCAGGCATGCGCAGCCACAGCGACATTCCTCCCGAACCGATGGTCGGGATCCAGTCCGGCAGGCGGTCGGCGAGAGCGTCGAGCATCGCGCCGCGCTGTTCCCGCAGTTCCGCCCGGCGCCGGGCGAGGACGAGTTCGTCGTCGGACAGCAGATGCGCCGCCGCGAGCTGGTCCATCACCGGCGTGCCCAGATCGACCGCGGCCCGCGCCCCGGCGAGCCGGGTGATCAGCGCCGGATCGGCGCGAATCCAGCCGACGCGCAGCCCGCCCCAGAACGACTTCGCCGCCGACCCGATCGTCACGACTTCCGACTTCGCGGCTCCCCTGCCGTGCGCCGCGACCGGCCCCGGTGACGGTTCGTCCAGCCACAGGTCGACCATCGTCTCGTCCACCACCAGGGTCATGCGGGTGTCGCGCGCGATCCGCGCCAGTTCGGCCCGCCCGGACGCGTCGAGGCACAGTCCGGTGGGGTTGTGGAAGTCCGGGATCAGGTACGCCATCCGGGCTGCAGTCTGCCGGGCGGCGCTGCGGATTCCGTCGAGATCCCACGCCCCGGACGCACCGCCCTCCGGACGGACGGGCACCGGGACCGGACGCGCACCGACCCTGCGGATCGCCTCCAGCGCGTTGGGGTACGTGGGGTGATCGACCAGCACCCGCTCCCCCGGCGCCGTGAGCACGTTGAGGAGCAGCCGCAGCGCGTGCTGAGCACCGGAGGTGACCATGATCTGCTCGGGCGAGGTCTCCAGCCCCCGCGCCCGGTAACGCGCCGCGATGACGTCCCGCAACGCGCCGATCCCCACCGGCTCCATCCCGTGAGTCGGCAGGAACTGCGGAAGCGATTGCAACGCATAGGCGTAGGCCTGCTCGACCGCTTCCGCGGGCGCGGCCATCGCGGCGTAGCTGAGGTCGACCACCGAGCTGTCGGAACCGGGCTGGTGCGCCCGGAACATCAGCCCGTTCTGCCGTGCCCCCAGCGGCAGCGCGACGGTGCTGCGCGACCCCTGACGGCTGATGAGATACCCCTCGTCCCGGAGTACCGAATACGATGACGTGATCGTGGTCCGGCTCAACTCCAGCATCGACGCCAGTTCGCGCTCGCTCGGCAGCGCGACCCCCAGCGGGATGCGGCCGTCGTGCACGAGTAACCGGATCCCGTCGGCCAGCGCCCGGTAGGCGGGCCTCGCGGCCGACCGGCGGCCGCTGTCGTCCTGCCAGTTACCGAGGTCCCTGGCCAGGGAGCGTGCACCGAGTACGCGAGTCATCATGCAGTCCAGTATCAACCTCTTGGCTATTCAACTCAAAGCCAGTTCTGGCGAGGCTCGAATCCATGACGACACTGATCACCCTCGCATGCATGGCTCTCCTGGCCGCGGCGGTCGCGCACTACGGTCCCAAAGAGGGAGGTAAGGGCGTGTTTCGCCTGGAGCAGTTCCGGATCGGCGCCCCACTCGGCGGGATCTTTCCCGACCAGTCGAGCAGTCCAGAAGATCCGGACTGGCCTTCTCCAGGCGATCAGCGCGCCGGCGGCGGCAGCAGCTGACTGAACAGCACCGTCCCGGCCGCGTCGAGGAGGTCCACCCGCAACTCCGACGTCTGCCCGTCGATGAACACCTCCCCGAAGTGCTGGTATCCGTCGAGCGGCGACGAATTGGGTGCGGGCGGCGTGTGCACGAACACGGCCTCGGGGCCGAACGTGGCGTCGAGGTCGTTGGGACCGAAACCGCCCGCGTTGAGTGGACCGGAGACGAACTCCCAGAATTCGTCGAAATCCTTGTACGCGGCGCGGTCGGGCGAGTACCGGTGCGCGGCGGTGTAGTGCACGTCCGCGGTGAGCCACACCGTCCCGGTGATCCGTCCCGCCTTGATCGCCGACAGCACCTGGGCGATCTCGGATTCCCGGCCCGACGGCTGACCGGGCTCCCCGTTCGCGACGCCCTCGAACGCGGTGTCGCCGTCCGGGACCACCACCCCGAGCGGGAGGTCGTTGGCGATGATCTTCCACGTCGCCGTGGACGCACCGAGTTCCCGGATCAGCCACTCCTTCTGGGCTGCACCGAGAATCTGCCCGGCCGCACCGGTGTTGACTCCGTTCGCGTCCTTGTAGGTGCGCATGTCGAGGACGAACACGTCGAGCAGTGGGCCGTATCCGATCTTGCGGTACACACGACCGTCGACCGCGTCGGCCGGCTCCACCGGCAGCCACTCGTGGTACGCCTGGAATGCCCTCTGTGCCAGCACGTCCACGTTCTTCTCCGTGTACGCGTCGAGGTCGAGGACCTCACCGGGGTACCAGTTGTTGACCGTCTCGTGGTCGTCCCACTGAACGATCTGCGCCACAGAGGAATTGAACCTGCGGTAGTTGTCGTCGGTGAGGTTGTACGCGTACTGGCCGCGGTACTCGTCCAGCGTCTGCGCGACAACGCTCTTCGCCTCGCTGACCGTGTTCCGCCACACGCGTCCGTCCGGCAGCGTGACGGACTCCTTCAGCGGACCGTCGGCGTACACGACGTCGCCCGAGTGCAGGAACAAGTGTGGGTCGCGCGCGGCCATCATGTCGAAGATTCGCATTCCGCCGATGTCCGGATTGATTCCGTATCCCTGACCCGCCGTGTCCCCGGACCACTGCAACCGGATGTCGCCTGCGGCGCTCGGAGCGGTGCGGAAGACACCCGTCACCGCCTCCGAGGTGGCGCCGTCGTCACCTTCGAGGGTCACCCGGTAGTGCACCTGCTGCCCGGCGGGTAGTCCGGTCACACGCAGCCGCCCGGTGCCGTCCGCGTCCGGGGTGAGCAGTCCACCCTCGAATCGCACCGGGTCGGTGAAGGACTCGGTGGCCGAGGTCTCCACGATCATCGTGGCGGGACGGTCGGACCTCGCCCAGACGAGCGCACCGTCTGCTCGCACGTCACCGGCCGCGACACCGTGCGTGAGGGTGGGTCGGTCACGGACCAGCGACGGACCCGCGCTGCCGGAGTCGGAGCACGCGGCAGCGGGCACGGCCAGCAACCCGAGTGCGGTGGAGCGGAGCAGGGCACGGCGGGACAGATACACGAAAACATCTCCTCGGTCGGCGAGCTTCGAGGATGCCGAACCGTGGTCAACGGAAGGTGAACGTCGGATGTGGGAGGCATACTGGATTGGTGACCACAGGAATCGCCCTGTTCGACACGGCCCTCGGCACCTGCGCCATCGCATGGCGGGCCGCCGGGATCGTGGGTGTGCAATTGCCCGAAGGTTCCCCCGAATCCACCCGGCAGCGTCTCGAACACTGCTTCCCGGATGCGGTGGAGCACCAGCCGCCTGCGCCGGTCCAGCGGGCCATCGACGGGATACGCGAACATCTGGGCGGCGCACTCGACGATCTGCGGTGGATCGATCTCGACTTCGAGGGAGTCCCCGAATTCGACTGCACCGTATACGAACTCACCCGCGCAATCGACCCGGGCACCACACTCACCTACGGTGACATCGCGGCGGAACTCGGCAAGCCGGGGGCCGCGCAGGCCGTCGGTCAGGCCCTCGGCCGCAACCCGCTGCCGATCGTGATCCCGTGCCATCGCGTCCTCGCCGCAGGCGGGCAGGTGGGCGGCTTCTCCGCCGGTGGCGGCACGCTCACCAAGCGCGAACTACTGGCCCTCGAACACGCTCCGGGGTTCGACGACCCGGTGCTGTTCTGATCAGAGGCTGCGGGTCGCCGACGAGTTCACGCGCCAGCGCCGCGGCCGCCGCCATCCTGTCGCCGTCGGGAACCCGGAGGGTCCGGACCACCCGCTGATCGACCCCGGTCACCCTGGCGCATCCCAACACGAACGCCTGCCCGCCGGCGACGATCGCCCGCTCCACGGCATGAACGAACGCGTCGACCGTCGACCGCGGGTCACCCTCGAACACCCAGACACCGAGATCCGTCGACACCACCGCCACGCACCTGCCTGCGTCCGGCCGGTCGTGCCCGAATGCCTCCAGGACGACGGCCGCTGCATGGAAGCTGTCGTACCACCGGGCGGCCGGCACCCGGGTACTCGCTTCGACAGTCCTGATCATCGGCTCGAATGTATCGCAGTTCACCCCGGCCCTTCACACAGCGCGATCAACGTCGCGATCCTCCCCTCTCCGATCGCGACCATGTGGCGCGTGGCGACAACCAACTCGTCGGCTCGGTCGTTGGTCACCCTTCGGTCGATCTCCGCCAGGATGCTGTCGAGGGTGAGCCCCTTCGCCGCGATGACGACCGGAAAGCCGAACCGAGCGCGATACCGGGACTCCCGCTGGCGCAGGAGGGTGAGTCTCCCGGCCGAACTGGCGACGAGTGCACCGTGCTCGGCAGCGGCATGAGCCGAGTCGGGAGGGGCCGAGAGCGGAAGATAGTTCTCCAGTGCCGCCGCGACGTCGTCGAGTGTCATGGACCGCCACGCGGCCGCCGCCGCCGCGAGGAGGTCCTCACGGTCGGCGTACGGGCGTGCGGACAGCACCGCGGTTGCCCAGGTCCGCGACGGCGTGCAGATCAACAGCTCTTTCTCCAGAGCGGACTCGTCCAGGGCGTTGAGTGTCACGACGGCAGTGTCAGGCATGGGCGCTCGCACGCCGATGAAGTGCGAGGCTTTCCTCCGCCACCCGGGCCGCTTCCCCGGCCGTCAGCCAGCGTGGATAGGACGTCACCGCTGCCACCGCGTCGTCCAGAGCGGTGCGGACGAACGCGATCTCCTCCGCGTCGGCCTCGAGTCCGAGCGACCGCAGCAGCACGTCGGCCATACGGTCGGTGGTCAGGCTGTCCCACACCCATTCCTGCCGACCGCCCACCACTGCGGGGCTCACGCACGACGAGACGGGCGGGAACACATCCGGTCCCCCGGCGATCGCAGCGATGACGTCGCCGGGCATGTGCTTGAGGTGGGCATATCCTCCGACCACCGGCTTGAGCGGCGGCAGGCTCACCGAACTTTCCGTCGCGACGAGTTGCGCCAGGGAGGTCAGCTGTTCGACGTGGATCCCGGTGTCCACTCCGTAGAGCACTTCGAGAGCGAGAACCACCTCTTCCAGCGCGGCGAAGCCGGCGCGGTAGGACATTCCGGACACCGACACGTCCGGGCTCGCGCCTGCCGTTGCGGCCGCGATGGCCGTGGCGGTGCCGAGACCGAAGTCGTCGTGTACGTGCATCGTGATCGGCACGTCGTCGACGAGGCGCTCCCGGAACGTCCGCACGAACAGTTTCATCGCTTCGGGGCCGAGACTGCTGGTCGAGTCCATCAGATCGAGGCGCCGCGCACCGAGTTCGACGGCGACGTTGCAGGCTGCCACGAGATCGTCGAAGTCGCGGCGGCCCACGTTGGCGAGTGTGATCGTGACGTCGCAGCCCAGCTCACGCAGGTACTCGAAGAACTTCTCGAGATCGCGGTACTGACGTGAGCGGGCGGCAGCCGAGGGTGCCGGGACGATGCCCGGTGCGAACGTGCGCACTCCCCATTCGTGCAGTTGATCGACGGTTTCCTTCATGCCGACCTGCTGGTAGTTCTCTCCGTCCGACAGCAGGGTGTCGGCGTACACATTGAGCCGGAATCCGAAGTCCCGGGCGGCGACGGCGCGAACGAGCGCCGCTTCGCGCGGCATCGGTGACGCTCCGCCACCCCAATTGATGTTGACGCTCTCCTCCCGGATCCCCGCGGCACCGAGCGCCGCGGCGATCCGCACGAATCCGTCCATCGACGTGGTTGCGCCTGCGGTGAAGAGCGTCTTCCGCAGAGTGCTGTCGATCAGCGCGAACGGTGAAGGCCAGTCGAACTGTGACTGGACGGTGGCGTCGAAATTGAACGGGCTGACCCAGTGACTGCCGTCGACGAGGTGGGAGTGCTCAGGATTGATCATGCGAATACCCCTTCGGTGTCGTGGTTTTCGTGGTTTTCGTGATGTCGGGGAATGTCGGCGGAAAGAGTTCGGCCGACGGTCTGCGTCGGTGGTCTCGTTCGCTGTATGCCGCTCTCATGCGTTCGAACAGGACCTGCGCGTGAGCCTGCAGCCGCGATTGGTCGGCGCCGAGGACGACGCCGTCGACCATGACGGTGCTACCTGCGACCACCGTCCGGCGGACGTCGCGGGCCGATCCGTTCATCGTGAGAGTGCGAAGTGGATCGTCGCGGACACCCATGGCGAAGTCTGCGAGATCGACCACGATGAAGTCGGCGCTCGCTCCGGGCTGCAGGCGTCCCAGATCCGGTCTGCCGAGGGCACGAGCACCGCCGATCGTCGCCGAACGGATGTAATCGGCTGTGGCACCCGCCGAAAGTGATCCGTCAGCCCGTTTCGCGAGATGGGTCCCGTAGTCAATTCCGCGGACGAGGTCCGGGGGAAACGAGTCGGTTCCCAGAGCGAGGTGGACACCGGCCGTTCGATACCGGTCGTACGACTCCAGCACCGCCCCGTATCGAATGGACGTCATCGGGCAGTGCACGATCGTGACACCCGCCTCCGCCAGGCGCCGCAGGTCGGCCTGCCCACCCTGACCGCCCGGTGCCCCGAGATGGATGCCGTGGGGCACCAGCAGACGCGTCTCCAGAAGTCCGGACGTCTCGAGGAGTTCGACGGGGCGCATCCCGTACCACTCGTCGAGCAGCGCCAACTCCACCTCACCCTGCATGCAGTGCAGTCGCACCACCGTGTCGCGGGCGATCGCCACCTGTGCGGTCGCCGCCATCAGTTCCCTTGTCAGCGTCTCGATCCGGCAGGGCAGGAGAGCGCCGTGCACAAGATCGCCGCCGTGGTCGGCGGCATGATCGAGGAAGCGCTCGGCGTCCCGAAGCCCGGCTCGGCCCCGTTCCTCGTCGAACAGCACCGACCGGCGTCCACCGTCGACGACGTTGACACCGGACCTGTAGGCGGGACCGAGGTATCCCCGAATTCCGAGACGCTTCGCGATCCGAGCCACCTCGACCATGTCCTCATAGGTCTCCGCCCACTTGCTGTGAGACTCGGAGGCGATCGGCATGAAGGTGGTGATTCCGTGCCGAAGAAGCTGCGACAGAGCGTATTCGCGGATGACGGCACGCTCGGGTGCGTCGAATACGTCGCGCCGCCCCGATCGGAAATAGTCGGCCGACCACTGCAGCCCGAGTGCCAGATCGGGTGTCGCCCAGGAATCGAGCAGCGCGTGATCGATGTCTGCGAGCGCATCGAGGTCGATGAATCCCGGCATGATCAGAGCATCACCGCAGTCGACCGTCTCGTCGACCGGGCCGTCCCATCCCCGTCCCGCGTGCAGGATCCGCGCGCCCCGATAGACGATCTCTCCGTCGGAGACGAGCACGTGGTCGCCGTCACGATAGGCCAGGATGTGGGCCGCCGTCATTCTGACCACAGGTTCCGTCATGGCACCGGCACCTCGATCGGCCCGTCGAATTCACGCCTGTTGCTTCGCCATCCGGGATCGGTGAGGTGGTGCGCCAGGCCGGCGCGTTCGACGAGCAATCGGGCGTGCCGGTCCCCCTCGTCCAGCGCCGCCGTCTCGTCGACTCCGCACACGATGCGGTCTTCCATGACCACCCTTCCCCCGACGATCACCGTCTGCACGTCGGCTCCGGTCGCCTCGTAGACGAGGCGATGCACCGGCATCCAGTTGGGTACGAGATGCGGCTTGCGCATGTCGAGAATCGCGAGATCGGCGCGTTTACCCACTTCGATGGATCCGATGAAGTCGGCCATTCCGAGGACCGCCGCAGCATCGATCGTGATCATCTCGAGCAATCGACCTGGTGGCAGCAGGTAGGGATCGTCGGCGAGAAGTTGATTGGCGGCCTGAGCGGCGCGCGCGGCCTGCAAGAGGTCGAAGGGACGGCGCGGCGACGAACCGTCGGTGGTGATCGCAACGGTGATGCCTGCCTGCAACATCTGAGGGACCGGCGCACGTCCTCCCGGTGCATGGCCCACGGACGTCCCGGTCTCCGCCAGGATCGCGACCTCCTCGGCAGACAAACCCGTGCAGTGTTGCAGATGGATGTCCGGCCCGAGGAGCGCGTTCTCCCGATCCTTCGCCGCGAGCCGCACCATGCCACCGAAGGCATCCGAGTGGATGCGGACACCCCAGCGCTCCGCCGCCTCCCTGACCCGGCGCGCCTGGTAGCGATCGTCCTCGGTGAGATGGGTGGCGACGTCGGGTCGCGACGGGTGGGACGGATCGACCGAAGGGACAATCGTGAAGGGTGTCAGGAACACCGACGTGAGATCGCCCTCGTAGCCGTTCACCGTCTCGATCACCGATTCCGCGCCGGACAGCAACTCGTCGAATCCGACCTCACGTCGACGGGGAACCCCGCCGGACCACTGCGTGACCGGATGGGGCAGCGGCAAACCCGCCGGCCCGACACACACGACGTCGCGTATTCCGACCTCCCGGTAGGCGCGCGCGTGAGCAAGTGAGATCTCGGGATCGTCACTGCGGGGCTGTGATCCCATGACACTGACTCCGCACGTCACTCCGGCGCGGACGCGCTCGAGCGCGGACACGAGCCCGTCGTGATACCAGTACTCCGGTGTCGTCGCGTGGAAGTACGCAGGTGTGACGGTGCGCATCCAGAACGTCGGGCTATCGCATCCCAGCGTCTTGATCAGCGAGTGGCCGGCGTGACCGTGGGCGTCGACGAGCCCTGGTATCACCAGCTTGCCCCGGCAGTCGATTCGGCGGACGGACGGATCCGTGACGGCGAGGAGCGCCTGGCTGTCACCGACCGCGCTGATGAGGCCACGGTCGATCAGGACGGCGCCGTCCTCGATGATCCGGCGTTCACGGTCCACGGTCACGACTGTGGCCCCGTGCAGCAACATCGCGGTCATGCCGCCGTCCCGCGCGTCATCGTCGCCAGTTCGGACAGCGCAGCCCGCAGTCGCGGCGCTGTTGCCATCACCGGAGGCCGGTCGGGCCGCGCCCGGGACGACAGTATCGAGAGTTCTCTCAGTGAGACGTCGCTGTTCTGCAGCAGCCACCGTTCGTCACACACCGGCATCTCGAACTCTCCGCGGTGCAGGTCGACGAGGACCGGCGCGCTGGAGCCTGCGCCGTCGAGGATCCGGAAGATCGCTCCCCAGTCGATGTCGCCCTGACCGCCCGGGCACAACCGTCGCGCGAGACCGCGACCGGTGAAGGTGATCCACGCGTCGTCGTAGTGAATCCGGGCGACGTGCGGGGCGAGCCGGGCGGTCGCCAGCTCCGGATCCTCGCCTCGCACCGGCAGGTTGACCGGATCGAGGCCCACCGCCAGATGGTCGGAGCCGACGGCGTCGATGAGCTGGAGGATTTCGTGTGACGTGATCTCCTCGTGCGTCTTGACCGCGAGTTTCAGGCCCAGGTCGGTGAGCACCGGGGACAGGTTCCGATACAACTGCGCCGTGGCGTCGAGCTGCTCAGGCCACACGACCGATGCGTCATAGCGGTCGTCCAGCATCCCCACGACGACCTGGACGTAGTCGGTGTCGAGTTCCCCGATGGCCGTCAACGCCTTGCTCAGTCCCGCCACCAGATCGCCTCGCCCTGCCTCGCGGAATCGCGTGGTTCGTTCGGCATGCCCGGCGGACACCATTCCCAGCGCGCAGCTCAGCCGGACACCGAGTGAACGTCCGTAGTCGGCGAGTGCCCGAAAGGCGGTCGGATCGAGCGCGGGCGAAATCGCAAAAGGAGAAGCGAACTCCACGTGCCGTAGACCGAGACCGGACGCCGTGCGGATGGTCTCCCGAGGGGTTGATTCCTCGCCCAGCACACGCGCGCACGCTCCGATGTCCCGGCGAACGGTGCCGACGTCGTCGCCGACGATCACCGCGCCGACTCCGCGAGATTGCCTGCCTTCGTGTCCGATTCGACCGGAAGATCGTGTTTTGCACACACACTCCGCACGTGGTCGGCACTCGACCTGATGTACGACACCGTCTCCGCGTAGCCGTACGGCAGCGCGGCATAGGTGGCGTTGTCGATCCGTTCCCCCGACCTTATCTGCCGGTCGTACGACTGCACCATGTCCACGTACGCCGCCATCTCCTGAACCGTCAGATCGGGGTGGCCGTCGAGGAATTCGGAGTCGAACGCTTCGATGAGCATCATCCGCCGGGGACGCGGCAGGTCGTCGAGCGACTCGTCGTTCTCGATCGTGAGATTGAGCGCCGGATTCGCCGCCGCGAGTACCGGCAGTATGCGATCGAAGTCGACGACGCCGGTGCCGCATGGGCGCATCTGATAGGCGAGACCGCCCTCGGTGTGGGTGATCGCGGCGTCCTTGATGTGTGTCTGACGCACGTACGGTGCCAGCCGTTCGGCCGCCCAGACAGGATGTTCGAGGCGTTGAAGCACGTTCGCGGTGTCGAACACGACCCCGACCACGTCCGAGCCGGCCGCCTCCACCAGCCGGACGAGTTCGAACGACGTGATCTCCTCGTGTGTTTCCAGGTTGAGGTGGATACCGAGGTCCCGTGCGATCGGAGCCAGTGTTCCGAGGAAACGCGCCGTCGCAGCCAGCTGTTCCGTCCACGCCACGTCGGTGCGGAAGCGGTCGTATGCCCAGCGGCCGCGGTACGCCGACTTGTAGTTCGCGGTGGCCACCCAGAGCTCACGGCAATCGATGGCCGCGCAGGCTTCCATCATCCGGCGGAAGCCGAGGACGATGTCACCGTCGCCGACGGCGCGCAGCTCCGGCGCCTCCGGGTTCGCGTAGGGATTGACCTTGCCCAGACCGGTCTCCAGGTACATACCCAGTTCGTCTGCCTTGGATCGGATGTCGCGCAGTTCAGCGGCGTCCAGGGCCGGACTCATATCGAGTACGGTCCGGAAGAACAAGCCGGCCATACCCAGTTCGTGGGCGTGTTCGAGGCTGTTCACGGGACCCCGAGTGCGGCTCTCGGGAATCTTGCGTCCGTCTACACCAATTCGCATGTCTACCTACTTCCGTCAGGGATGATCGATGTAATGAGAGGCCGAGACTCGACGGCCTCACGGCAGAGTCAGGACGCCACCGGGGATGGTTCGCCCGGCACGTGCCAGATCCGGGTCGGGAACCGGCACCGCCTCGAGCAGTTCGCGGGTGTATCGGTGACGTGGAGTGGAGAACACCTGCCGGGTGGGCCCTTCCTCCACCACCACGCCGGATCGAAGGACCGCCACCTGAGAACAGAGTTGCTGCACGATCGCGAGATCGTGCGCGATGAACAAGATCGTCAAACCGAGCTCCTCGTGCAGGGACGCCAGCAGGTTGATCACCTGTGCCTGTACCGAGACGTCCAGGGCCGACACCGGTTCGTCGCACACGAGCAACCTCGGGCGAAGGATCAGGGCACGCGCGATGGCGATACGCTGCCGCTGTCCACCGGAGAACGTCGCCGGCAATCGGCCCATCGCATCCGGGTCGAGACCCACCTCGATCAGGGTCTGCGCGACCCGCTCGCGCCGCTCCGCGCGGGTACGGGCCAGCCGGTGCACGACGAGTCCCTCGCCGACGATCTGCTCCACCGTCATCCGAGGGTTGAGGCTGGCGTACGGATCCTGCGCGACCAACTGGACGTCGCGACGAAACCGGCGCAGCTCTCCGCCCCGGAGCGCATGGACGTCACGCCCTTCGAAGGTGGCGGTCCCGGAGTCCGGTCGCTCGAGCCGAACGATGCACTTGACGAGCGTGGATTTGCCGGAACCGGATTCGCCGACCAGCCCGAACGTTCCGCCCTCTGGTACCGACAGGTACACGTCATCGAGCGCCTTGCTGCCGCGGGATCCTCCGAAAGACTTGTTCAGAGCTCGGATGTCGAGAAGAGGTGTCCCGTTCATCAGTTCCCGCTCCCTTGATCGAGATGGCAGGCGAGACGTCCGCCGTCAGCGGTCGCCGTCGTCGGTGGGGTTTCACTCGCGCAGCGCTCCATCGCGACAGGACATCGCGGATGGAAGGGGCAACCGGCGGGCCGCAGCGCCGGTGACGGAGGCGCACCGGGAATGGTGGTCATCCGCGAAGGATGAACATCCAGCCTCGGCACCGCAGCGAGCAGTCCTGCGGTGTAGGGGTGCAGAGGGTCCGCGAACAGTGCTCGGACCGGACGATCCTCCACGATCCGCCCCGAGTACATCACCGCGACACGGTCGGCGAGTCCGGCGACGACCCCGAGGTCGTGCGTGATCAACAGGAGGCCGAGCCCTCGTTCACGGGTGACCTCGTCGAGCAGATTCAGCACCTGTTGTTGCACTCGGACATCGAGTGCGGTCGTCGGTTCGTCGGCGATCAGAACTTCCGGCTCACCGATGAGGGCCATCGCGAGAACTACCCGTTGCCGCATGCCCCCGGAGAATTCGTGCGGATAGGCGCCGAGTCGTTCGTGCGCACGCACCACCCCGAGTTCGCTCAGCACCTCGGCAGCCCGCCGCAGTGCGTCCTTCTTCCTGATGCCGCGTTGCCGGAGTGGCTCGCTCACCTGTGCGCCGATCGACTGCAGCGGGTCGAGCGCACCCATCGGGTCCTGGAACACCATCCCGATGCGATTGCCCCGGATCGTGCTGAGGCGGCGTTCGGTCTGCGCCAGGATCTCCGTGTCGCCCAGCCGAATCGAACCGCCGATCGTCAGTGAACCGTCCAAACGCATGAGTGCGCGTGCCGTCACCGACTTTCCCGAACCCGATTCGCCTACCAGAGCCACGCGCTCGCCCGCCGCCACCGTGAGATCCACGCCGTCCACCAACCGGACGGACGTGCCGCCCGGCTCCGTGTCGATGGTCAGCCCGGAGATCTGGAGAAGTGCCGTGCGCTGAACTGTTTCTGTCGTCATGTTCGATCACGCTCCTTGTCGTGCAGGGTCGCGCCGCTCGTGCAACATGTCACCGAGCAGGCCGAAGGCCGCGGCCGTGATGACGATCGCGATGCCCGGCACGAGCGCAGCCCACCAGGCCGTCGACAGGTAGTCACGTGCGCCGGCGACGGCCGCGCCCCACTCCGCGCTGGGCGGCTGCGCGCCGACACCGATGAACGACAGACCCGCGAGCACCAGAACGGTGTTGCCGATGTCCCCTGCCCATTTGACGGTCATGACGTCGAGCGAGTTCGGCAGCACGTGCCGTGTCATCAGGCGCCATCGACCGACCCCGAGGACCACTGCGCCGTCCACGAACGGCGACGCCATCGTCTCGCGCATCACCCCGCGCAGCAGTCGCGCCGTGTACGGCCAGCCGGTGGCGATCATCGCGATCAGAGCGCTGCTCAGGCTCGGACCGAGTGCAGCGGCGATACCCAGTGCCACGACGAGTCCGGGAAGAGCGAACCCGATGTCCGTCACTCGCATGAGAGTTTCGTCGAGCCACCGTCCGCCGACCGTGGCCATCGTGGCGAGAACCGTTCCGATGAGCGAGTACGCGGCGACGACCAGAACCGCGGACAGCACCGACGACCGGGCGCCCGCGATCGTGCGCCACAGAACATCGCGCCCTTGGTCGTCGGTCCCGAGCCAGTGTTCGCTGCTGGGAGCGGTAAGGGCGTTCGCGATATCCGACCGGTAGACGGATTCCGGTGCGATCCAGGGACCGGCGACGGCGAGCACCACGATCACGGCGACAGCACCGACGACGACGACGTCGAGAAGTCCCCATCTCGATCGGCGTCGACGCCCGCGAATCGAGGCGGATCTCCATCGGCCGACCACTCCGGTCACTCCGGTGACATTCGCTGCAATACTCATCGGACTCACTGCACCTTTCCGGGTGTACGCAGCCGGGGGTCGTGGGCCAGCTGGAGCATGTCCACGATGAAGTTCGCGACGACGACGATCACGCCGACGACGGTGACGGTGCCGATGACCGCGGTGATGTCCTTGCGGCTGACCGCATTGGAGAGGTAGTCGCCGACCCCGGACAACCCGAACACGGACTCGACGAAGATCGCGGAACCGACGAGCATGCCGATCTCGATGCCGATGATGTTCAGAAGCGGTCCGGTCGCGTTGGGAAGTGCATGCCTGGTCCACAGACGCAGGGTTGGAACACCTTTCGCTCGGGCAACGGTCATGTGATCGCGGCCCCGGACCCGGAGGAGATCGGCACGGAGAGCCCGGAACATCTGTGCGGCGACGGCGACGGAAAGCACGAACGCGGGCAGCATCAGATGCTGAAACGCATTGCTGAACGCGGCGAAGTCTCCGGCGAGGGTGGCGTCGACGAGTGTCATGCCCGTTCGGTGCGGGACCTCGACGCCCACCGAGATACGTCCCGAGATCGGCAGGATCTGCAGCCACGAGCCCAGCACCCATTGCAACATCAGCGCGAGCCAGAAACCGGGAAGCCCGAATGCGACGATCGCACCGACGCGGCTGACCTTGTCGAATCCTCCTCGTGATCGCGCCGCTGCGATCGTCGCCATCGGAACCGCGAAGGATACCGCGAGCACCATTGCGAGAAAGACCAATTCGAGCGTTCCGGGTAGTCGCGCGAGAACGTCGTCGAGCACCGGCTGGCGGGTCGAACTCGAGGTGCCCAGATCGCCGTGGAGCATCCGGCCGAGATAGTCGAAATACTGCCTGGCCGCCGGCTTGTCCAGTCCCAGCTGACTACGCACCTCTTCCACCTGGTCCGGAGTGGCGCTCTCCCCCGCGGCCACCTGCGCTTCGTCCCCGGGAATCACCTTGGTCATGGCGAAGACGATGGTGGCCAGTCCGACCAGGGTGAGGAGCGCCGCGCCCAGTTTGCGGCCGAGAAACGCCACCGGCGCCGTGAGGCGATGTACGGCGCGAGGCATGTCGAGTGTCGTCATCGGGTACTCCCTCACGCCACGCGGATCGCGGGAACCCAGACTCCGCTGCCCACGACCGCCGGACCGACACCGGTCACCCTGTTGCTGTGAGCGGTGGTCTGCCCCAGGGTGTACATGTTGACGGCCACCGCGTCGTTGCGAATATCCTCTTGAGCCTGCTTGTACAGGTCACACCGCGCCGCGGCATCGGATGTCTCGGCCGCGCGGCCGAGCAACTCGTCCACCGTGGGATTGATGTAGCCGGACTTGTTCGTTCCGACCTGGTCCGACTTGTAAGTCTTGACGAGCATCACTCCGGGATCCGGGTACTGCGCGAAGTCGGTGGCGAGCATCATCTGCGGAATCGAGTCGGGCGATTTCAGAGCGGACAGATAATCCGCGTACGCGATGGGCTCGAGATCCAGCGTGACACCGATCTGCGCGAGGTTGGACTGCAGCAGCGTCGCCTCGCGTTCCTGCTCCTTGAAGACGGGCTGGAATTTCATGGTGAGGGTGAGGTCGGACATTCCGGCGTCGGAGAGCAACTTCTTCGCCTGTTCGAGATCCTGCCCGTAGGCGGGCATCTCCGGCCGGCACGAGAACTGTCCGGGCAGCGGGCCGGTGGCGATGCTGCCGTTGCCACCACGAATCGTGGCGAGGCCACCGGTGTAGTCGTACGCCAGCTGGATGGCCTGTCGTACGGCCTTGTTCGCCGTCGGCCCGTTCATCACGTTGAAGAAGATGTTCGCCTGAAGGTTGACGGGCTGACTCTGCACCGTCACGCCGGAGAAGCCGTCCAGCGCCTCGGCGTCGGCGTTGGTGAGCCCGAAGGACACATCGATGTTGCCTGCCTTCAGTTCCGCACTCTGCGTGGCGCTCTCGTCGATTCGCCGATAGACGAGCGAGGCCGGACGACCCGCGTCGCCCGCCCAGTAGTCGTCGAACCGTGTCAGCGTGTACGTGTCGGTACCGCCCGGGCCCGCCAGGAAGTAGGGCCCGGACCCGGCGTCGTGTCCCGCGAGATAGGCCTGCCCCCGATCGGTCCCCTCGTTGGCTTTCACGAGGGCCGAGTTGAGGATGTAGATCTTCGAGAGAGCGCCGAGGAACAGCGAGTTCGGTTCCGTCAGTTCGATCGTCAGGCTCCGCGGACCGGTGACCGTGGTACCCAGGTATCCAGTCATCTGACCGGCAATACCCTGCCCCAGCGCCGCCGTCCGATCGAGTGTGTAACGGACGTCCTCGGGGGTGACGGGGGCACCGTCGTGGAAGGTAGCCCCGCGCAGGGTCATCTGGATCGATCGCGCATCCGGAGACGGGACGAACTCGGACGCGAGCTGACCGACGATCTCGTTGTCGGCGTCGTATGTGACCAGGGTGTCGTACAAGGCCTGGTCGACGAAGTTCGTCTGAGCGTAGTCGGCGCGGATGGGGTCGAGCGTGGAGATCTGATTCTGGTAGGCCAGGACGACAGGCCGGTCGCCCGGTCCGCCTCCTGCGTCGGTCCTGGCTGCGCTGGTGCACGCCACCAAGGAAAAGGTGACCGACAGGCCGATCAGCGCATACCCGAAACCCTTGCGAGCAAGCATTTTTCGTTCAGTGGACACGGGAATCCTTCCGCATGGAGAGGGTAGTTCCGAAGCTTTCGACGAAGTGAGCGGCGACCGAATTTGCGCCACACTGCGCTGCCGGGCCGGATGTATATGGTCTACCAAGCGCGGAACCCGAGCGCCAAGCGTGGAGCGTTACATTCGGGTTAATCCCTCTGACCAGCACTGTCACGAAACGCGTCCGGTGGTCGACTTCAGCTTGGTATGCCATCATCGGTTCATGACGGTGAACCTGAACGGCGAGATCGGGGTCGCGGAGTCCACGGCGTCGCCTCTGGGCACGGGCGTGGCCGGCGGACTGTCGGACGTGCCACTCCCGAAACAGATCTATTCCGTGATTCGTGAGCGCATCATCTCGGGCGCGTATCCACCCGGCAGTCGCCTGCGGGAGCGCGAACTGTCGCAGGAGTTCGACGTCTCGCGGGTCCCGCTCCGCGAGGCGTTGCCCCAGCTGGAGTGGGACGGTTTCATTCAGATCCTGCCGCGGCGGGGCGCGGTCGTGACTCAGCTGTCGTTACGCGACATCGAGGAACTGTTCGACGTGCGGTTGGCGTTGGAACCGTACGCGGCACGATGCGCAGCCGAGAACGTCGCTCGGGGTGCATCCATGGAGGCGCTGCTGTCGACGATGGCGCGCACCGAGGAATTGATCGGAAACGACGAACCCCTCCTGATCCCGGCAGTCAACGCGCGGTTCCACATGGACGTCGTCGAACTGTCCGGCAACAAGCTCCTCGTGTCGGTGATGAATTCGCTGATGGGCCGGGTCCACTGGTTGTTCCGGCTGACGTGGCACCACAATCCCGCGGTGTCGTGTGCGGCGCACCGGGAACTCGTCGAAGCGATCCGCAGCGGAAACGGGAGACTCGCGGAAGCCAGCGCGTTCGCTCACATCGAGCACGGGCGCAAGCCGACGTTGGAGCGCCTCGCGCCGTCCCTGCCCGCAACCCTGTAGGTTGCCGCACCACCTACCCGTCGCCCGATGTCACATCGGTTCGATCTGACGGAACCGCGGTGACATCGGGCGACGGGTCAAGCGAAGAAGAGCGCGGACTACCGAACCACGTCCCGGCGGACGATGGTCTCGTCGCGGCCGGGGCCGACGCCGATGCAGGAGATGTACGCACCCGACAGCTCCTCGAGGCGCAGGACGTAGTTCTGCGCGTTCTTCGGGAGTTCCTCGAACGTCCGGGCGTGCGAGATGTCTTCCCACCAGCCGGGCATTTCCTCGTAGATCGGCTTGGCGTGGTGAACGTCGGTCTGCGACATGGGCATCTCGTCGTACCGCACGCCGTCGACGTCGTAACCGACGCAGATCGGGATGGTGTCGAGGCTGCTGAGCACGTCGAGCTTGGTGAGGAAGTAGTCGGTGATGCCGTTGACACGCGTTGCGTAGCGGGCGATCACGGCGTCGAACCATCCGGTGCGACGGGCACGGCCGGTGGTGACACCCACCTCGCCACCGGTCTTGGCGAGGTATTCGCCGTTCTGGTCGAAGAGTTCGGTCGGGAACGGGCCCGAGCCGACGCGGGTGGTGTACGCCTTGAGGATGCCCAGCACCGTCGTGATCTTGGTGGGTCCGATGCCCGAACCGACCGCTGCGCCACCGGACGTCGGGTTGGACGACGTCACGTACGGGTAGGTGCCGTGGTCGACGTCGAGGAGCGTGCCCTGCGAACCCTCCAGCAGCACCGTCTCACCGCGCTCGAGTGCCTCGTTGAGCTGCAGGCGCGTGTCCGCGATGCGGTGCTTGAAACCGTCGGCCTGCTCGAGCACCTCGTCGACGACCTGCTGCGGGTCGAGGGCCTTGCGGTTGTAGATCTTGACGAGCACCTGGTTCTTGAACTCGAGTGCCGCCTCGACCTTCTGGGTGAGGATCTTCTCGTCCAGCACGTCCTGCACGCGGACGCCGACACGCGCGAGTTTGTCCTGGTAGCAGGGCCCGATGCCGCGGCCGGTGGTGCCGATCTTCTTGGCTCCGAGGAAGCGTTCGGTGACCTTGTCGATGGCCACGTGGTACGGCATGATCAGGTGCGCATCGGCCGAGAGCAGCAGGCGGCTGGTGTCCACGCCCCGCTCGTCGAGTCCGGCGAGTTCGGTGAGCAGCACTCCCGGGTCCACCACGACACCGTTGCCGATGACGTTCGTGACGCCCGGAGTGAGGATTCCGGACGGGATCAGATGCAGAGCGAACTTGTCGCCGTTCGGAAGAACCACTGTGTGTCCGGCGTTGTTACCGCCCTGGTAGCGCACCACCCACTGCAGGCGTCCGCCCAGTAGATCGGTAGCTTTGCCCTTGCCCTCGTCGCCCCACTGGGCGCCGATCAGGACGATTGCCGGCATGACGTTGTCTCCTACGGTCGACGTACAGTCGTATCCGACTGCGTGGTCCTGCCGTTCGTAGGCAGTGGCCGGGGGAACAGTCTAGCCGAGGGCACGGAGAACAGACCCCACAGTACGGCTGGGGAGGCCATCTCGGGCGTGCCACTAGGATGATCCGAAAGGGAAGCTGCGGAAATCGCGGCGGGACATCCGGGCGAGGAGTGGCGTTGACCCCCGTAGTGCTCATTTGCGGCGACGTGCCGCTTCCCCTGCCTCTGGGCTCCATTTCGACCTCGAGCGCACCTGCCGTCCCGGACAAGGACGACTTCGACGAGGTCTTCTCCAAACTTCAGGTCGTCGTGGATCCGCGACTGATCGTGGTGGGCAGCGACGCCGCCTTCGCGGCCACCCTGACCCGGTTGATGCGCACCGATCGCCTGCACATCGAACTCGCGTACGTCGCGGAGCATCGTTCGGAGGCGACGGACGCCTACCACCTGTCCTCCGGCGCCCGCGGCGCCCGCACCGCGCTGAAGGGGACGGCCAAGCCGGTCCCCCTCATCCGCGACGACGCGGGGATCGCGCTCGTCGGGTGCGCCACCGTCACGGGTCCGGACGGGGGTCCGCTCGTCGGCGAGGCCTACGTCGACGACACCCGGCTGTTCTCGGGGACGACGACGAGCATGAACGTCACCCCGACCCCACGGATGCCCGGTCTGCGGGCGTCGGTCGAGCCTCGCAGGCGCTGGCTCCCCCGCCGCTGGGTCGAGGGTCGCGCCGTGCAGCTCGGGTCGCCCGCGGCGGCGCTGAACCGGGACGGCGTGCCGAACCCGCGCGACGTCAAGCGTTCGACGTTCTACCGGCACGATCAAGAGTGGTTGCTGGTCCGATGAGCCTGCCCAGGGCGCGGACCACCGCGGTCCGGCCCAGTCCGGTGTTCCTCCTGGTCGTCGCTGTCGCGGTCGCCGGCGGTGTTCTCGCGTGGCGCGCCGAACTGGAGTCGGTGCTCGGCCACGTCGGGGTGTTCCTGCTGGTGGTCGCGGGATGGGTGGTGACGCTCTGCCTGCACGAGTTCGCGCACGCGTACACGGCGTGGCGGCACGGCGACACCGACGTCGAGGTGCGCGGCTACCTCACGCTCAACCCGGTGAAGTACAGCCACCCGCTGCTGTCGATCGGTCTGCCGGTGCTGTTCATCGCACTCGGCGGGATCGGGTTGCCCGGCGGCGCCGTGTACCTGCGGACCGGACTGTTCTCGCCGAAGGTGCAGGCGCGGGTGTCGCTCGCCGGACCCGCCGTGAACCTGGTGTCCGCGATCGTCCTGCTCGCCGTGATCCGCTGGTTCGGGCTGGGCGGCGACCACCAGGTGTTCTGGACGGGACTGAGCTTTCTCGCGTTCCTGCAGGTGATGGCCACCGTGCTCAATCTCCTGCCGGTGCCCGGACTCGACGGGTACGCCGCGCTCGAACCGTTCCTGCCGCCGCGCACTCGGAGGTCCGTCGACCAGTTCAAGCCGTACGGACTGCTGATCCTCGTGGCGCTGCTGTTCGTGCCGTCGATCAACGTGGTGTTCTTCGACGTCATCTACCGGCTGTTCGAACTGTCCGGGGTGCCGGAGATCTACGCGCAGTACGGCAACTACCTGATGCGCTTCTGGCTCTGACCCGTGAGTACTTGTTAACCGCCCGCGGTTAACAAGTACTCACGGGCGGGACGCATCCTCTTCGGTGAAGTTGGGGGTCAGCCGCAGTTCCGCCAACGGCACCTCGCGGTCGGGGCTGCGGACCTCGACGCGCACGGGTTCGCCGGTCGCGTCGTCCCGCATCCCGATGGGCGCACCGTGCTTGCCCTGGAGGTACTTGTCGCCCCACTGCATCAGCGCGAGCACGGCGGGCAGGAGGTCTCGCCCCTTCTCGGTGAGCACGTATTCGAAGCGGGTGCGCTGCCCGGGCTCCTTGTAGGGTTGCCGCTCGAACAGGCCCTCGGCCGTCAGTTCACGCAGCCTGGACGCCGCAACGGCCTCGGTGATGCCGACCCGTTTCGCGAAGTCGTCGAATCGCGTGGTGCCGTAGTAGGCCTCGCGCAGGATCAGGACGGCCGAACGCGTGCCGATCACGTCCATCGCCTTGCCGATGGAGCAGTGCGTCGCCCGCCAGGTGTCGCGATCTGCCAGAAAGCCGTCCAACCGTGCCGCGTCCATGCACCTCAGCATAGCTGACTTGCAAATTCCATAGTCAGCGCTCACAGTTTCCAGGACAGGTGCGACAGCCCGCTGGCGTCGAGCTCGAGCCCGCGCGGAGTCGACACCAGTCGCAGCAGCACCTCCTGACATCCCGGACACCGCACGACGACACCGGGCGCACGCGTATAGACGTGCACCGCCGCCATCGGTCCGTCGAGACCGCAGAACCGGCACTGCCCGGTCGCCGCGGTGAGGTCGTGAACGAAGATCTCCGCGAACGGCCCGCCGAGAACGTTCCCGTCCTCGAAGTCGTTGCCCTGCAACGTACTCATCGACAATTCCTTCCTCCGGTCACGGCCCCGAAGGACCGAACCTCTCGGTCTTGATGTCGTCCGGCGAGTGCCCGAGCGAGAGCAGCAGGCGAGCCGCCTCCTCGACGAATCCGGTGGGCCCGCACACGAAGCAGCGCGGGGCGAAGTCCGCCGGCCATCCCCATGCCGCGAGATCGGCGGCGGTGATCCGACCCGCCGGACGCCGCGGCGAGTCCTCACGGGTGCAGAGGACGAACGTCTCGACTCCCCCGTCGCCGCTCCCGGGCCGGTTCAGCTCGTCCGCGAACAATTCGTCGGCCTGCGTCCGGAGGGAGTACACGAGCCGGAACGGCGTGCGGTCGTGCCGGAACCGGCGCTCGCGAATCATCGACATCAGCGGCACGATCCCCGACCCACCCGCGACGAGAAGCACCGGCGCGCCGCCACCTTCGCGCGGCGACCACACGAACCAGCCACCGATCGGTCCGCGCACCTCGATCAGATTGCCCGCGGCGAACACGTCGGTCAGATACGGAGACACCTCGCCGTCCGCCACCCGCTGGACGACCAACCGCAGTCGCCACCCGTCCCGTGAACGCTCGGCCGGCGACGCCAGCGAGTAACTCCGTTCGGTGGTGTATCCGTCGGGACCGGTCAGGCGGAGATCGACGTGCTGCCCGGCGCGATGCCCAGGCCACTCCGGAACCTCGAGGACCAGGGCCCGCGCACTCGCCGTCTCGGGCCACGACTCGACGAGTTCCGCCACTCGCCAGCTGAGCACCGCCCGGCCCAGAAGTTCACTGGTCACCCTGATACCTCTGCTCCCGCCACGGGTCGCCGCGATCGTGGTACCCGAGCTGTTCCCAGAAACCCGGGACGTCCTGGGTGACGAGCTGGATCGACCGAACCCACTTCGCGGACTTCCACAGGTAGAGATGAGGCACGAGCAGACGGGCCGGACCCCCGTGCACCGGCGTGAGCGGCGCGCCCTCGTAGGTGTGCACGATCCACGCCTTGCCGCCGAGGATGTCGGAGACGGGAAGGTTGGTGGTGTAGCCGCCGTCGCATCCGACGAGGACGAATCCCGCGGACGTCTCGACGTCCGCGAACAGGGTGTCGAGGGAGACGCCCTTCCACGAGGTTCCGAACTTCGACCATCGCGTGACGCAGTGGAGGTCGACCGTCGGCCGCTCCTGCGGGAGCTTCATGAATTCGGCCCACGACCACTCGTGGCGCCGGCCGGTCTCGTCCGTCACGGTCAGCGTCCACGTCTCGGTCGGGACGCGGGGCGTCGGTCCTGCCGAGAGGACCGGGAAATCGCCGACCTCGTACTGCCCGGGCGGAAGAGAGTGCTCGCTGCGAGGTCTGCCGTGGAAGCCGGGGGTCAGAACAGCCATGCCTCACGTTAGGACCGCCGCGGGGTCTTCGCAGCGCAAACCGGCGATCCGAGTCGCCCATCACACCTGACTTGCGTTAGTCATAGTCAGGTGTAGATTGCTGACTATGGCCCTCAATAGTCAGGTGCGTGAGGAAGTGCGGGTCGGCCCGCTCCTCACCGTCCTCTCCGGCGCGCCGTTCGTCGCCAGCCTCGATCTGTTCGTCGTCAACGTCGCGTTCGGCGACATCGCGGCGAGCTATCCCGGGTACAGCCTCGGCGACCTCAGCTGGGTGCTGGGCGGCTACGCGATCGTGTTCGCCGCACTCCTTGTTCCGCTCGGACGCTGGGCCGACCGCGTCGGCCGCCGGCGCGGATTCCTTCTCGGGCTGGCGCTGTTCACCGCGGCCAGCGCGGCATGCGCGCTGAGCCCCTCGCTGTGGCTGCTCGTCGCCTTCCGACTCCTTCAGGCCGTCGGTGCGGCCGCCCTGACCCCAGCCAGCCTGGGACTGCTCATCAGCACGGTCCCCGAAGCCAGACGTGCGGGCGCGGTCCGGATCTGGGCCGCGTCGGGTGCCGCGGCCGCGGCCTTCGGACCCGTGGTGGGTGGCCTGCTCGTCGAGGCGTCGTGGCGCTGGGCCTTCCTGATCAACGTCCCCATCGGAATCGCGTTCCTGATCGCCACCGTCCGGTTGGTCCCCGACTTCCGCCCGACCGCCCGCGACGCGGACCTCGACCTGTTCGGGGCTGCACTACTGACCGTCGGTATCGGCGCCCTCGCACTCGGACTGGTCCAGGGACCCGACTGGGGATGGGGCGACCCCCGAATCGCGCTCGCCTTCACCGTCGCTGCCGTGTCCGTCGCACTGTTCTGGTGGAGCAACAGCCGACAGCGTGAGCCGCTCATCGAACCCGCCATGCTGAAGGTGCGCACGTTCGCCTGGTCGAACGTGACCGCGCTCGCGTTCAGTGCCGCCTTCGCGGCCGGTCTGCTCGCGAACATCCTGTGGCTGCAGCAGGTGTGGGGCTACTCCGCGCTTCTGACGGGTCTCGCGATCGCGCCGGGCCCGTTGATGGTGCCGGTGTTCGCCGTGGTCGGCCAGTTCCTGTCCCGCACGTTCTCGGCCGCAGCGCTCACCGCGGCGGGTAGCGCCCTGTGGGCGGCCGGCGCCGTGCTCGTCCTCTCGTCCGTCGGGAGGGAACCGCAGTATGCGTCGGAACTGCTGCCCGGCTGGATGATCGCGGGTGTCGGGGTCGGACTGGCGTTGCCGACGATCCTGTCGTCCGCCACCGCCGGACTACCGCAGACGCGCTCGGCCACCGGTAGCGCCGTCGTCACCATGAGCCGTCAGGTCGGAACCGTGCTGGGCGTGAGCATGCTGGTCGCAATCCTCGGCACGACCACCGGTTACGCAGACACCCACTCCGCCTTCCAACTCGCCTGGTCGGCGGTGGCGGTGGTGGCCGTCGTCGCCGCACTCACCGCCACACGGATGAATCCACCCCGTGAGTACTTGTCAACCGCCCGCGGTTGACAAGTACTCACAGCACCGAAAGGGAACCATCATGAGAGACGCCGTCATCGTCGAGGCCGTCCGCACGCCGATCGGCAAGGGCAAGCCCTCGGGCGCCCTGCACGGAGTGCACCCCGTCGACCTTCTCGCCCACAGCCTGTCGACCCTCGTCGAGCGCACGGGAATCGATCCCGCGCTGATCGACGACGTCATCGGCGGCACCGTCACCCAGGTCGGGGACCAGAGCCAGAACATCACCCGCAGTGCGCTTCTGGCCGCCGGATTCCCCGAATCCGTGCCCGGCACGACCGTCGACCGGCAGTGCGGCAGCAGCCAGCAGGCCGTTCACTTCGCCGCGCAGGGCGTGATGTCGGGTGCCTACGACATCGTCGTCGCCGCCGGTGTCGAATCGATGGGCCGAGTTCCGATGGGATCCAGCAGCATCGGACGCGAATCGATGGGCGTGGGCTTCGAGCGCCGCTACCCCGACGGCCTCGTCCCGCAGGGAATCAGCGCCGAACTCATCGCCGCCCGGTGGGGACTGTCCCGCACCCAGCTCGACGAGTTCGCCCTGCGCAGCCACCAGAAGTCCGCGGCGGCAACGAGTGCCGGGAACTTCGCGAAGGAACTCGCCGTCCTGCCGGAGCTGAGCGTCGACGAGGCCATCCGGCCGGACACGACGCTCGACGCACTCGCCGGCCTGCGACCGGCCTTCCGCAGCGACTTCTACGAGGAGCGGTTCCCCCAGATCGACTGGTCGATCACCGCGGGCAACAGCAGTCCCCTGTCCGACGGAAGTGCGGCGCTGATGATCACCACGAGTGAGATCGCGGGACGCCTGGGACTGCGCCCGCTGGCCCGGCTCCACAGTTTCGCCGTCGTCGGCGACGACCCGCTGATGATGCTCACCGCCGTCATTCCCGCGACACGCAAGGTGCTGCAGCGCAGCGGACTCGACATCTCCGACATCGACCTGTTCGAGGTCAACGAGGCGTTCGCGTCGGTGGTCCTGGCCTGGGCGGCAGACACCGGAGCCGACCTGGACCGCGTCAACGTGCACGGCGGCGCGATCGCGCTCGGACATCCACTGGGGGCCAGTGGCGCCCGCATCATGACCACGCTGGTCAACGCGATGGAGCAGCGCGGGGCCCGGTTCGGGCTGCAGACCATGTGCGAGGCCGGCGGACTCGCCAATGCCACGGTGCTCGAACGACTCGTGTGACGCGGCAGTAGTCCACCTCAGCCGTTTCGGCGGGCGATCGCGTCCCCCACCACACGCAGCGACTCTCGCAGCGAGTGCGGCTGGAGCACTTCGACTCCCCCGCCGAGAACGGTCAACTGCTCGAGCGCCACGTCCTCGGCCTCGAGCACCAGGTCGACGGTCACCCAGCCGTCGTCGTCCGGCGTTCCGGCTTCGACCCGTGCGGCCTCCACACCGACCACCCGGGGCAGCCGGCGCCACGACGCGGGCGACAGGCGCACCCGGCACCGGAAACGCAGGAGCGCACGATCGAATTCGGCCACCGACGCCGACCACCACGCACCCAGATCGAAGTTGTCGGGCCGCACCGCCGCTTGTTTCAGCACGGTCGCGTCACTGATCCGCGACACGCGATACGACAGCGTCCGTCCGCGATGCTGCGCAACGAGATACCAGACACCGGCCTTCGCCACCAGCCCCAGGGGGTCGAGAGTTCTTGCCGCCGAACGGCTCCCCTTGCGGTAGCGGATGCCGAGGCGCCGGCCCTCGAGCACCGCGGACGCCACCACCGGGAGCTCACCGTTGTCGCGTGGTCCGTCGAACCAGCCGGGGGCGTCGACGTAGAGGCGATCTCGCCACAGCTGAGCCCCGGCGCGCAACGGGACCGGCAACGCCCCCAACAGCTTCGACTGCGCCGCAGCGGTGACGTCGCGAAGACCGAGATCGTCGGCGATCGACGGGACACCGAGCAACATCAACACGGACGTCTCCTCGCCCGTCATGCCGCCGAGTTTCGACTGCCAGCCGTCGAGCAACCGGATTCCGCCGCCGGGCCCGCTCTCCGTCCACAACGGCACACCGGCCGCCGACAACGCCGTGACGTCGCGATACACGGTGCGGACCGAGACCCCGAGTTCGTCCGCGAGTTGCTGCGCGGTGGCCCCGCGACTGCCCTCCAGACGGAGCATGACCTCGACGAGCCGACTCGAACGCATGCTCCGATTCTAGTGAAAATCCCTGACAGTAGATGTCAGGGATAGGAGAGCACACTGGTCGGCATGACCAACTGGACGCAGTTCGAGACCGAAGCACCCGACCTCGCCAAGGCTGTCGCCGCACGCTTCGAGGCGCACAAGCACCACGTACTGGCGACGCTCCGCAAGGACGGTTCCCCGAGGGTGAGCGGCACCGAGGTCGAGTTCTACGAAGGCGCGTTACTGCTCGGCTCGATGGTTGGTGCACGCAAAGTACAGGACCTGCAACGCGATCCGCGATTCTCTCTCCACAGCAACCCCGGTCACCACACGATGGTGCTCACCACCGTCGACGGCGACCACCTGTACGTCGATCTGTGGCGACCGGGTGCGGAGGTCACCCGGTTCACCAAGTGACGGTTACTGCGTGACGGCGAATCCGAAGCCGAGAGTGCAGGCCTCGAGCGGCCCCTTCGGCCCGTCGGGGTCGTAGGTTCCGCCGGGAATCAGGTGTCCGGTGAAGCCGGGCAGTTCGCGTTCGACACCCTCACCGTTCGTCAACGGCCCGGACGAGCCGATCGTCGGCGCCTGGCCGCCGATGTTCAGGTAGGTCACCTGAGCGTCGGTCGTGGCCTTTTCCGGCCCCTCGAACTCCCACTCGACCTGGTTGCCTTCCTTTTCGACATCGAGCGTCGCGGCGGGTTTACAGTTCGCCAGCGGGTCGGGCATGAACGGCGCGGCGGAGGCGGTGGCAGGTGCTGCGAAGAGGGCGGCCGCACCGAGTGCGGCAACGGCGACGGGTCGTGCGAACGCTGCGAGAGTGGACATGGTGTTCCCTTTCGTGAGTCGTCCCGCAACGATTTCCCGCCGCGATAGCGGACGAAACAGACAGGGCGCCTACCAGGTGACGTTCTCGGCGCAGTGGCGTCCGTTGGCGGTGGATTCCACCTGCACTGTCGCGTGCGAGAGCAGGTGGCTCTCGAGGACGGTCCGCGCCGATTCGAGGACGACGGACGAGTCGGCGTCCGTGGTGAGGTGGACGGTGGCCACGTCCATTCCCGTCGTGAGCGTCCATATGTGGAGGTCGTGCACGCCGGTGACCCCGGGTAGCGCTTCGAGGTCGGCCTGGACCGATTCGACATCGACGTCCTCGGGGGACGCCTGCGTGAGGATGCGCAGCGACGCGGCGGCGAGTTTCATCGCCCGCGGCACCACCCACAGCGAGATGAGGACACCGACGATGATGTCGGCGTAGGTCCAGTCGAACGCCAGCACGACGCCGCCGGCGATGAGCACGCCGACGCTGCCGACGGCGTCCGCGAGCACTTCGAGGTAGGCGCCGCGGACGGCCAGGCTGTCCTTGGAATCGGCGCGCAGCATCAGCATCACCACGAGGTTCGCGGCGAGTCCGACGGATGCGGTGAGGATCAGCGCCATGCCGGGAAGGTCGGGGGCGTCGCCGATGCGGGAGATCGCCTCGTAGAACACCCAGACCGCGACGGCGAGCAGCATCGCGGCGTTGGCCATGGCCGTGAGCACTTCGGCGCGATGCCAGCCGAAGGTCCGGGCCGCGGTGGCACTGCCCTTGCGTGCCAGGAGAAGTGCGACGAGCCCCATCGACATTCCGACGACGTCGGTCAGCATGTGCCCGGCGTCGGCGAGCAGCGACAGCGAGTTGACGGTGAGACCGACGACGACCTCGAGAACCAGGAACGCGAGGAGGATGACGAGAGCGATCACCATGCGGCGGATCCGACCCCGCGACGGGCCTACCTCACCGCTGCCTTGCGTATGGCCGTGCGAATGGCCGTGACCGACTCCCATGGGTGAGCCTCCTCCCGAGTTGTGCCGATCATATGCGTACATACGCATATGTTCAACAGCGTGCTCGGGCGGTCAGAGCTCGGGACGATAGGCCGGCTTCTCCACGGTGGGCGGCAGGGTGGCGATGGCCGAGATGCGCTTCAGCCCCGCAACCTGCAGAAGGTCGACGGTCAGCGACCGGATCTGCGCGAAGACGACCGTGGCCGACAAGCCCGCGTTCTCCACCAGTTCCGGTTTCAGTCCAGACGCCACCGAACGCAGCACTCGCGCCGCCTCGGCCTGATCGGGTTGCTGACCGGGGTCGGCGAGCGCCATCTGCCGGAGGGTTTCCAAGGCGTGGGCGAGTTTCTCCACCTGGTCGACGAGCCGTGGGTTGAGAATCTCGTCGTCACGCACCAGCGTGAGCGAACGCCGCGCGAGAACCCGGATGTTGCGCAACGCATTGTCGAGTGGGTCCGCGGCCGCGGTGAGTCGTTCGAGCCGGCCGCGGGTGTTCCAGTACAGCGGCGAGATTCGGCTGATCTCACGGCCGCCGGCGAGGTGGGTCCGCAGCGTGTCGATGGACGCCTGCGTTGCCCTCGCCTTTTGGAGGGCCTTCTCGATAGGCTTCTCGTCGTTGGCCACCAGACCGTCTGCCACCAGCTGCATCACCTCGGACGCCGTCCCGAGAACGTTCGCGGCGTACTTCCGCGCCCGCCCCACGGGATGCGTGGGGATCAGCGCGACGACGGCGATCCCCACCAGACCACCGGTCAAGGCGTCCACCATGCGGTCGATACCGGCGGTGCCGCCGGGTGGCAGCAACGTCGCCACAAGCACCGCGGAGTTACCCGCCTGCATCGAGAAGATCGGTCCGCTGTTCAGCAATACGGCCGCGGACATCGCCAGGATCACGACGAGAGTGATCTGCCAGGTACCGCTCCCGATGACGGAGACGATGAGGTCGCCGACCCCGATCCCGATCGTGACACCGGCCACCAACTCGACGGAACGGCGCAGGCGGGCGCCGAGAGACAGCCCCAGCGACACCACCGCCGCGATCGGCGCGAAGAACGGCGTCGGGTGACCGATCACCACCGTCGCCACCCACCAGGCGGCGCCGGCAGCGATCGCGCACTGCAGGATCGGCAGTGCCGACACCCGCAGTCGCTGGGCCGAAGTCCTCAGCCCGTCCCGGCCACGGACTTTCGCCGAGCTGAGGGCGCTAACCGACGCCAAGCGCTTCGGCGGCTCGGGGATCGCAGTCCTCGAGCAGATCGAGGCACCGCGCGTACTCGTCCGTTTCGCCGATCGCCTTCGCCGCCTTCGCCAGCACGGCGACGCACCGGAGGAAACCACGGTTGGGTTCGTGGCTGTACGGAACCGGGCCGAAACCCTTCCACCCGTTTCGACGCAACTGGTCCAGTCCACGGTGGTACCCGGTGCGCGCGTAGGCGTACGCCGCGATGGTCTCCTCGGCCTGGAGGGCCGCCTCGGCCAGGTAGGCCCATGCGATGGATGCGGTGGGATGGGCGGCTGCGACGGAAGCCGGATCCTCGTGGTTCAACAGGGCCGACTCGGCCTCGTCGTCCCCGGGGAGCAGCGTGGGCTGTGGTCCGAGAAGGTCACCGAAAGACGTCATGCGCCTATTGTGCCCCCGCCGCGACGCCGTCACTGCGTCGGCCCGCGTCCGCGACGCGCCCTGTCGCGGTCTCCGATGACGCAGGATGTCGTTAGGCTGCCCCCAACGTTCATTTCTCTGCAGACCGAGGGGCAGCGAGTGCAGGACCCGAAGAAAGACGAATCGACTCAGAAGCCGGCCGCGGACACACCGTCCGGCCCGGCCGCGGCCGGCACCACCGCAGGCAAGGGTGCCGGCGGCGCCGACGCGACTGCGAAGCCTGCGAAGACCGCGCAGCCCGCGGCGGACGCAGAGCCCGCCGCACCGAAGTCGCCCGAGCCGAAGCCCCCGCAGAGGAAGGCGCCCGAGAAGGTAGCAGAGAAGAAGGCCGACGAACCGCAGCCCGAATTGCCCAAGCCTCCGGCACCACGCCCACGAGCGGAGACACCTCAGGCCGGCCCGGACTCTGCCGCGAAACCCGTGGACAAGGCATCCGAGGCGGCCACCACCGCGATCCCGACGCAGAAGAGCGTGCCGGCATCGGGCGACGCCGCGACCGTGAAGATGCACCGCGCAGCGACCACACAGACCCCGCAGGGGCAGGGGCAGGCGACACCGCCGTCGGACGACGAGACCGTCGCGATCCCGGTGACGAAGCCCGCCGTCCCGGCGACGCCGCCGCCACCCCGACCTGCCGCCGCCCAGCCGAACCAGCCTCAGAACGCGCGGCCCGTGCCCCCGCCGCCCGCTCCCCCTCGGCCGGCGCCCGCCCCGCCGAAGGCCGCACCGCAGCGGGTGCTGCCGCCCCAGCAGAGCGCGCCGCAGCGTGTCGCCGCGGCGCAGCAGCCTGCGAAGAAGCACGGCAAGGCGTGGCTGTTCGCCGCGATCGCCGCCGGCGTCATCGTCGTCGCCGCCATCGCGGTCGCCGGCGTGATCGTCTACAACAACAACCAGGCCGAGAACTCCCCCGAGGCCCAGGTGCAGGGAACGATCGACACGTTCGTCGCGGCCCTCACCCAGGGCGATCTGGCGACGCTGCGCACCAGCACCTGCGGCAGCCTCGCCGAGTACTACCAGGGCATCGCGGATCAGGATTTCGCCGAGGTCCACCAGGTCGCCGTGAACCAGCAGAACATTCCGGTGGTCGGCGGCGTCGACGCCGTGCAGATCACCGGCGACAGCGCCATCGCCCAGGTGAAGGCCCACACGGCCGCCAACCCCGGCGAGCAGTCGTGGCGCACGTTCAACCTCGAGAAGGTCGACGGCACCTGGAAGATCTGCGACCCCCGATAAACGACTGTGCGCCTTTCCGGTAGCGGTGGCTACCGGAAAGGCGCACGGGCGCGAAGCGCCTATCCGGAGACGGAACGTCCCGCGGACTTGAGGTCGTTGCAGGCCTCGACGACACGGGCAGTCATGCCGGCCTCGGCCTTCTTCAGGTAGCTGCGCGGGTCGTAGACCTTCTTGTTGCCGACCTCGCCGTCGACCTTCAGCACGCCGTCGTAGTTGGTGAACATGTGACCCACGATCGGACGGGTGAACGCGTACTGGGTGTCGGTGTCGACGTTCATCTTGACGACGCCGTAGTTCAGCGCGGCCTCGATCTCCGACTTCAGCGAGCCCGATCCACCGTGGAAGACGAAGTCGAACGGCTGCGAGCTCTCGGACAGCCCCAGCTTGGCGGCGGCGACCTTCTGGCCGGTCTCGAGCACCTCGGGACGCAGCTTGACGTTGCCCGGCTTGTAGACGCCGTGCACGTTGCCGAACGTCGCGGCCAGCAGGTACTTGCCGTTCTCGCCGGTGCCGAGGGCGTCGACGGTCTTCTCGAAGTCCTCGGGCGAGGTGTACAGCTTGTCGTTGATCTCGGCTTCCACACCGTCCTCTTCGCCACCGACGACGCCGATCTCGACCTCGAGGATGATGTTGGCGGCCTTCGCCTTCGCGAGGAGTTCCTTGGCGATCTCCAGGTTCTCGTCGATCGGGACAGCCGAACCGTCCCACATGTGGGACTGGAACAGCGGGTTGCGGCCGGCCTCGACGCGCTGCCGCGAGATCTCCAGCAGCGGGCGGACGAACGTGTCGAGCTTGTCCTTGGGGCAGTGGTCGGTGTGCAGGGCGATCGTGACGTCGTACTTGGCAGCGATCACGTGCGCGAACTCGGCGAGTGCGACCGCGCCAGTCACCATGTCCTTGACGCCCAGGCCCGAACCGAACTCGGCGCCACCGGTCGAGAACTGGATGATGCCGTCACTGCCGGCGTCCGCGAAGCCCTTGATGGCGGCGTTGATGGTTTCGGAAGAAGTGCAGTTGATGGCGGGGAAGGCAAAGGAGTGCTCCTTGGCCCGACCAAGCATCTCGGCGTAGACCTCGGGAGTCGCGATTGGCACGGCGGCAGTCCTCCATTAAGAGTCGATTTCGGCGCGCGCGATCAGCGCAGCGCGCGATGTGGTCCTAGCAGTATGGCAATACCGGTAGCGTACGTCTCCCGGTGGCTGTCGCGGCACCCCGTTTCGACAGGTCCACGACCCGGCCGAAACTCCATGACCTGCAGTATTCCGTCAGTCGGGGAATACGCCGGTACGCTGAGGGCCGTGATTGTGCAGGCAGCATCGGATTCCGTGACCAACCTCGCGTTGTTGCCGGGATTCCTCGACCCGGTGAACCTCCTCAACTCCTTCGGCACGTGGGTGCTCGTCGGACTTCTCCTGGTCGTCTTCATCGAGTCGGGATTGCTGTTCCCCCTGCTCCCCGGCGACTCGCTTCTCTTCAC
The DNA here is from genome assembly GCF_030056915.1 of Rhodococcus sp. IEGM 1307. Taxonomy (NCBI): domain Bacteria; kingdom Bacillati; phylum Actinomycetota; class Actinomycetes; order Mycobacteriales; family Nocardiaceae; genus Rhodococcus; species Rhodococcus sp. IEGM 1307. The sequence continues at coordinate 468,522 of NZ_JASHKW010000003.1, forward strand.
CGCGGGACTCATCGCGGCGTCGAAGTCGACGGAGATCGAACCGTTCGCCCCCATCTGGGCGCTACTGGTTCTGATCCCCATCGCCGCGATCCTCGGCGACCAGGTGGGCTTCTTCATCGGCAGCAAGGGCGGTACCGCCCTGTTCAAGCATGACGACGCGCGGTTCTTCAAGAAGAAGTACATCGACGAGTCGCACGCCTTCTTCGAGAAGCACGGCCCGATCACCATCATCCTGGCCCGCTTCGTTCCGATCGTGCGCACGTTCGCGCCGGTCGTCGCGGGTGCGTCACGGATGAAGTACTCGCTGTTCCTGACGTACAACATCGTGGGCGGCATCCTGTGGGGCGCCGGCGTCACGCTGCTCGGCTACCTGCTCGGTCAGATCGAGTTCATCCGCGACAACGTCGACATCATCTTCCTGCTGATCGTCTTCGTGTCCGTCCTGCCGATCGTTCTCGAGGTGGGCAAGCGCGTCGTGAAGTCGCGGCAGAGCGCGGGCGCCACGACCGAGGACGCGCAGCCGGTCACCACACCCACCGATCCGACCTCCTGAAACCGATCGAGTAGCGCACTGACGATGGTCACCACGGCAGCAGGCACCTTCGGGCCTCTCGTCTCGGCGGGCCCGGCGCTGGTCTGGATCGTCGTCCTCGCATTCGTGTTCATCGAGTGCGCGGTGATCCTGGGCCTGTTCCTGCCCGGCGACTCGATGCTGATCACCGCCGGAATCGTGCTGGCCAACCATGCGTCGGGCGCCGGCCACGTGTGGGCGTTGTCGGTCGGCGCGATGATCGCCGCCATCTGCGGAAACCAGGTGGGGTACGTCATCGGTCACCGCACCGGCAACCGCATCCTCGCCCGCAAGGGCGGGAAGTATCTCAACTACACCAACCTGCACAAGGTCAACGTCCTGCTGGAGAAGCACGGCTTCTGGGCGGTCCTCATCGCCCGCTGGATTCCGTGGGTCCGCACCCTGTGCCCGCTGGTCGCCGGCGCGGCCAAGATGAACCACACCAAGTACACGATCGCCAGCACCATCGGCGCCATCTTTTGGGCCCCCGTCCTGCTGCTCATCGGCTTCTACTTCGGCTCTTTCCTGGACCGGGTGTCGTGGCTGATGCCGGCCGTGCTCGCCGGGATGGTCGCGCTGCTGGTGATCGGCACCGTGCTCGGGGTGTGGCACTACCGGCAGGAGATGGCGCGGCCGCCCGAAGAAGTGGCCGTCGAAGAAGTTCTGGACTAGTGCCGATGCACCGCGTCCCACGCGGGCAGCGGGTCGTCGAACCGAACCCAGGCCGACGGCCCTGACGCCAGCTCGTCGTCGGTGAGCAGCGCCGGCTCCAGGATCCGCCGCGGACCGCCGGGGTCGAGGCGGATCCCGATGAACACGATCTCCTCCCCCGGTGTCTCGTGCGCGGACGCCCACAGCTGGGCCGGCTCGATCACGAGGTTCGGACCGGCCTGCGACCAGACGGCGGCGAGGTCCGGGCGGATCGCGGCCCAGCCGGGCAGCTCGGCCGCGACCTCCGAGTTGTACAGGCCGGTCCCGAGAACCTCACCGGGATCCACGACGCCGCGCGTGGTGCGCAGCAGTGTCGCGGTGGGGTTGAGCCTGCGCACGGTGGCCTCGCTCACCGAGGAACGTCGACGCATCCACCACCGTCACCATCGTGTCGAGGGCGGCCACCGAACCGAGACTGAACCCGTCTTCGAACTCCCAGTCGAACGTGGCGGCGACGGGCATCGGTTCGGAGATGCCGGTCGATTCGATGACGAGATGGTCGAACCGGCCCTCCTTCGCCAGCCGCGCGACAGCCTCGACGAGGTCTTCCCGCAGGGTGCAGCAGATGCAGCCGTTGGTGAGCTCGACGAGTTTCTCCTGCGTCCGGTCCATCCGCAGCCGCGGGCTCCCGATGTCACACCCGTCCACTCGAACGGAACGGATGCGACACCGGGCGCGAGCGGACGCCGGCGGCCGCGCCTACAGCGCGACGGCGCCGGACGCGTCGGCGTACTGGCTCTCGGGGCGGGGCAGACCGAAGTGGTCGCGCAGTGTGGCGCCCGAGTACTCGGTGCGGAAGAGCCCGCGCTCCTGCAGGATCGGGACCACCTTCTCCGCGAACACCTCGAGACCGCCCGGGTAGTACGGCGGCATGACGTTGAAACCGTCCGCCGCGCCCTGCGTGAACCATTCCTCGATGGTGTCGGCCACCTGCACCGGCGTCCCGACGACGACCCGGTGCCCGCGCGCACCGGCGAGACGGTGCAGCAATCCGCGCAGGGTCGGGTTCTCCCGCTCGACGATCCCGGCGATCACCTGCAGGCGACTCTGCTGGTTGTCCGTGACGTCGCCGGCGTCCCCGAACAGTCCGGCGGGCACGGGGGCGTCGAGTTCGAGGTGGCGCACGCTCGAACCCGTGAGGCTCTCGAGCTGGGCGAGCCCGTACTCGGGCGACGTGAGTTCGTTGAACTCCCGCTCCAGGTCGCGGGCCTCGGCCTCGGTGTCGCCGAGGAACGGGCTGATGCCGGGCAGGATCTTCACGTGATCGGGGTTGCGACCGTACTGCGTCGCGCGCTGCTTGACGTCCGCGTAGAACGCCTGCCCGTCGGACAGCCGCTGGTGCGCGGTGAAGATGGCCTCGGCGTACTGGCCCGCGAATGCGCGGCCCTCGTTGGACGCACCCGCCTGCACCAGCACCGGGTGTCCCTGCGGGGAGCGTGGCGCGTTGAACGGTCCCCGCACCCGCAGGTGGCGCCCCACGTAGTTGATCTCGTGGATCTTCGCCGGGTCCGCGTAGATGCCTGCGGCCTTGTCGATCAGGATGGCGTCGTCTTCCCAGCTGTCCCACAGCTTGACGGTCGCGTCGACGAACTCCCGCGCCCGCGCATAGCGGTCGGCGTGATCGGGGTGGCCGGCGAGCCCGAAGTTGGCGGCCGCCAGGTCGGTTCCGGTGGTCACGATGTTCCAGCCGGCCCGGCCGCGGGAGATGTGGTCGAGGGACGCGAACAGCCGCGCCAGATTGTAGGGCTCGAAGTACGTCGTGGACGCGGTCGCGATCAGGCCGATCCGTTCGGTGGCGGTCGCGATGGCGGTCAGCAGCGTGATGGGTTCGAGCGCTCCGGCGGCGCCGTGCTCGACGTCGCTGCGCAGGGCCGGACCGTCGGCGAAGAAGATCGCGTCCAGCTTCGCCGCCTCCGCGGTCCGCGCGATGTCCTGGAAGTAGGAGACGTCGTACAGCCGCTCGGGCGTCGTGAGCGGGTGGCGCCACGCCGACTCGTGGTGCCCGGCCGGGTAGATGAACGCGTTGAGACTCAGCTGCCGCTGTTGATCTGACATAACGAACTGTTTAGCAGCGCCGAATCGGGGGCGACACGGTTAATTTTCGCGTGATTCGAACCGTCGCTCTAGCGGCGGGGATACCCTGCCGCGGAAACCATGTGCGCGGCCTCCATCAGCATCCAGCCGCCGAGCTGGACGGACATGTCGCGTTCCGGGACCCCGGACGACCGCACGGTGCCCCCGGTGAACGTGGCGATTCCCCCGCCCAGCCCCGGCAGCTGCGCCTGCTTGGTCCAATCGTGGCCGAACAGCGGCTGCCCCTCGATCTGCAGCCGGTTCTCCCAGGCCGATTCCGCGGAGCTCAGCACGAGCTGGGCGGCGATCTCCCGTGCCCTGATGTCGGCGGGCGACTCCCACGGCAGCATCACCGCGGTCAGCGCCAGATACCGCGCGAGGATCCCGTTGAACAGGCCACCGTCTCCCCCACCGCCGCCGTTTATGACGCCGCGGGGTGCGAGGTGCTCGTCGATGGCGTCGACCAGCCGGTGAGTCCTGTTGCGGTGCCGCGGCGAACCGAGGCGCACGGCGAGTTCGGTTTCGAGGCCGAGAACGACGCCCTGACAGTACGAGTAGACGTTCCTTTCGATTTCACCACCCGGGTGGATGCCGTCGACGATCAGGTTGGTGTGCACGTCCCGCAGCGTGTCGTCGATCCAGTCGGCCGTGGCCTGGGCGCGCCACAGCTTTCCGGTGCGGGCCAGCATGATCCCGGCGGGCCCGTTGGCCGGTGCGTTGTAGAAGTCAGAGCCCTTCCGCCACGGGATGCCGCCCCCGGCCTCGGGCGCCCAGGCGTCGAACAACTGGGATTCGAGCGCCTGCACCGCACTTCTGTTGTCTATGAAGTGCATTCGCTGGGCACGCTCGAGGGCGATACCCAGCCAGGCCATGTCGTCGTAATAGTTGTTGGTCCAGCCCGACAGGTTCCGCAAACGATGGCTACGCGCCAATTTCACGATGCGCCGACGACGGCGCGGCGTGGGGTCCCGTTCGAGCGCGTCCACGGCGCAGTCGAGCAGGTGGGCCTGCCACCAGTAGTGCCAGCTGAGGAACAGCCGCTCGCGCCGCACCGCCGGCCAGGCGACGACGCCCAGCGTGGTGCCCGGAAGCGCCCACAGCCGGCGAAGGTGCCTGCTCACCACCGCTTCTTCAGCGGCGTCCGCGCGCGCCGACCACGAGTCCTGCATGAGAGTTGATCTTGCCTATTCGCCGGGGGTTCCGCTACCAGGCACGGTCGAGGTCGGCGTGCTGACGCACCCACGCATGCATGGCGATTCCTGCGGCGACGCCCGCGTTGATGCTGCGGGTGGAACCGAACTGGGCGATCGACACCGTCATCGCCGCAACCTCTTTCGCCTGGTCCGTGACTCCCGGCCCCTCCTGGCCGAACAGGAGCACGCAGTCGCGGGGCAGTCTCGCCGTCTCGAGCGGGACGGACCCGGGCGTGTTGTCGACGGCCACGATGGTGAGACCCCGCTCACGTGCGAACTCGACGAGGCCGTCGACGTCCGAGTGATGGAGGACGTGCTGGTACCGATCGGTGACCATGGCCCCGCGCCGGTTCCAGCGGCGACGTCCCACGATGTGGACCGCGGCGGCGGCGAACGCGTTGGCGGTGCGCACCACCGTCCCGATGTTCGCGTCGTGGCCGAAATTCTCGATGGCCACGTGCAGCGGGTGGCGGCGGCTGTCGATGTCCGCGACGATCGCTTCCCGCGTCCAGTACCGGTAGGCGTCGACCACGTTGCGGCGATCGCCGCCGGCCAGCAGTTCGGGGTCGTAACGCGGGTCGGCGGGGACCGGGGTGTCGTGCTCCTCGGTCCACGGGCCCACGCCGTTCGGGTTGTCCCCCCATTCGGTGGGCCCCGCCTCGGCGACTTCGACCTGGCCGGTCTCGACTCCGCTCACGATGTCAGAACGTCTCGTTCGAATCGGGGGCGACGGTGAACCCGTGCGACGTCTCGTCGTTGGTGCACGTGACGGCCGTGGCCGTGGTGCTGCACGTGTAGCCGAGCTTGGTCAGTTTCGCCCCGGCGGGCAGGGCCGCGTCCGGTTCGTCGCCGCCCGACGTGTAGACGAGGCCACCCGCGCACATGAACGACGCCTCGCCGTCGTTCTCGACGCGGATCCCGTGACCCCAGTCGACCATGCAGTCGGCCGGGCGCGGCGGCACCGGGCTCGTCGACCCCTGACATCCGGCCTCGGTGCGGTTCGGCAGCTTGATGATGCCGCACTGGAACCCGCCGTCCGGGGACGTGAAGAAGTACGACTCATTGTGCTCGTAGGGGACGTCGACGAGCGTCGTGGTCGGCGCCTCCGTCGTCGTGGGCGGCGGCGCAACGGTCGTGGTGGTGGTCGTCGGCGGAACCGTGGTCGTGGTGGTGGTCACAGGAGCCGCGACAGTCGTCGTGGACGGCGGCGGTGCCACCGCGTCCGAGGACCCACCACACCCTGCGAGCATCATGGCCGAGCCAATGCTCAGACACACCAACGACACCCGACGCCACGCCATACGGCCACCTCCACACACGCTTACCTGCTGCCGACACTGCACTCTAACGGCAGTGCGGCGGTGGGGCCGCCTCGGCGACGCCGGGACGGGCTAACCTGGAGGTGGAGGCAATCGATGAATCATCAGCGCATCGTGCGGACGGTCTGCTTCGTCACGGTCGGCTACGTCATCGTCCTCGCCGTCTGGCTGGGATGGTTGATCGAGCACACCCCTCCCGCCACCATCCCGTACCAGATCATGGGATTGGTCGCCGCCTTCGGTTCGGCGCTGGGATTCGGGATGATGGCGGCCGAACGGCCCAGCCGCGCCGACCGCCTACTCGAACGACACGGGCTCGAAGGCTGGGCCCGGATCGAGCACGTCACTCCGCTTCGCCGCACCCCCGACAACGGCGAACTCACCGAACTGGATCTGCGGCTGACCGTGCCCGGTTCCGAGAGTTACGCCGGACGCGTCGTCTACGAGGTGCGGCGGGAGAACGCGACACGCTTCGTGCCCGGCGAGACGATCACCATTCTCGTGGACCCGAAGGACCGGGACCACATCATGCTCTGCCCGTGACCCGGCGACGCCCGAGCACGAGCATCCCCTCGACGAGCAGCAATTGGGCCGCAGCGTAGCTGGCGAGGATCACACCTTCCGCCACAGCCCTCCCCCGCTCACCCCGGATGAACAAGCGCCGCACCACGATCAGACCGTCGGAGGCGGTGAACAGCATCCCGCCCGCGCCGAGCCAGCTACGACGGTCGGTTCCCGGCACGGCTACATTCGCGACGACGTCCGCGCCGGGCGCGAGGGACGGATCGGCCGACAGGGTCGACGTGGTGCCGAGCAGCGACCCGTACGCGGTCAGCGGCACGGCGACCTCCTTCGCCCGCCCGCGGAGCAGCGCCGCCGCGCCTGCCCAGCCGGCGAACCGGGGAAGCAGTGCGGGCGCGGTTGGCCGGGCGCCTCGGCGAAACAACAACGCGGAATAGCCGACCTGCATGGCGGCGAACGAGGACGCGCCACGCACCAGGCGGGCGTCGTCGTCGGGATCGATCATGAAGACGTCGCCCACGGTCGCGGCCGTGAGACCGGCGAGGAGGAGCGCGACGTCGGCGGGGTCCGTGTCGGCGCGCCGCCGCAGCACGCGGGCGGCGAGCGCGGGCGCGATCAGTGGTTTCGCGACCTGCTGCCACCGTTCACGTCCGGTGACGGCCCCGACGACGGTGGCCAGCGTCGCACCGGCGAACACAGCGTGCTCGACACCCCAGTTGTTCTTCGACTTCACGTCTTCCTCCCACACTCGCGGACGTGCCGAGGTTACCGGCCCGAAGAGTGGTTGACTTGAGAGTGGACGCGACGGACAATCCGCGATTGTGAGGCACAGGTGATGGCAAAACAGGCGCGCGCGGCAGCCACCCGCCATCAGGTACTCGAGGGCGCGGCACTGAGCTTCGAGAAGCTCGGGTACGGCGGCGCGAGCCTGAGCGGGATCCTCTCCTACGCCGACGTGACGAAGGGCGCCTTGTACTTTCATTTCGAGTCCAAGGAAGCACTCGCCTGGGCCGTGATCAAGGAACAGCACGCCATGGCGATGCTGGCGGCGCAGCGAGTGCTCGCGACGGCGCAGTCACCGATGGAGGCGATCCTGTTGTGCGCCAAGGAGATGGCGCGCCAGCTGCTGACCGAGCCCATCGTGCGCGCGGGGGTGCGACTCACCCTGGAACTCGGTACGTCCCGCGGCCCGGCCACCGATCCCTACATCGACTGGACCGACACCCTCGTCGCGCTCGCGGGCAAGGCGCGGGAGGCGGGAGAACTGCGCGGGACCGTCGACCCTGCCGCCCTGGCCCGGTTCCTGGTCAGTTCGTTCACGGGTATGCAGTTGGTGTCCGAGGCACTGACCGGACGTTCCGACCTGTACGAGCGGTTGGCCGACATGTGGGCGCTGCTCCTGCCCTCGATCGCGTCGCCGGACATGTTGCCCCGCCTGCTCGAACTCGCGGCACTGCGCGACGACGTCGCGTCCTGAGGGCTCAGACCCCGCCGGGTGTGGGCGCGGGAGTGTCCGGCGCCGGATGCGGCAGATCGAGCGGTTGCGTCTGCGTCGGCACCGTCTGGACGACGGCGATCCGGGCGCCGTCCGGGATGGCGTCGACCGAGCAGATCGTTCCGAAGATGCCGAGCCCGCCGAACAACGCCAACAGTCCGTAGGCCAGGAACGTCGACGTCCGTTCGACGGCGGAACGCGGTTCGCGTTCCGCTGTCACCGTGGTGCGCCGCACGTACACGGCGCGTCGCTGTCGGGGAATTCGGGTGAGTTCAGCCATGTGGCCCTTCTTCGCATGGTTCGTCGGTGCGGGTGGTGTCGGGTCGACGCTTTCGAGTCTGTCGTGATGCCGCCCGGGTGTCGTTCACCCCAGGGATGGAAAGCGCCCCACCCAGGGTTCGGCGGCCCGGCGTGGGGCCCCGGGACGCGGGTGGTTATGATCCAGACCACACTCAGCATGTACGCACTGCGGATGACATGACCGCTCTGCGTACATTGCGAGTTTCGCCCGAGCAGGAAGGCCTCATGACGACCACCGAGGAACCGACTCGCAGCGACGACGTGCAGACCCGTCCCCCTCGCTTCGAGCGACCGCCGTGGCCGCCCGCGGGCCCGCGCCGCCTGCTCGGCGACCTCGGCGCCACCTACGCCGCCAACGGGTTGATCGGGCTGATCTTCTCCGCGACGGGTCCCGTGGCCGTGATCCTGGCCGCCGGCTCCGCGGGCGGACTGTCGCCCCAGCAGATGGCGTCGTGGATCTCCGGCGTCTTCTTCCTCAACGGCATCCTGACCGCCCTCGCCAGCTGGCTGTACCGTCAGCCGCTCGCGTTCTTCTGGACGATTCCCGGCACGATCATCGTCGGCGGCTCGCTCACCCACCTGTCGTGGCCGGAAGTGCTCGGCGCGTTTCTGGTGACCGGGCTCCTGATCCTCGCCCTCGGACTGACCGGGCGGGTGCGTCAGGTCATGGCGATGCTCCCCATGCCGATCGTCATGGCCATGGTGGCCGGCGTCTTCCTGAAGTTCGGCACCGACCTGGTCCGTGCCGTGGGAACCGATGCGGCCGTGGCCGTTCCGATGGTCGTCGCCTTCGTCGCCCTGGCATCGCGCGCCGCGCTCGGCCGGTGGATGCCACCGATCCTCGGCGCACTGCTCGTCGGGGCAGCCGCGGTGGCGGTCACGGGCCGCTTCCACCCGACCGGCTCGGGTACACCGTGGATCGCGGCGCCGATGTTCCAGGCTCCGCAGTTCACCTGGCAGGCGATCACCGAACTGGTCGTGCCGCTGGCGATCACGGTCATCGTCGTGCAGAACGGTCAGGGCGCGGCCGTGTTGACGTCCGCCGGCCACAAGCCGCCGATGAACGTCGGCACCGTCCTGTGCGGGGTCTGGTCCCTCGCCACCTCCGCCGTCGGAGCCGTCTCGACATGCCTGACGGGTCCGACCAACGCCCTGCTGGTGGCGTCCGGGCAGCGCACCAGGCAGTACACGGCGGCCGTCGCATGCGGGCTGCTCGCCATGGTCGTCGGCCTGTTCGCGCCGCTGTTCGTGCAGCTGATGCTGGCCACCCCGGTCGCGTTCGTCGCGACGCTCGGCGGGCTCGCGATGCTCCGGGCGCTGCAGGGTTCGTTCGTCGCCGCGTTCAGCTCCCGGCACACGCTCGGCGCGCTCGTGACCTTCCTCGTGACCGTGTCGAACATGCAGTTCCTCAACATCGGGGCCGCGTTCTGGGGGCTGATCGCCGGACTGCTCGTGTCCCGGGTGATGGAATCGGGTGATTTCCGGAAGGAGTGATCCGTCACCGTCTCCGCCGCCACCACCGCGTGCCCGTTCGGGGCGGATCCGGCTCGGGTTCCGGCGACGCCGTCACCTTCGGCTTCCGCGCCGGCCGGTTCTGCTGGCGCCAGGTCGCGACGACCTCGTCCGCGTCGACCGGACCGACCGGGATCCGTGGGCCGGAGGGGGCCCGTAACCAGGCGACGATCTGCAGGTTGAGCTGGGCCACCACGTCCCGCACCGCCCGCTCGGACGGCAGACCGCGGATCGTGTCGGGCAACCGCTCGATCTCCTTCCGCAGCTGCAGCGGTGTGGGAAGCAGCGAATCGGCGGGCAGATTCTCGCGCCGGAGGTAGTTCTTCACCCACCACAGTTCGTCGTCGACATCGCCCGCCGGAATCGGTTTACCCGAGCCGGGGAGATCGTCGAAGTCGCCGCGCTCCTGAGCCAGCCGGATCTGTTTGTCGATCCAGCTCTCGAAGCTCACCCCGGGAGGTTTGCGCTCGGTCACGGAGGACATTCTTCCAGGACCCGCCCACCCGCGGTTGCCGATGGCACTTGCCAAGGCACATACTTCCTTTTACTGTGACACGGCGTCTCAGTTAACTGGACCGGCGTTGGCGGTTCCACATCCACCCCAGGGAAGAAGCCATGACAGCGACAACCACTCAGCACGCCGCCGCACCCGACGGCAGCGGAGACGAGCGGCACCTGCGCGTCGTCGTGGTCGGCGCCGGACTGTCCGGGATCGCCGCCGCGGTCAAGCTCGAACGCGCCGGCATCACGGACTTCGTCGTCCTGGAGAAGTCCGATCGCGTCGGGGGCGTGTGGCGCGAGAACACGTACCCCGGGTGCGGTGTCGACATCCCCGCCCCCGTGTACTCGTTCTCCTTCCACCCCAATCCGCGGTGGCGCAGCAACTTCGCCCTGCAACCGGAACTGCTGGCCTACATCGAGGACACCGTCGACACGTTCGGTCTGCAGTCCAGGATCTCGATGCAGACCGAAGTTCGCGAAGCCGCATGGTCCGACGAGCGCCGACGCTGGATCCTCGACACCAGCCGCGGCACGATCGTCGCCCAGCACGTGATCTTCGCGGCGGGCCCCATCACCGAACCGAGCACTCCCGCCGTACCTGGAATCGACGCCTTCGACGGCGACATCTTCCACTCCGCCCGCTGGAACCACGACGTCGACCTCACCGGGAAGAGGGTCGCCGTCGTGGGCACCGGCGCGTCCGCGGTGCAGTTCATCCCGGAGATCCAGCCGGATGTCGAGGAGTTGTACGTCTTCCAGCGCACCCCGGCCTGGGTGGTGCCGCGCCTGGACTTTCCGTTCCCCCGCATCGCCCAGCGGGTGTTCGCGCGGGTGCCCGCGGTGCAGCGCGCGTTCCGGCGGCTCCTCGACGTCATCCTGCGGACGCTTACTTCGGTGATGCGCCGCGAACGTACCGCCCGGCTCCTCAACCCCATCGGTACCCGCTGGCTGGCCAGGCAGGTACCGGACCCGGCACTTCGCGCGGCCCTGACACCGAACTTCACGCTCGGATGCAAACGCCTCCTGCTGTCCAACACGTATCTTCCGGCGCTGACGAAAAGCAACGTCGAGCTGATTCCGCACGCCCTCACCCAGGTCGACGGACGCGTGGTCGTCGGAGCCGACGGCACCCGCCGCGAGGTCGACGTCATCATCTTCGGCACCGGCTTCGACGTGAGCCATCCACCGATCGCGAGCCGGATCCGCGGCCGGGACGGAACGCTGCTGTCGGAGAAGTGGTCGAAGAGCCCCGAGGCCTACCTGGCCACCACGACGCCCGGCGCACCGAACGCGTACATCATGCTGGGCCCGAACATCTTGGTGTACAACTCGTTTCTCGGACTGGCCGAGACCCAGCTCGACTACGTGATCGACGGACTCACCAAGGCGGAGCGGCAGGGCATCGAAGTGCTCGAGGTGCGCGATCAGCCGTTCCGCCGGTTCAACGACGCCGTGCAGAAGGGTCTGGAGCCCACCGTCTTCAACAACGGCGGTTGCAGTAGCTACTACCTCGACGCCGACGGCAGGAACTTCGCCGCATGGCCCTGGTCCACCGGGTCCCTGCGCCGTCGCCTCGCCCGGTTCGACCTCGAGAACTACGCCATCCGGCCGTACCGAACAGAGCAGCCCCCCGCCCTCCACCCGTCAGGAAAGTCACGATGATCGAGATCCATCACACTGCCGTCGCCGTCGCACCGGTCGCGGCCACGTTCGACTACGTGGACGACTATCGCCACGTCCCGTCCTGGATGTTCGGGATCACGAAATTCGATCCGATCGGCGACCAGGACCGGGGCCTCGGCGCGGTCTACGACGCCGCGATGAAGGTCGGCCCCAAGACCCTCGACTCCGTGGTGAAGGTCACCGGGTGGGAACGCAATTCGGTGATCGAGCTGGAATCGATCGACGGCCTGTACACCCAGTCGCGGTGGCAGTTCGAGGCAATCGGCGAGACCGAGACCCGCCTGACGGTCGACTTCCGCTACGACCTGCCCGGTGGACTCGCGGGTAAGGCGCTCGGCAAGATCATCGAGCCGTTCGTTGCGCAGGCGATCCGCCACACCGACGCCACCCTGCGGCGTCAGGTCGAGCAGGGCGCGAAGCACTCGTCCTGAGCTACACGGCCCGCACCCACTGAGGGGCGGATGCGGGCCGTGTAGCTCTTCATCGGGTTTACATAGTTAGTTAGCCTATGTAATGTGTTTGGCATGGACGACGACACACGGCTGCAGAGCCTGCTCGTCGACCTGGTCACGAATTCTCACCGATTCACCAGGCTCGCGAGCTCCTTCGGATCCGAGGCTCACCCCCGGCCGTGGACACGTGCCCTCGCCCTGCTCGACGACCAGGGCGAGATTCGGATCAGCGAGTTCGCCCGCATCGACCGATGCTCGCAACCGTCCGCCACCGCCCTCCTGCAGAAGCTGGCCGATCGCGGATACGTCGCCCGCCGACCCGATCCAGAGGACGCCCGGGCAGTCCGGGTGTCCATCACGGACCTGGGCCGCGAATGGCTGACCGTGGCCCGCAACGAGATCGCGGGTGCACTCGCCCCGCACTTCGCGGACCTCGAACCCGAGCAACTCGAACGACTGACGCAGGGCCTGTCGGAACTGCGCTCGATCGTCACATCGTCGGCGCGCGCCTGACCACCCATCCACACCCCGACATACATCGAAGGAGGTGGCCGTGAGCACCACGACCGCAACCGTCACGAACAGCACATCCAGCGAGGCTCCACCGAGCCTCCTCCACCAGCCGAAGTCGGTGTGGGCAGTCGCCTTCGCCAGCGTCATCGCGTTCATGGGCATCGGACTCGTCGACCCGATCCTCAAGCCGATCGGCGAACAACTCGACGCGACGCCGTCCCAGGTGTCGCTGCTGTTCACCAGCTACATGCTGGTCACCGGTGTCGCGATGCTCATCACCGGCGTCGTGTCGAGCCGGATCGGCGCCAAGAAAACCCTCCTCACCGGACTCGCCGTCATCGTCGTGTTCGCGGCGCTGGCAGGCAGCTCCGGCACCATCGGGCAGATCGTCGGCTTCCGCGCCGGCTGGGGACTGGGCAACGCCCTGTTCATCGCCACCGCGCTCGCCGCCATCGTCGGCGCGGCCAGCGGCGGCGTCGCGCGGGCCATCATCCTCTACGAGGCCGCGCTGGGCATCGGCATCGCCGTCGGCCCGCTGGTCGGTGGCGTCCTCGGCAACATCAGCTGGCGCGCACCGTTCTTCGGCGTCGCAGCCCTGATGGCCGTCGCGTTCATCCTCATCGTCGTGATGCTGCCGTCCGCGCCCAAGCCGGAGCACCGCACGTCGATCGCCGCGCCGTTCCTCGCCCTGCGCCACCGCGGCCTGCTCACCGTCGCGATCACCGCGCTGCTCTACAACTACGGCTTCTTCACACTGCTCGCGTACACACCGTTCCCGCTCGACATGGGCACGTACTCGATCGGATTCATCTTCTTCGGGTGGGGCCTCGCACTGGCCGTCGCGTCGGTGTTCCTCGCCCCGCGGCTACAGCGTCGCTTCGGCACGCTGCCGATGATGATGCTGGCCCTCGCACTGTTCGCCCTCGACCTCGCCATGATGGCCGCATTCACCGACAACAAGACCGTGCTCGTCGTCGGTGTCGTGCTCGCCGGGCTGTTCCTCGGTGTCAACAACACGCTCATCACCGAGACCGTGATGATCTCCGCACCCGTCGAGCGGTCGACGGCGTCCGCGGCGTACAGCTTCGTTCGCTTCGTCGGCGGCGCCGCAGCACCGTGGGTCGCGGGCAAGCTCGGTGAGAGCAACATCCACATGCCGTTCTGGGTCGGCGCCGTGTGCACCGCCGCCGCGATCATCGTGCTCGCGACCGGACGCAAGGTCCTCGCCCACGTCGACGAGCACGATCCCGAACCGCACAGCGTCGAGGAAGCACTGGCCGTCACGGTCGCCGACGCCGACTGACCACCCCCATGTGAGTGGCGAAGTGTGCCCCGGCACACTGTCTGAGTTCAGGACATGCAGGACAGTTGATGTCTCAGGACATCGAGGACACTG
>NZ_JASHKW010000040.1:0-5238 GCF_030056915.1 Rhodococcus sp. IEGM 1307
ACGACATACCCTGGGACGAGACCGCGGCATGGCCAGTCCTTACCGACGCCTTCAGGCCGGTCGCCAGTTGACGCTGACTCGCGTGGGATGTCTACTACAAGGCCGGCAGCGCAGACGCATCTTCGACGCCGAACTGGCCGACGCCTACGCCGCGAACGCCGTCCACACGGTGTACGTCGCCAACTGCCGGGTCTATGGCGCCTGCACGATGTGGCACGCGATGAAACGCCCTGCTCACGACATGGGGCGCGATCAGGTTGCCCGCCTGGTGGCCCGGGCCCTCGATGCTGTGCCGTTCGGGTGGTTGACCGGCGAAGAAGCTTACGGGCAGGTTGGCCGAATTCGGATGTGGCTCGAATCCCGTGGTGTGGACCATGTTCTCTCGCAGTTCCGAAGTCGCAGATGGTGATCTCGATGGAGTTGCGTCAGCGCCGAGCCGACGCCGTGATCGCCGACCTGCCGGCGACGGCGTGGCAGCGGATGAACTGCGGCGACGGCGCCCACTGGCCCAGGTTCTACGACTGGGCGGTCGTCGGCATCCGGCCGCTGCGCGAACGCGGTCGCGGTCACTGGTTGCTGGCCCGACGGTCGATCACCGACCCCGACGAGATTGCGTACTATATCTGCTACGGCCCTGCCGACACCGAACCCGCCGAGCTGGTCCGGGTGGCCGGCAGTCGCTGGGCGATCGAGGAGTGCTTCCAGGCCACGAAGAACGAGACCGGACTCGACCACTACCAGGTGCGTGGGTTCCCGGCCTGGTACCGGCACGTCATCTTGTCGATGGCCGCGGCTGCCTTCCTGACGATCCTGCGTCGCGGCGCTCAAAGGGGATCTCCAGCCGGTGCCTGAGATCTAATACCTCTGACAATCAACAAGATACGGCGATTGTTCAACCGCGTCGACTGTCCGGTGCGACATGCCTCGTCCACGTCTGGCACTGGTCGAACTGGCGCCGCGCCAGCCACTACAATCATAGACATCACAAAGTGTCGTTGCAGTAGTAAACGAAATTCAAGTGCCCCGGAGCAATCCGTTGGGTTCCACCGCGTCGACTCGGGGACGTGCCTCACCCGACGGCACTGTGTTGCCGGGCTTTGCACTCACGCATCGCGAGAAGGACCAACAACTCGCTCAAATGCCGCGAGCCTCCGATTGCGCTTGACCACCCCACCAGACGCTGCCCTTGCCAGCTCGATGCTGTTGTCGGGATCGTGATCTGGGCCGTTGCTTAACCTCTGGATGTCGCGATGCTGATGCAGCACGTGGGCGGCGGAATGGTTCATCACTGCGAAAGTGATGAACCATTCCGCACGACATTGCGGATCCCCAGGCCCGATAGCCGGTCAATGTGGTGGCAACGCGGCGATGGAATCGTTCTTCGCGCTACTGCAACGTAATGTTCTCGACCGTCACCGCTGGAGCAGCCGTGAGGATCTCCGGTTGGCGATCGATTGCGGCGTGACAACCACCGGAGCGGGTCACTGCGGCGCGTGGGACATTTGCTCGACCGGTCACCAGCGGCGCTCGCGCCATTCCTCGAGATGGGGGCGTTCGGCGCCGATCGTGGTGTCCAGGCCATGACCGGGGTAGACGACAGTGCTGTCGTTAAATCGGTTGTACAGCTTCGTCTCGACATCGTGGATCAGGGAGTCGAAGTCGTCCGGTGTCTGGGTTTTCCCCACGCCGCCCGGAAAGAGCGAGTCCCCGGTGAAGAGGTGGGTCACGTCGTCGTCGAAGAACAGCGCGATCGATCCGTCCGTGTGTCCCTTGAGGTGGATCGCCTCGAGGCGGAGATCGCCGATCTCGATGATCTCGCCCCCGTCGACCAACCTATCGATACGCACCTGGATGGACTCGGCGTCGATACGGCCGGTCACTGTGGGAAGACCCGTTGCCTTGACCACTTCCTCGAGTGCGATCCAGTGGTCGGGGTGCCAGTGGGTGGTGAAGATCGCCTCGATGTTGCCGTGCGCCCTGATCAGTTCAATGAGGACCTCGCCATCATTGGCGGCATCGACCAGTAACGCCTTTCCGGTGCCTTTGTCGGTGATCACGTAGACGTTGTTGTCCATCGGCCCGACTGACAACTTTACGATGGTCGCGCTGGGTGTCGACTTACGCTGTGGCACTTTGTTTTCTCTGAAGTCGCCGGTGTAATCGTCGGAGATCTGGGCAGCTGCACTCATGGCATCAACCTTAACTGTCGCGGAGTAGGTTGGGGACTCACTGGACCCTGGAAAGTCTGCCGATTTCCGGTCGGCGACATCCCGGTTGTTGGTGCAGTGGGTGTCGTCGACCGGCGTCCGTGACCAGGCCTGCAATTTAGGGCGGCCTCATCGATCGGGAGGTCATGTAACTCAGAGAGTTCCGTGC
The DNA here is from genome assembly GCF_030056915.1 of Rhodococcus sp. IEGM 1307. NCBI lineage: Bacteria > Bacillati > Actinomycetota > Actinomycetes > Mycobacteriales > Nocardiaceae > Rhodococcus > Rhodococcus sp. IEGM 1307. The sequence goes on from NZ_JASHKW010000040.1 coordinate 2,377, forward strand.
CCGGCGTTCCCCTGCTTCCGTACCTATATCACCAGGGTGTCACGATCTCTTTGCGAAATCGCTAGTTGAACATCCCAACGCCCATGCTCACCCGGTGCAGAGCTGTGCAACCGTCGGCGGTTCGATCTGGTTCTGTCCTGCCCAGCCTCGGACCGCCGACGTGGAGCTACCGTCGGCCCCTGGAGTCTAGTGGTCGACGTTCGTCTCGGTTGCCCAGATAGGCGAAGTGCCTGTCGGGCAGTAACTAATCCGCGAGATGATGTTACTGGTGTCCGGATTAGCGGTGATAGCCCTCATTTGCGGACGGCAGGAACGGCATGGGAGGAGTTCAGAGCTGAGTGGCTCCTCCGTCCACGGCGAACTCGACGCCGGTGGTGTAGGTGGCGTCGAAGGCGAGGAATGCTGCCGCCGTGGCGACCTCGTGGGGGGTGCCGAAACGCTGCATGGGGTTGTCTGCGGTCCGCTCGGCTTTGAATTGCTCGGCGGCCTCCTTGCTCATCGTGTTTTCTAGAATTCCTGTGTCGATGGGACCGGGACTAACCGCGTTGACACGTATTCCGCGCGGTAGAAGCTCGCGGGAGAAGCTGCGGGCCATCGAGCGCACTGCCGCTTTGCCGGCCGCATACACGCTGATGTCCTGTAGGCCGATAGTATTCGCGACCGAAGTGGTCAGAACGACGCCGGCGCCGGTGCTCAGTAGCGGGGCGAGCTTTTGCACAGTGAAGTGTGCGCCTTTGACGTTGATCGCGTTCAACTCGTCGTACACCTTCTCGGTTGTCGACTCGAAGGGTGTGAGGGGTGCGATGCCGGCGTTGACGAACAGGGCGTCGATCGTGCCGAGTTCGCTCTTCACGCGATCGGCGAGAGCATCGAGGTCTGGCAGTGAGGCCACATCGCTTCGCAGGGCTACCGCGTTCTTGCCGAGCCGGACGACCGCGGCGTCGAGTGTGTTCTGAGAACGACCGGTAATCACCACCCTGGCTCCGCCCTCAACCAGCAGCTCCGCTATTGCGAAGCCTATGCCGGCGCCGCCACCAGTGATCACTACATTCTTGCCGCTGTATTTGCTCATGTCAGGATTCTTTCGCTCGTCTTTTCGAAGTTCGGTGTGCCCCTGCCTGCGACGGGGGAGATGTTCAGAGGCGGAGCCCGGCTCCTCCGCCGACTACGATGTTCTCTCCCGTGATGTAGGAAGCGTTGTCGGACAGCAGGAATGCAACGGTCGTGGCGACTTCGCGGGCTTGGCCAAGGCGCTGGAGGGGAAGTGACTCGGCCATGTCCTGTTTGATTGTGGTGACCTGCTCCGCCGGCAGTCCCATCTTGCCCATGATCGGTGTGTCGATCGGGCCGGGGCTGACAGCGTTGACGCGGATTCCGCGGGGAGCGAGTTCGATCGCGAGCGACGGGATCATCGTCAACAGTGCTCCCCGGCTCCCCGCTGCGACACTCGAGCCTGCCATTCCACGGGTTGCGCCGATCCCGACGGTGATGACGACCGCGGCGTCGTCGGTCAGCAAAGGTAGCGCCTTCTGCAAGGTGAAGAACTGCCCTTTGGCGTTGACGGCGAACACGCGGTCCCAGGTGGCCTCGTCGACCGCTTCGACGGGACTGGAAGATACGATCCCGGCGTTGAGGAATACGCCCGTGAGCTTGCCGAAGGCTTGTTCTGCCTCGTGAACCGCTCGAGTGGTGTCGTCGAGAGAGGCCGCGTCTGCTTGGACGACGATGATCTCCTGCGGGAAATGTGCGCGCGCTGCGGCGACGGATTCCTCACTGCTGCCCGTGACCATCACGCGGACGCCCTGTTCGTGCAACAGTTCGGCGGTTGCACGGCCGATGCCGCTTGTCCCGCCAGTGATGAGGACTGCTTGTTGATTCATTTGGTGATTCCTCAATGGTGTGACCCGGCTAATGTCTGACCTAGAGATCCGGTCAACGTCTGGCCCAGGGAGGATGATTGTTTCTCCGGTGGGTACGAATCCGGGCAGGGCAGATAATCGGCTCAAATGGCAGATGTGCCACCGTCGACCGCCAGCTCCACACCGTTGACGTAGGTCGAGTCATCGGATGCGAGGAACAGTGCCACTGTTGCGATCTCCTCGGGACGGCCCATTTGTCCACGCGGAATCAGAGACTCGAACTGCCGCTTCGTCTCTTCGTCGAACAACTGCTCCTGGATCGGCGTCGCAATCTGCCCCGGGCTCAAGACGTTGACCCGAATCCGCCGGTCCTTCAGCTCGTACAGCCACACCCGAGCGTAGGCGAGCAGCGCGGCCTTGCTTGCCGCGTAGACGCTCCACCCCGGCCACCCCTTCACCGAAGCGATCGACCCGGTCATGACAATCGATCCGCCATCATTGAACAGCGGGAGCGCCTTCTGAACCGTGAATAGCGTTCCCCGTGTGTTCAGGCCGAAGGTCCGGTCGAAATGATCTTCGCTGATCTCCCCGAGGTCGCTTGGCTCTCCCATTCCCGCGCTGGCGTAGAGCGCGTCGATGCTGCCCTTCTCGCGCTTGACTGTGTCGAACAGGCGGTCGAGGTCTTCGAGGTTGCTCGAATCTGCCTGCACGCCAGTCACGTTCCGTCCGATCGATTCGAGGGCCGCATCCAGGGCCTCCTGCCTACGGCCGGTGATGAACACGTACGCGCCCTCCTCCACGAACAACTTGGCGGTGGCCAGCGCTAACCCGCTCGAACCGCCCGTGATGACCGCGACCTTGCCGTCGAGCTTCCCCATGTCCGTTCCCTCCATCGCTTGTCGTACTTCCAACATCGACATTACAACGTAGGTACGTAAAAAGACAAACCTTTGGGAATTGGATGCCACCTTCTGCATCGCCTTAGATCAGAAGGCGGGAAATC
>NZ_JASHKW010000040.1:5338-39107 GCF_030056915.1 Rhodococcus sp. IEGM 1307
GGCGGTGGCAGTTCGGCCGGTTGTTCAGCCCGCGTGGCGCAGAACGTCGAGCAGGAAGGCGGGAACTCGGCGGTGGCAGTTCGGCCGGTTGTTCAGCCCGCGTGGCGCAGAACGTCGAGCAGGCCGGGAAGCCGTTGCTCGATCTCGGCGGATCGCAACGCTACGAAAACACGGTTTCCGTGGTCGATCGTCTCCACGATCCCGGACTCATGTAGCACACGCAAATGTTGAGTCAGCGTCGACCTGCTGACCGTCACGTTGAACGCGGCGCACGACGACACTTGATTGCCGGGCGTCTGCAGCAACGCCGTCACGACCTGACGACGGACCGGATTCGCGAGCGCCTTGAGGGCCACGTCGAGAGTGACCTCAACACCGTCTTCAGAACTACTATTCGACATTGGCCCTCCAGATCTCGCGTACGTTCGATATAAACCGTACCTCAAGAGGGTCTGATTACATACAGCCGGAGGTTGCGCACGGTCATACGCATTTATTGTCCAAAACGGACGTCGGTTCGAGTCCACCGCAGCCCTCGACATACCTCCATAATCACGACGTTGCTATGACCGGCTAAATCGGCCTCACGTATGCGGGGTCAAAAACCGACACTCCGGCCGGATCGACCACAACATCAATCCCGTCACATTGGTTCACGTGCTTACATTTCTAGGATCACACCAGGGTTGAGCAGTCCGTGCGGGTCGAGCGCGTTCTTGATGGTCGCAGTGAGCTCCATGACGTCGGAACCGATTTGATCGGGCAGCCAGCCCTTCTTCAACCGACCGACCCCATGCTCTCCGGTGATGGTGCCGCCCAGAAAGATTGCTAGATCCATAATCTGCCCGAACGCCACCTGTGCGCGAGCAGCTTCATCGGTGTCAGACGGATCGAAAACGATCAGCGGATGAGTGTTGCCGTCGCCGGCGTGCGCGATCACCGAGATCATGAGCCGGTTGTCGGCGGCGATCGCAGCGACACCGTCGATGAGCGTCGGCAGCTGGGGCAACGGGACGCCGACATCCTCCAGGAGCAGTGACCCGATCTTCTCGACGGCCGGGACCGCGGCTCGACGGGCGGCGGTGAACGCCTCACCCTCCTGCGGGTCATCGGTGTCGAAGACCTCGCTCGCACCGTACGTCTCGAACGCCTCCCGGATGATCGCGACCTCGGCGGCGGCGGCCGGGCCGGGTGCATCCGATTGGGCGACGAGCAATGCGCCGGCGTCACGGTCGAGTCCCATCCGCAGCATGTCCTCGACCGCGTTGATCGAGACGGAGTCCATCAACTCCAGCATCGCCGGTCGGATCTGCGAGGTGATGGACAGGACGGCCCGACAGGCGTCATTCACCGAGGTGAAGGTGCCCACCACGGTGGATGCGGGTGCCTGCGGCGGCAGTAGTCGCAGTGTCACCTCAGTGATGATGCCGAGAACTCCCTCACTGCCGACGAAGAGCTTCGTCAGGGGGAGCCCGGCCGAGTCCTTCATCTGCTTGCCACCGAGCCGGATGGCGCGACCGTCTGCGAGCACGACCTCGAGACCGAGCACATAGTCTGTGGTCACGCCATACTTCACGCAGCACAGGCCACCCGCGTTGGTGGCGACGTTCCCACCGATGGAGCTGATTTCGAAGGACGACGGGTCCGGCGGATACCAGAGCCCGTTCGCGGAGGCGGCCGCCTTCACCTCGGCATTGAACAGCCCCGGTTGGGCTACCGCAGTCCTCGTCGTCGTGTCGACAGTCAGCTCTCGCATCTTCTCCGTGGACAGCACCACCGCACCGTTGACCGCGGTCGATCCGCCCGAGAGACTGGTCCCCGCACCTCGGGTGATGACAGGGATCCTGTGTTGGGCGCACCATCGCACGACTGTTTGCACCTGCTCGGTGGTTGTCGGCCGGATGAGTGCCAGCGCAGTCCCGGCGTCCGGGTCCTGCGCGCGATCCTGTCGGTAGGCGGCGAGGATATCGGGATCGGTGACCACCATCCCGTCGGGCAACAAGGCGGCGAGCATGCCCGTATCGTCGACGACTCCAGTCGAGTTCTTCATCGGAAGCCTCTCTCGTTGAGACCGTATGTTCGAGACAGAAAGACTCAACGAATCACTTCGTGGAGCGAGACTGCCACGCTCCGGGTACCGGCATCGTGAACAGCCCGGGCGGGGCCTCGAGCACGACTGGGATGCAGTTGAACACGCTGGCCCCAGCAGTCTGGAACACACCCGAGGCGAGGGACGCCCCGGGCACAGCTGCGTTCGGATCGAGCGAGGGCGCTAGGTCGACGGTCGTCCGCGATGACGGCGACCCTTCGATCTCCACGACGAGACGAACTTCGAGGGGGAGCCCGGGGAAGTCGGGGTGATCTCGCTGAACGGTGTATATGAACTCGAAGTCCATGAACGGCCTGGTCTCACCGAAACGCGCTGCCGACCACTTGAAAGCCGCGCCGCACACGGTTCCCTTATTGATCTTCCCGACAGGGATCTCGAAGTCCCGTGTTGCAAGGAACAGCTCGAAGCTACCCTCGACCTTGTCCAGTTCCACGCCGATGTTCCTGGCCAACAGATGCAGCCATTCCGCCACGCTCTGCTGGAAGTACCCGCCCTCCTCCATCCAAGGCTCGAACTCGTCCGCGGGCTTACCCAATCCCAAGAGCTCGACCATCATGTTCAGGTTTGGGTTGGGCGAAAAATCGTCTATCTCCGCCAGGTAGATGTGGTCGACGTCAAGGGACATGCGCGTCAGCGCTGCACCCAACCAAGGCACTACCACATCCGGGTTGGCTCCAGCGGACATCAAAGTCGTCCCGCCCTCGCGGCACGCGTCCTCGATACGCTGAGCGTACTCCGGGCTCCGTAGCTCAGGAACAAAGTACGGCCCGGTCGACGAGACCACGTTCTTCCCAGATCTGAGCAAGTCGAAAACGTCTCGGTCGCGCTCTTCGATCGGCCCCTGCCCAGCCGGGCAGTGCACCACGACGTCCGCATCGAGCGCGATGAGCGCATCACGATCGTTCGTCGCCAGCACACCCGTCGGCGGCAGCCCCCCGGCCAACTCACCGGCGTCCTTTCCAACCTTCTCCGGCGTGTGCACCCACACTCCGACCAGCTCAAGATCCGGGTGCTCGATGATCGCCTTGAGCGTCGTGCTACCGACTGCACCCGTCGCCCACTGTATAACTCGAATCGTCATTAACTACCTCTCTCCAAACTTAAGGGTTCTATTGCCGACACAGGTCGGAAATACCGCCAGGCCTAGCGCGGAGTGTCTAAGAAACCAACCACTTGCGACGTCATTCGCGTTAGTCGTGGACAGCGAATTCTCCTAGCTCCGACCACGTCTCGCCAGACACAGTCGTGTTGATGATGAGTGGGGTTGCCACGAGATGCGGCGGCAATTTTTCCTGCGCCGCCTTGAAATGCGCCGACTGGACGTGCGCAGCGCCGGCATCGTCGTCGCGGAACGCCTCGATGAGCACATACTCGTTCGGGTTGTCGAGGCTGCGCGACCACTGATACCAGAGGCAGCCGGGTTCGGCCTGAGTCGCGGCGGTGAAGTCAGCGGCGATGACCGGCCAGAAGTCGGCGTCCTCGGGTTTGACGAGGAACTTGGCTGTAATGACGATCATGACTCTCCAAATCGGGCTCAGCTCTGACGAAATCAGGGGGGAAGGGGACCAGGACTGCCACGCGGATGCGTCAGGAGCTTCCGTTGGCGGGTTTCTCACGCATACCACTGCGCACGCTGTGACCGTAGAGCGCGCGCTCTACGGTGGGACACCGATCTCACTAGTCACCTCCGGCACGCCCTACTCCGGGGCGGCCGATGGTGAACAATCGAGAACCGGGCCGGGTCTTCTGAACAGTCTGCCTGGCAGCCACAGAACCTCCTTCGACAGCTATGTGAACGACTGCACTATGTGCACCAGTTCACGCACCGTCCAGCTTTTCGTCCCGATCAGCGGCACGATCCCTATTGGACCTAAAGGCTGCGTGAGCGGCCCCACCTGGGGATCGCACTCCATGACCACCGGAGTTTTGATTCCGGCTGCGCTGTGCCGGCTGAGGTCAGTTAGCTCGACCAAGCTCTCGAGACAGCGCCAAGGCGGCGGTACGTACTGCCGCAGCAGCTTGGTCAAGGTTGATCTTGTTATGCCACCCCGAAACCGAGAGCCCTCCAACCACCTCACCGTTGGTGTCAAAGACCGGCGCCGCCGCGCATACCACCCCCGCTCGGGATTCTTCGAGGTCGAAGGACACACCCCGTTCGCGGATCCGGGACAGTTCTTTGATGAACCTCCCTGGGGTGTCGATGGTGCGTCTACTGATCCGCGCCAGTCCACCCGCCAGAATATCGTTGACGATCCCATCTGAGGAGTAGGCGAGGATGGCTTTGCCGATACCGGTGCCATGGGCGGGCCACCGACCTCCCATCTGAATCGGTAAGGGCGGGGCAGCAGGACTGCGCAAGACGTCGAGATACACCACCGAATCGCCATCAAGAACGGCCAGATGCACCGAGTATCCGGTCGCTTCCCGCAGATCGTTCATGTACGGCTTTGCCGCTTCCCGCAGGTCACGCTGCCGCGGTACGTGCTGGCCGAGTTCGAACAATCGCAGTCCCAATTGGTATGTTTGGCCGGCGTTTTCGAGTAGTCGGTGGGCCGACATGTCCTGTACGAGGCGATGAACACTGGACTTCGAGATGCCCGTGCGGCGTGATAGTTCGGATACACCGAGCCCTCCGTCTGCCCGCCTGAGTGCCTCGAGTATCGCCGACACGCGCTCGACTGCGCCTGTCTGCGGCACTGACTGGCGGGGATCTTCCCGCTGATCGGAACGATTCGGTTGCATGTGTCATTTTGTTCCACCACAGTGTGGAAGTGCAACAGGTCACACAAGGAAAAGAAGACCTCCTTGAGTACTCCACAAGCAAGGAAAGAACCGATGACCCCATACCCGGACGCCATGAAAAACATTGCACAGCAATGGCTCCCGTTCGGCGGACCCCCTGCCGAAGAGGTCCTCGTACGGTTCGGTATCACTCTCGAAACTTTTTATCGGCGGTTGAACTACATCATCAGCGCTGAGCAACCCTCAGCAACGACAACGGCGCTCGCCGAGCTGGCCCGCACGAAGTTGAGTCACACGCCAGCCCCGCGAGATAACCGTTCACTCCATACAGACACCGTTGCATCACCTGACAGCTGAAGGTTCGTAAAACTCCAACAAGGCAACGGATTTGACTGCCCTGATTGCGTCCGGACCGAAACGTTCGGACGTCAAGTAAACGGAATCGTTTTAGTTCCGGTTGGGGAAAAGGGTTTTGTCGGACCCGTTCTGGCTGGGAACGTATGTGCGCCAACATGACTGACCTGTATAGGTCGCCTGGGCGAAGGGGAGAGGATTTCATCAATGTGTCCTATAGATAACTTCCAAGTGTCGAGTGGACAGCAGAAGGCCTAACAATTGGATCTGTCAACAGTTGTGCATGGTTCGTAGAGTGACTCGAACAGGCATATGCGCTGCGTCCGCCCTGACTGCGGCCTTACGTCCTCACGGTTAGACCCAACCACGCATCGGAGCGCGGTCGACAGGGAAAGAAACCGTTTAATTAGAACGATATTCGACCGGGAAACATCGTTGTGACCACCGACGGACTCCGAGCATTGGAAGCGGGATATTGTAATGAACGCTAAACAGTTGTCAGCAGACACGACGTCTGTCGGTGAAAGGCTGAGCAGAGGGTCGCGGCGACTATCGGTTGCTTGTACTGCCATCCTTCTGGCCGCGCTGCTAGTTGCGATATCAGCATGCGGTTCGAGCAGCGGTGCTTATGAGAAGATCACCACGCTGAAGATTGCCCTCAACAGTGCTCCGAACTCCCTCAACCCGGCTCTGGCAACTGGATCACGGCAGTTCATCGCAATCCAACTTTCCCTTTCCTATGCGGCACTCTTCCATCAGACGCCCACCGGCGATATCGAGCCGCAGTTGGCCACCACGTGGCACTACGACAACTCTGGAACCACACCAAACCAGGAGTTCGAGTTCACGTTGCGGCCGGACGTCAAGTTCTCTGATGGCACTCCGCTCACCGCAGAGAGCGTAGTGGGGTGGCTCAAATATTTCGTCGAGAGCAAAGGGCCGTTTGTCGGCAACTTCGGAGCCAATCCTACTTTCACCGCGACTAGCCCGCTCTCGGTGAAGATTGAAATGACGTCACCCAACCCAGACCTCCCGGTGGCTCTGTCCGATGAGGGAGACAATGCCGGCTTCGTCGTCAGTCCGAAGGCGGTCGCCGACCCGAGCCTGTTGAACACGGCGTCCTACGGTGCCGGCCAGTACCAGATCGATTCATCTCAGTCGCTGAGCGGTGATCATTACACCTACAAACCGAATCCGAACTATTACGACAAGCCGGCGATCCGCTTCGAGCAGGTCGATATTAAGGTCATTCCCAACGCAAGTACACGGTTGCAGGCGCAGCAGTCCGGGCAGTACCAGGTCGCCCTCGGGGACACCTCGACTGCGACCGCCGCTAAGTCGGCGGGTCTGCAGGTCCAGTCCGCGCCACAAGGAATGTTCTTCTTGTCGCTAGACCTGAAGCACGACGTAGGAGCACCTGCGCTACAGAAGGTGGAGGTTCGGCAAGCGATCAACTACGCGATCGACCGCGAGTCGATCGCCAAGGCGCTCTTCGGCGAGTTCGGCGTCCCGGAATGGGGTTTCGTCACCGCCAACGCCAAGGGCGACTCAGCCGACTTCCACTACGACTACGACCCGGCCAAGGCCAAGCAGTTGCTGGCGCAGGCAGGCTTCGCCGACGGCTTCTCAATGAATGTGATCTGTTCGGGCTACTTCGGAAACTACGGCGAGCCGCTAATGAGCGCCGTCGCGCAAGACCTGAAGGTGGTCGGCATCGATCTCAATATTCAGTGCTTGCCCGATCAGGCGTCCTTCTCGACTGACGCCTTGGACTACAAGTCCGCAGCGATTCAGACGCTTGACCAGTTCAACACCACGTCGGCCACCTATCCGCTGTACCTGTCAGCGGATTCTCCGATCGCCTTCTACGGAGGCGACAAGGAGATCGACCGCCTCTACTCTCTTGGCGCCTCCTCGGCGGATCCGACCAAGTACTGGGACCAGATGTGGCAGCGGTTCACCAGCCAGGCGTACACCGTGCCGCTGGTCGAGTTCCCGAACATCTACTACGTCTCGAACGGCATCGGCGGAGTCGAGGTGAACCAGCGATACAACACCTCGCTGCCGATCAGTTGGTACCCGACCGACATTGACGGGGCCTCTAAAGATGCTGGTGATCTTGTTCAAGTAGCCCCGAACCCATGACTCAACGAAACATCAAAGACGTGAAAGGTGAGCCGGCATGAGCACCGTGATGACCAAAAATGCGCATGAGTCCGGGGGCCGCACGGTACAGAATTCTGGGGGCCGCGTGGTGATAGTGCCGCCGCGACCATCCGCAGCTGTCCGTCGTGTCGCCTCACTGGTCGATGCACAGATAGCCGGGCTGGTGTTGAAGCGGCTGGCGACCGCGATCGTGCTGCTGCTGGTCGTATCGGCGCTGAGCTTCGTGCTCATCTCGTTGACGCCTGGCGACGAGGCGCGCGCAATTGTGGGGCTCGGCGGAACCGAAGAGCAGTACCTGCAGGTACGCGTAGAACTCGGCCTCGACAAGTCAGTGCCCGCGCAGTACTGGCAGTGGCTGACTCACGCGGTGCAAGGCGACCTCGGGGATTCCCTGACGACCAACGAGCCCGTCGTGAACAGCATCCAGACGCGGCTTGGGGTCACACTCTCATTGATGGTCTTGTCGATGATCCTGAGTCTCGTGCTCGGTGTGCTGTTCGGCGTGATCAGCGCTGTCCGTGGCGGCGTGACCGGTCGCCTCGTGGATGCTCTCGGAGTGCTGGGCTTCGCGGTGCCGCCGTTCTGGCTCGCAGCGGCCCTGATCACGATCTTCGCAGTGAACCTCGGCGTGCTACCAAGCACCGGGTACGTTGCCCCGGATGAGTCGATCGGACTATGGCTGCAGTCGCTGGTGTTGCCCGTTCTAGCACTATCCATCGGCGGGATCGGCGCGATCGCCAAGCAAGCGAGGGACGGCATGCTCGAAGCCCTGGGCAGCGAATACATACGCGCCGCACGGACGAGTGGCATCTCGTCGACGTCGATCATCTTCCGTCACGCCCTGCGAGGTGCGGCGCTACGCGTAGCCGCTGTCACCGGCTGGATCACCATCAGCCTGCTCGGCGGAGCTGTGTTCGTGGAGAGCGTGTTCGCCATCCCCGGTTTGGGGAGCCTGGCGGTGACGGCAGCCACACAGCACGACATCCCGCTGATTCAAGGCGTCGTCGTGATCTTCACGGCGATCGTGGTGATCGTGAACCTAGGAACCGACCTACTGAACATCTGGATCGACCCACGAGTGAGGGTGGCATGAGCATCGCAGAAGTAGACTCCACGGCCCTCAACAAAGCTGCGTCCTCAGACTCGCCTAGCTTCGTTCGCCGTCTGCTCCGTCACAAGCTGGCCGCGGTCTGCATCGCGTATCTCTTCGTTCTCGTGGGCATCGCGATCGTCGCTCCGATTGCATTGCCGGACATCGCCGAGCAAAACGCGGGCTCGCTGGATGCGGTTCTTTCGCCGCCGAGTCTCGACCACCTCCTGGGCACCGACCAGCTCGGGCGCGACGTCCTGGATCGGCTGCTCGTGGGTACTCGGACCACACTGGTCGGTGTAGGGATCGCGGTGCTAGTGGTGCTGGCGGTTGGCGTCCCACTCGGCCTTGCCGCCGGGTACTTCGGCGGCTGGGTCGACCGCGCGGTCACGTGGGTCAGTGATCTCCTGTTCGGGCTGCCAGGCATCGTTGTAGTCCTGCTCGTGCTGGCGGTGTTCCCGTACAGCATGGTCGCGGCTATGACGACATTCGGGGTGCTGGTCTCGCCGGCAATGATGAGAGTCGTGCGCGTCTCGGTGCTCCCGATCGAGCGCGAGCTGTACATCGCGGCGGCCCGCGCTGCGGGGCTTTCCCGGCCATACATCATCGTCCGGCACGTGGTCCCACGGGTGTCGGGGGCGATCATCGTCCAGACATCGGTGCTGGCTGGTCTCTCGTTGATTACACAATGCGGGCTGTGCTTCCTCGGACTCCTGGTCAAGGCCCCAGAGCCGAGTTGGGGTGGCATGGTGGCTGACGGTGTGCAAATGATTATCCAGAGCCCCTGGTTGATTTGGCCGCCCGGTGTGCTCATCACGGTGACGGTTCTTGTACTCGGCCTGCTCGGCGATGTCTCCCGGGACGCGCTCACTGCGGCTTGGGCGGCACCGTTGCGCAGCCGTCGCCGGCTTCCAGTCGCTGCAGCCGCCGACAGCGACAGCACAGTCGCGGTCGACACCGGTGCAGTGCTAACTGTTCGAGGTCTGAAGGTCGGCTTCCAGTCCCACGGTGGTGCGGAAACGCGAGTCGTCGATGGCGTGAACTTCGACATCGCTCCGGGGGAGACGGTTGGCCTCGTAGGAGAGTCCGGCTGTGGCAAGAGCGCGACGGCGATGTCGATCGTCGGACTACTGCCGGGCACGGGCCAGGTAGAGGCCGGCTCGATCTTCTTCGGTGGGCGCGACCTGACCACGCTGTCTGACAGCGAGCTCAATCAGGTGCGAGGACGGGACATCGCGGTCATCTCGCAGGAGCCCATGGTGAGCTTCAACCCGACCTTACGGATCGGGTGGCAACTGGCCGAGATCGTGCGTCGTCACCATCACGTCTCGCGAGCGGAGGCACGGTCCCGGGTGCTGGACCTGTTGGCGCAGGTCCACCTGCCGGACCCTGCGGCGGTCGCCGCAAGCTATCCCCACGAGCTCTCTGGCGGTATGGCGCAACGGGTCGCGATCGCTCGCGCCCTCGCCGGTGACCCCTCGCTGGTCATCGCCGATGAGCCGACCACGGCACTTGACGTTACCGTGCAGGCCGAGATCCTCGGACTACTGCGAGAACTTCAGGCGAATCGCGGCATGGCCATCCTACTGATCACGCACGACTGGGGCGTGGTCGCCGAGATGTGCCAGCGTGCCGTCGTTCTGTACGCCGGTCAGGTCATCGAACAGGGACCGATCATCCCGGTGTTCCAGGAGCCGCGGCACCCGTACACAAAGGGTCTGTTGATGGCGAACCCGCACGGGGTGCCTTCTACGGCGGCACTCCCCGCAATTTCGGGAACGGTCCCGCCACCTGGGCAGTGGCCGAGCGGATGCCGGTTCAACGACCGCTGCGCGTATGCCACCGCCGCGTGCGGCGAAAGCGCCATCCCACTCATGTCAGTCGGAACGCGGCGGGAAGCGCGTTGTATCCACAGCTTCATGCTCGAAGGAGAAAGCGCATGACCAGTATCGAGTCGTCGGCAAGGAAGGAGCATATGACCAGATTCGAGTCGTCGGCCAGCCCTCTGCTGACCGTTCAGGATCTGTCGGTGCACTTCAGCCGGGGTCGTCGCAAGGCACTGCTGCGCGCAGTCGACGACGTCAGCATTACCGTCGAAAATCAGCAGACAGTCGGAATCGTTGGGGAATCCGGATCTGGGAAGACGACGTTGGGGAGGGCAATCCTCGGGCTGACGCCGATCGCTGCAGGCAGTGTGGAGTGGCTCGGCGAGGACATCACGGCGGCATCCAGACGGCGGCGACGAGACCTGAGCGCAGAACTGGGGGTCGTCTTCCAGGATCCTTACAGCTCACTCAACCCGACTCGGACGATCGGACAAACGCTTCGTGAGATGCTGCATACGAGCGACCTGTCCCGCCAGGAGATGGACACACGGGTCGGGGAGATGTTGGAGCGGGTCGGATTGGCCCCCAGTGCCGCCGCGCGGTACCCCTCAAACTTTTCCGGTGGCCAACGCCAGCGGATCGCGATTGCCCGAGCGCTAGTCGGCAAGCCCCGGCTCGTCATCTGCGACGAGGCGGTCACCGCCCTGGACCTGTCGGTGCAGGCGCAGGTACTCAACCTGCTACGCGAGCTGCAGCAGGACCTCCGCCTGAGCTACCTGTTCATCGCACACGACCTCGACGTCGTGCGCTACATCTCCGATCGCATCCTCGTCTTCTACCGCGGGCAAGTGGTCGAGGAGGGACCGGCCGAGGAGCTCTACTTCCATCCCCTCCATCCCTATACCCGCGCCCTGCTTGATGCGGTGCCGATTCCCGATCCGACCGTCGAGCGCACGATGGGGTCGAGCGCCAAGGATCCGGAAGATGTGGACGCTACACCGATACCGGACACTGGGTGTCCCTTCGCGCCGCGCTGTCGACATCGCACGGAAGTGTGCGTGCGCGAGCGTCCGGCCATCGAGTCGTGCCGCGACGGGCGCTTCCGTGTCGCATGCCACCACTGGCGCGAGCTCGATGGGGAAATAGCACAGGGCGGTGTGAATACCGATCGCCCCAGCGATCACCGAGAGGCAAAGCACAGGGCGGGTGCCAACGCAACGACGTACGAAGGGGTGATCGAGTGAGCAATCGAATCGCGGGCGAGGTCGAATTCGTCACAGGCACGGCTCTCCGCCAAGTCATCCGACTGACCCAGAAAGGCACAGACATCATCGCGGTGGACATCCACCAGTCCATCTCGGAGATCCCGCCGCTGTTGTACGCGGACCTGACCGCCGACGATATAGCCGAGTCGGTCCGGCAGGCCTCCATCAACCACTCTCAAGATTCGGGGACCTGCCTTGTCACAGTTTGATTTCGAAGGGCAGGTGGCGATCGTCACCGGCGGAGGCCGAAATCTTGGTCGTGGCTACTGCATCGAACTCGCTAGACGTGGAGCGGCAGTAGTTGTCAACGACATCGACGGCGATGCAGCCGACGCTGTTGTTGACGAGATCAAGCGGGCGGGAGGCAAGGCAGTCGCCTCGCTTGACACGGTGTCGACGGCCGACGGGGGGAGGGCGATCGTCGCGAAGGCGGTCGAGCAGTACGGCACCGTCGACATCCTGATCAACAACGCCGGCAACGTGCGCGCCGGAGACTTCGCCGACATGTCCTTGGAGGACTTCGAGGCTGTGCTCGCAGTGCATCTCAGTGGGGCCTTCTGCGTGACTCAGCCGGCATGGGCACTCATGCGAAAGCAAGGTCGAGGTCGGATCGTGATGACCAGCTCAGCCGGTGGCGTGTATCCCGAACAGGGCTACAGCGAGTACGCAACCGCGAAGGCCGGGATCATCGGATTGACGCGGGCACTTGCCGCCGAGGGCAAAGAACACGGGATTTTCGTCAACGCGATCCTGCCGCAAGCCGGGGGCTCAGCGATGACATCGACGGCACAGCCGATCGCTTCCCTGAAGGAGTCGAAGTTCTCTGGGCCAGACGAAAGTCTCGCGCCCTACAAGTCGGTCGAGGCCGTCAGTCCGCTCGTGGTGTACCTCTGCTCTTCGGCGTGCAGTCAGACGGGTTTGGCTCTCTCCGCGGGCGCCGGATGGTTCGGCCGTGTGTTCCTGGGTCTCACGAGCGGATGGACGACACCTGAGTTGGGTGTGCCTGCAACCGCCGAAGAAGTCGCCCAACACTTCGACGAAATCATCGACACCGAGCGGTACGAGGTGCCCGAAGGTGCGTCCGACGAACTGAGACACATCGCCACAAGATTGGGCCTCACTATCGGATTAGCTGGGGCGGCATTCGGTAGGTGATGGGACGAAGGACAGGAGATCAGAGCGATGAAGACAGTACGGCTACGTGAACAAAACTCGACACGTGTTGTGGAAAACCTTTTCGAGGGTCCCTTAGTCGACTTGGCGGCGTTCAGACAGCCGCGTGTGGAGCCGAAAGTGGCGGTGGTACTCGCGGCCGACCTCCCTGCGGATGCGCTGCCGGGCGATGTTGCCCGTGCCGTGACCGGTTTATTTCTGGCCGTAGACATACTCGACGCGACGACCGAGGGTCCCGAGTCGTCACTGATCGGCGGCAGTGGAGTCGTCCTGCTCGGTGATCAGCTGCTTCCGCTGGAGCTGCTCGGAGAGCTGTGCCTGTATCTGGACGGTGAACTGGTCGCCGCGGAATCTGCGGCGGAGCTGGGTGACCCGGTGACCCGAGTCGCCTGGCTGTCCTCCGAGGTCGAGGGGCTGCAGGCCGGTGATGCGGTCCTCTTGGGTTCTCCAGCAGACAGCGTCCCCGCCACACCGGGCACGCTGCTGCTCGAAGGACCGCTCGGCTCGATGCTCTCTGCGAACCTGCGATGCGCAGCATGAGCATATTGGCGCAACGCCTCGAGCACGCGTGGGTGACCGGCGTGCCGGTCCCACCACTGTCGGAATCCGACGGTCTGACCCGCGAGGAAGCGTATGGCGTTCAGCATGCCTGGAACGCGGCACGGGTGGCCGACGGAGAGCGCGTAGTGGGTCGCAAGATCGGCCTGACCAGCGCCGCAATCCGAGCTCAGGCCAACGTCGACGAGCCTGACTATGGATCACTGTGGGGCTCGCGTCAGTACATCTCGGCAGGTGGGCGGGCAGAGGCGCCCGCGCAAACATTCATTGCTCCGCGCGTCGAGGGCGAGCTGGCGTTCCTACTCGGCGCAGATGTGGGTGAGGGTGCCACTGTTCAGCACGTGCTGGCGGCGACCGAGGCAATCGCGGTGTCGATCGAGATCATCGACTCACGCATCCAGGACTGGCGACTGACGATCGCCGACACGATCGCGGACAATGCGTCCTACGGCGGATTCGTGCTCGGTCCATGGTCGCGTTCGCTGCGCTACGCCGATCTCGGAACGCTCGGCATGGTGCTGTACCAAAACGGCCAGGTCGCGTCGACCGGCGTCGGCGTCGAATCCTTCGGCCATCCGGCACGCGCTGTGGCCTGGTTGGCGCGCAAGCTGGCGAGCTTTGGAGAACACCTGCCGGCCGGCTCAATCGTGCTCTCAGGAGCCTTGGGCCATGCCCCAAGCGTCGCGCAGGGCGACGAGATCACGCTTCGAATCACCAACAACCCGCCACTCACATTGAGGTTTACATGACTCGCAAGATCACTGCAGCGATCGTCGGCTCAGGCAACATCGGGACCGACCTGCTGTATAAACTCCAGCGCTCGGCGCTTGTCGAGCCGCGCTATCTGGTCGGTATCGACCCCGATAGCGAAGGTCTGGCTCGCGCACGCACGATGGGCCTGGAGACCTCGGCCGAAGGTGTCGACTGGCTCCTGTCACGTCCCGAGTTGCCCGATATCGTCTTCGAGGCCACCTCGGCTAAGGTCCACGCCGCGGCAGCGCCCCGGTACGCAGAGTCTGGGATCAAAGCGATCGACCTGACCCCCGCCTCGATCGGACCCTACGTCGTCCCGCCGGTCAACCTGCACGAGCACATCGGTGCTCCCAACATGAACATGGTGTCGTGCGCCGGGCAGGCGACGATCCCCATCATGCACGCGATCAATCGCGTTGCCGACGTCACCTACGGCGAGATTGTCGCGGCGATTGCCAGCGACAGCGCAGGTCCGGGGACCCGCCAGAATCTCTCGGAGTTCTCCGAGAAGACTGCCCGGGCGCTGGAGAGCCCCGGCGGCGCCGATCGAGGCAAGGCCCTGTCGGTCATCAACCCCGCTCAGCCGCCCATGCTGATGCGTGACACGGTCTATGCCCTGGTCAAGGATGTCGACGCAGCCCGGATCGAGGCCAGCGTCATGGAGATGATCGACCAGGTCCAGGAGTACGTGCCCGGCTACCGATTGCGGCTTTTCGACGTCGATGGCGATCAGGTCACCGTGATGCTCGAGGTTGAGGGCGCAGGCGACTTTCTACCGGTATATGCAGGCAATCTAGACATCATCACCGCCGCGGCTGCCCGGGTGGGCGACGCGGTGGCCCGCACCCTGATCGGAAATGAGGTGACGGCATGACGGACGTGCACGTCGTAGATACCACTATGCGTGATGGAGCCAACTCCTTCTCGCACCAGTTCACAACCAGTCAGGTCTCGGCGATTGCCGCAGGTCTCGACCAATCCGGGGTCAAGCTGATCGAGGTCACCCACGGAGACGGCCTGGGCGGCTCGTCCCTGCAGCTGGGCCGCGCGGCGCACTCCGACGCGGAGTACATCACCGCCGCCGTACAGGCGGTCAAGGATGCGCGGATCGCCGTGCTATATGTTCCCGGAATCGCGACGCTGAACGACCTCGCCGTCGCGCAGGAGTGCGGCGCGCAGGCGGTGCGCATCGCGGTGCACTGCACCGAGGCCGACTGCGCGGAGCAATCGGTCCGGTGGGCGCGCGAGCGGGGCCTCGAAGTCCTCTGCTTCTTGATGATGAGCCACATGGTCGAACCCGCAGTGCTGGCCGAGCAGGCCGCGTTGCTGGACAGCTACGGCGCGCAGGTCGTCTACACGGTGGACTCGGCCGGCGCGCTGACCCCGTCGGGCGCGGCGGCGCGAGTCAGGGCGATGCGTGACCGCGTCTCGTGCGAGGTGGGTTTCCATGCTCATAACAATTTGGGACTCGCCGTCGGTAACACGCTGGCGGCCATCGACGCGGGCGCGACCTACGTGGACGGCTCGCTGTGTGGCCTGGGTGCCAGCGCCGGCAACGCCGCCACAGAGGTCCTCGTCGCAGCCATGGAGCGCGAAGGTCACAAGACCGGAGTCGACCTCTTCGACCTGGTCGACGTCGCCGAGGACATCGTCTCGCCACTCATGCCACGCCCGCAGGTCATCGACGCAACCGCACTGACCATCGGCTACGCAGGCGTCTACTCCACCTTCTTCCTGTTCGCCAAGCGGGCAGCCGAGAAGTACGGAGTATCTAGTCGCGAGATTCTGCTGGAACTCGGCCACCGCGGTGTTATCGGCGGCCAGGAGGACATGATCGTCGACGTCGCCGCCGAACTGGCCCGCAATGCCGGTGTCCCGGTCAGCGCGTAGTGAAGATACGAGAAAGGGCGCTCTAGTGAGCTCAACGAAAGATTTTAGATTCGGCTTCAGCGGCAACGCGTTCGACATCGACGGGCTCGTCGACGACGCGGTCAGAGCCGAGCGCGCCGGATTCGACGTGTTCCAGATCATCGACTTCGCCACTGCGTTGTCTCCGATGGTCGCGCTTGCGGCGGTAGCGCGGGCGACCAGCAAGATCCGGCTGAGCCCGTTCGTGCTGAACACCGCGCTGTGGAACCCGGCAACGGTCTGCCGGGATCTGGCGACCTTGGACCGGATCAGCAATGGTCGCCTGGAGGTCGCGCTTGGATCCGGGATATCGCTGCCGGACACCCGCGGGTTGATGCCCCAGACCCGCGACGAGCGGTTCGGACGGTTGCGGGAGACGGTCGCGGCGATCAAGGAGACAGTGTCTGAGCCGGGCATCACTCCTGGCTTTGTCGAGCGGCCGCGGCTGGCGGTCGCGGGCACCGTTGACCGGGTGCTGAGGCTGGCGGCCGAGGAAGCCGACACCTTTCTGATCGCCTCCGTCCCTCCGGTGCCGAAGGTCGAGGGATTGGAGCCGTACGAGGTGATCCCGGAGCGGGAAGCCACCGCGGCGTACCTGGATCGACTGCGTGATTACGCCGGTGAGCGCGCCGAGGTGCTCGAGATCGGCACCAGCGCACCGGTGATCCTCACAGACGACACCGATGCCGCCTTGGCCGAACTGGCGGCGACGCACACGAACTTGAGTCCCCAGCAGATATTCGAGTCACCCAAGATGTTGGTGGGCAGTCTGGAGGAGGTCGTTGATCAGATCATTTCCCGCCGTGCCGATCTGGGCATCACCTACCAGTCGCTTCGTACATCGACTCCAGAGGAGGCCGCCCCTGTGATTGAGGCGGTCAGGGCCAGGTCTACGGCGCAGGCCGCGGGCAGCGTGGTGACTCGATGACGCGGCGACGACCATAGGAGGAAAGCATGATTCGCGGTATCCATCATATCGGCATCCACACTCAGGATCTGGACCGATTGAAGTCCTTCTATGAGAAGGCATTTGGCTTCGAGATCGTCGGTGAGGAGATGAACCTCGCGGAAGTGCCGGAAGCAGCCCTGGTCGTCGGGGTACCGGGCGCCGCAGCGCGTGTGGTGATGATGAAGACGCACAACTGCTTCATCGAATTGTTCGAGTGGAAGTCGCCGCCCGGAACGACCCGTAAGCCGCTGAAGGCGAACGACTTCGGGTACACCCACTTCATGGTCGACGTCTCGGACATCGACGCGGAGTACGAAAGGTTGTCGGCGCTCGGTATGACGTTCGTCCATCCTTCTGCGGTGCGATGGGGTGACACCGCATCGGTATACGGGCAGGACCCCGATGGCAACATCATCGAACTCGGCGAGATACCAGAGGGCAATGGTTTACACCTTGAAATCAGCGACTGAAATGCAGGGCCCGGCAACTCTCGCACGATCTGTGCTGGTGCCGCGACATGCCTGGGCGACAGAGTTCAATCGCCGGTCGTGTGATGTAAAACGCAGCTGAATCTGTGGGAGAAGCCTGGCGCTCCGGGATGCTCGGTTGCAACCCGAAGCCGAGACCCAAACCTCCAGACCCAATTTCGGGTATGGGTGTAGGTACTTCGGCCAATGGTGCAGGTGTCGGAGTCGGTCCAAGGTAGCTGATACGCCGTACACCACCCGACGTGGCAGTCGAAAACTATCTGCACGTGAGAGAAGAGTTGTCATGGCACGGATCCGAGAACCTGGGCACCAATCTGCTGAATACGATGTGGGTCGGTGTGGATCAGCCGCAATCGACTCAGGGTGGAATGGAGGGCCCATCATGGGACATTCGCGGTCAGCCCTATTCACGGACAACGAATTAGCCCCGCTTCGCTGTGACACAGCATTAACGGCTATTTCAATAGATGAAGGAGACATGCCTTGAGTGCTAAAACAATTTATTTGGTGTTCGGGTCGCCGACTAGTGCCGACAAGGAAGAGGAGGTCAGCCGATGGTACGAGCCCCATCTGATCGAGATGTGTACTCTCCCCGGACTCATCTCGGCGCAACTATTCAAGCCCAGTAGTGTGCAGCTCCCTCGTCTCACGACCACGCTGCCGCAGACGATGGCGCTGTACGAGTTCGACTCCAACGATCTTGCCGGGGATTTCAAGACGCTGTGGGCCAGCAGTCTGACTCGGAGGATCGGTCCACCCGCTGAGGGCGTCTTCACACTCGACCCCAACTATCAGTCGGCGGTCTACGACCTCGACTCCGAGTACCCCAAGGACTACGGGAACGAATCTCCCGGCGATGGACTACCGCCGTTGCCACCGGCACGTAAGCAGATCATGCTGGTTTTCGGTTCGCCGACCTCCCCCGAGAGGGAGGAAGAGGTCAACCGCTGGTGGGAGCCGCATCTGAAGCAGATGACGTGCTCTCCAGGGCTCACCGCCTGCAGTTTCTATCGACCGAGCAACGTGCAGCTCCCTCGTCTTACGACCACACTGCCGCAGAACATGGCGGTCTGCGAGTTCGACTCCAACGACCTCGCCGGGGATATCGAAACCCTCTACGCAAGCCACCTGGAGGGCTCAAAGACAGGAATCTTCGAGCCGGGCAGGTCGATCCCGCCCCCTCCGGAGGGATCGTTCGAACTCGATCCGGTCTACCAGACGGGGATCTTCGAGCTGGTGTCCCAGTGGCCGAAGACCATTTGAAACGACCCAACTCCTAACCAGGAGGTGATTAGCAGGTCACCCGACCTGACTGACTCCGGTCACCTCACGGCGAGCATGTTCCATCTTGAGCACCAGCCCATCGCCACGATCTGTTCTTGTAGCCGCGTATCGAACCTGAGATCGCTTTTGTGCTGGGTCGGGCCTTGCGGCCGTCGGATCAGGCCGTCGCACAACCGCAGTGTAACCATCGGTCTGCCCATCGATCCCGACCCTGACAAGCAGTACAACCCTTACGACTTTGCAACCTGATCGAACTGTGGGTGCCGCTCAGCGGTCAAATCTGCTACCGCCACGACTATTAGCTGGGGCATCATCCGTCACAAACCCACCGCGCAGAACGACACACCTCCCCATCGTTACCGACAGCAACACGACCAAAGTCAACAACTAGCCACCGCGATCTCACAAATCCGTGCCGGGGCTTGCAACGGCCCTGGCACGGGCGGTCGCCCATCTCGTACTTCACGAGCAAGGAAAGAACTCAGATCTAGAGGACACATTGATGAAATCTCTTCCGCCTGACTATGTGCTGACTATGTTTGAGCGGCGGTTCACCCGCGAGGCGTCGGTATCGCTTCATCGGCAGGTGTACGACCTCGTTCGGCAGCCGATCATTGACGGAGAACTGCCAGCAGGAACGCGACTGCCGCCGGGCCGTGTCCTATCGCAGCGGCTCAGACTTTCGCGGCACACGGTCTCCTCCGCGATCGAGCAACTTTCTGGCGAGGGCTACCTAGTCGGACGCGTAGGATCGGGAACTTTCGTCAGCCATCACTTCGCCGCAGAACGCGCCGACACAGCAAAGCCTCCCAGTCAATCGACGGCGATGGAACTGTCTGCACGGGGGCGCTTACTAGCGGCAATGCAGCGCTCGCCCTTCCGGTGGGACGATCCAACAGCTCCAGCGAATAATCCACCACCATTCCGAGTGGGCTTGCCCGCAATAGACGCCTTTCCCACCAAAGAATGGTCACGAGCGCTGAGCCATGCATGGAACTCCAGTGCAACGCACCTGGGGTATCAGGGCCCCCGCGGGCACTTTCCACTTCGATCAGCTATTTCTGACTACCTATATGCCTCTCGTGGCCTACGCTGTGACGCCGACCAGATCGTCATCACAGCAGGCTCCCAGAATGGCCTTGACCTGACGTTTCGTTTACTCGTTGATCCCGGTGACACCGTCGCGGTGGAAGACCCCGGATATATCGGTGCCCGGTCAGCGGCAATAGCTGCCGGTGCCCGGGTGGTAGGCGTGGCGGTTGACGGAAAGGGCCTTGTCACCGAAGACCTCGCCCGGCAACAGGTCACTCCGCGGGTTGTTTTTGTGACGCCGACCCACCAGTTCCCCACCGGCGCCCCCATGGCTGTCGATCGGCGTCTCGAGCTGATCGAATGGGCTCGCGCCAACAGGGCTTGGATCATCGAAGATGACTATGGCAGCGAGTTTCGCTACGCAGGTCGACCGTGTGACCCATTATCGGTGCTCGACCGAGAAGGTTGTGTCATTTACGCCGGAACCTTTGCGAAGGTGATGTTTCCCGCGCTTCGACTCGGCTATCTCGTACTGCCAGCCGGACTCGTGGATAGCTTCGAAGCTGCCCACGTGTCCACCGATATTCACCGCCCCCACCTCGAGCAAGTAGCACTTTCAGCCTTCATGCACGACGGGAGATTTGCGCGACATTTGCGGCGAACGGGCGAACTGCACGCCGAGCGAAGACAACGCCTGTTGGAGAGCTTGAGCGCCCAACTCGGTGGCCTGCTTGTCGTCGAGCAGGCCGAGTCTGGTCTCCACATGCTGACCAGGCTCGTAGCAGGTTCGAATGATTTTGCTCTTTCCTCAGCAGCCGCCGCGAAGGGTCTCGATCCCTGGCCCCTGTCTATTCATTACCAGACGACCCCCCAACCAGGCATGCTTCTTGGCTTCGGAGGCTCCACGCCGGCTGTGATCGAGCAAGCGGTGCAGACGTTAGCGGGCGTCCTGGACAGCCAGGCAAGCTAATAGGTCCGGGGCTTTCATCAGCCGGCTTCGGCGCAGGGCAGCGCCTGTCAGGGCCGGGACCATTTATATGACAGAGGTTTTGGTTGTCGTCACGCAGCTGATTGTCGGGTCACAGCGCACCTGTCGACAGCGAGCGACTTGGACTCGTCAGAGGTGTGTGCGGCGGCGCTGGTTTCAGCGCTTTTCGTTCAATCTGTCCCGGAACCGGGGGCGTTTCAAGGAGAGATGACGAGGCTCAGCGGAATTGGATCTGGCACAATTTTCGTGAGGGTGTTGGGCGTGTCGCCACGGTGCGCTGAGCTACGGCGGGTGAGGATCGTCGGCGTGAACCATCCCGGGTCCGATGCACACAGTGTCATTTGTGCGACCGGTCGGTCGGCACGGTGTGCAGCGTAGTACTTGGCTTCGTACTCGGTGGGCGGGATCCGCCCAAGTCGGTGCATGAGCCGGTCGGTGTTGTACCAGTGCACCTACACCGAGGTGGCCTCCTCGACGTCGCTGAGTGCGCAACGGCCCGATGCGGAACGGGGAGCCGTCAGCGATGCACTCGGTCTTATAGAGCCCGGCCGTCGTCTCGGCGAGGGCGTTGTCGAGGGCGTCGGCCACGGACCCGATGGACGGCAGCAGTCCGTGCAGGAACAGGGTCTCCCCGAACCGCAGAGCCGTATATTGACCAGGTTCAACCGGTGGAAGCAACACCCCGACAATGGAGGTGTTGGATGGGACGACCACCAGTATGGGCGGCAGGGTTGACGGGGCGTGCGGTGATGCGGTCACTTCCCGCCCTGGCCACCACACGACAGCTTGTCCACGACTTCGCCGAGCTCATGATCGAGCGTCGCGGGAGCGACCTCGGCGCCTGGATGAGGCGTCGACACCAATTTCGGCGATCGGGCGGAAGCGCAGCCTGCTCGACGAGTTCAAGCCCCATCTCCACGAACGCTTCAACGCCGGATGCACCGATGCTGCCCGACTCACTCGCGAGATCGTCGGGTTGGGCTACTGCGGCAGCGACAAGACTGTCCGCCGCTACCTGCAGGAACTGCTCTGCAAGCGCGTCATCCACACCGTATAGCTAAGGCCGACAACAGAATCACGAAAAGTGCGCCAGATCCATTTTCAGCGAGCCCATCAGAGATTCTTCTCTCCCGCTCCGCACGAGCAACCGAGGTGTACACCATCAGACGGGTGGCCTCGATCTTCATCGCCATGTCCGCGATCATGAACTCCACACTCTGAAAGCTCGAGATTTGCCGAACTGCTTACGGTCCTTTGTGTACGCGATCGCCTGGGCACCGATCGTCGGGCGGGTGTGATCAAGAGTCTCCAGCGCGGTCTTGAAACACGTCCCCGGCTCGCCGATGATCCGATCAGCGGGGATGGTGCAGTTCTCGAAATACATTTCCGCCGTGGGTGATCCCTCGATCCTCAGATTCTTCTCCAACGGACCGTGAAACCGGGGGTCGTCCCTCAGGCGAGTGGAAGACGTTGTCACTGCACCGAACGCGTGTTGCTACGAGCCTTTGCGCCGAGTAGACAAAGGCTCGTGGGGTTTGAGCCGTGGCCTGACTTCTCCGTCGGCTGTGCCGGAGTAGCCAGGCGACATCGGGGCCCAATCCGCTGCGTCCTTGGTGGGTACGTTCATCGTCGCACCGGGTACGAACAGGACGATCCACTGATCGAGATCCCAGTCGTCGCGGAGGTCGGCCTCATCGAAGAAGGATTCTTCGACCTCGGCGCGGGTGATGCTGCGGTCGCTACCCGCCGATACGTCCAGTTGGATTGCTGCGGTTGTTCTCCGGCCTTTCCATTCGCGCCGGCGATCTCGCCCACTCAGGCCCGTAAGGCGCGGGGTGTCCTTCGAGACCGGTGTCGACGGAGGCGATCGGCGGCGGGGTCGCAGGGCGAGCTGCGCCCCGCCGGGACTCAGCTCGACTCTTCGGCAATGAGCGCGGCCATGCGCTCGCCGATCATGATCGCGCTGGCGTGTGGTCCCCGCCGAGTCAACGTCGGCATGATCGACAAGTCAGCCACCCGCAGCCCCTCCACCCCGTGAACCCGGCCCCGAGGGTCTACGACCGCCGTGGCATCAGTGGTCGGCCCCATCTTGCAGGTCCCGGCTGTGTGGGCTGCAGAGGCCAGGTTGGCGAGGATCCACCGGTCCAGCTCGCCGTCGGAACTTAGCTCGCCATCGGTTAGGGTCGTGAGCTGCGCACCTATGCGCCGGTAAGCAGGATGCTCGAGCAGTCGTGCGACCAGGCGCACACCGTCGCGCATGCGCCGCAGGTCCTCTGGTTCGCTCATATACCGGAAGCTAAGCTGCGGAAGCACGCTGGGATCGGCGGACGTCAAAGTAAGCTCACCGCGGCTCAGCTCGACGCTGAGCTCAACAAACATCTGCAAGTCCTTGCGCTGCCGGAAGTCCTGCAGGGCTGCTTTCGCGGACCCGCCCCACACACCCTTCCAGGTCGCCCAAGGATTTCGGAGAAACAGAGCACCCCGGGCACGGTCGACAAGCGATTGGCTGCGTGCGCCGAAGAGCATGGTGGACTTTGAGTAGATAGCCGGGAGGAGACACATGTCATCGGTGATGGACGAGTCCGTGGCTGTGTAGTTGAGGATCACTGGGCCCACCGGCAGCAGTCCGCCGGGGACCGGACCCTCCGTAGTGGTGCGGTACGGAATGCCGACGAACGGATGGTCCATGAGATTCTGGCCAACGTACGGCGAGTCATGGACGACGTTGATCCCGAGCTGTTGGAGCTTGTCAGCTGGACCCACGCCGGAGAGCATGAGGAGGTGGGGGGTGTTGATACCGCCCGCACACAAGACAATCTCATCAGCGGAGACCGCGCCATCGACGCCGTCACGCTGGTAGACAACGCCGTCGGCCCGACCGTTAGTGAATGTTACAGCGTGGACGAACGTGCGGTCTTGGACCGTCAGGTTCGGGCGGCCCTCCACCGGGATCAGGTATCGGAGGGCCGCGTTCATCCGACGGCCGTTGGACGCGTTGGTCGGCGTGAAAGCTACCCCGGCCGAGGTTGCGCTGTTGATGTCCAGATCCTCGGGAAAGCCGGCGCCGAAACATGCCTGGCGGAACGCATCAATGATGGGGACCGCCGCCGATTCGGGACGGCGCTGGATCACCATCGGGCCCTGGGCGCCGTGTCCCGGCGAGTCGCCGAAGTCCAGATCGGTCTCGGCCTTGATGAAGAAAGGTAGGACGTCCTCGTAGGACCATCCGACGTTCCCTGCGGCGGCCCAACCGTCGTAGTCCGCCGGGGCTCCTCGCCCGTAGAAGGCGCCGTTGACGGCACTGGAACCACCGACGGTCTTGCCCCGCGCGACCGAGATGACGCGGTCGCCGGTCAGCTGTGCCATGAAGGGCCAGTGGTCGGCGCTTCCCGGCATGGCGAACGCCCCAGAATGGCAGTATTTCAGCGCTGGCGGATGACTCTCGATTCCCCCGTAATGTCGGCCGGCCTCGAGGACCAGCACTGACTTTTGCGGGTCTTCGGACAGCCGTGCGGCGAGCGCGCTGCCCGAGGCGCCTGAGCCAATCACGACGACGTTGTAGTGGTTACTCGCGCGGGGCATGGTCAAAACACCGACCTAATCGGGGGACAGCTCCGTACTGGGTCAATCCAGAACCCGCGGATATCCGAGCCTAGCCGCTGGATCGTCGCGACGAGGTGCTGGTGGATCGGATGGGGTGGGTACTTTCGCACCGAGTCGAAGTTATCAAATGTGAGCACCATGGCGTAGTCGAATTGATTGTCGGGCCCCTCCCAATCGACCCGCTTGGTCCGTGGACCGTGCTCGATTGTTAGAACGCCAGGAATCTCGCTCTGACCCTCGATGGCCGATGTGAGCTCGCGAACCTGATCCTCGTCCTCGGGCTCGTTCAGCGCCCAGCAGACCATTAGGATTTCCTCGGCGGTGGCGGTCACGACGACCTCTCTTCGATTGCTGCGTCAGCATTGCTGTCGGCCGACGCAGGCTCAGGTGCGGCACCGTCACTGCGAGGGTCTACTCCAGCCTGAATCCGGTCGCCGTCAATGAGAATTGCGTGAGCGTGTCCCATCATCTCGTCGTGCGGTGGGACTATCTTCACGTTGTGGCCGAACTGTCGGAGCTCGGCGATGACATCGGCACCGAGATTCTCCTCGGCGTGGAGTTGATCGTCCGCATCACCGGGGAAGAGTTGACCGCTCAACACTCGCGGCGCAGCGACCGCATCGGCGGGACTCTCGCCTGCCAATGCGCGGAGGAGCACCTGGACGTTGGTCTGGGGCTGCCCTTCGCCACCCATCGTCCCGAACACGAGCCACGGTCGCCTGTCCTTGAGCGCCATCGATGCCATCAGGGTGTGCACGGGTCGTTTCCCGGGGGCGATCACGTTCGGGTGCTGTGGATCGAACGAGAAGTATGCCCCGCGGTTCGCCATGAGCACCCCAGTGCCGGTCGGGACGAATCCAGAGCCGAACGAGTGACAGATGCTCTGGATGACCGAGCATGCGTTGCCCCACCGGTCGACGGCACCGAGGTAGACGGTGTCCCCTCCCATTGGTGCCGACGAGCAGCGGGGCGTCGCCTGTGCGTCATCGGCCACCCTCCGAGCATGGTCGAGGCTCGACAGGAGGTCGGTCGGTACCGAGACATGCGAGGGGTCACCCAGATACCGATTTCGGTCGACGTACGCCAGCCGCCGTGCCTCCAAGAAGGCATTGAGCTGTGGACTCGAGCCCGGGGTTGCCCTGCCACCTTCGAGTAGGGACAGCAGGTTCAGGATCTCCAGCGAGGCAATACCTTGGCTGTTTGGAGGGGTCGTGACCACCTGAACCCCGTCGAACCGCGTCGTCACCGGCTGCACCCAAATCGAGGTGTGGGCCTTAAGGTCGTCTGTGGTCAGCAGGCCGCCGGCCTCCGAGATTCCGCGGGCAATTGCCTCTCCGGTCTCACCGCCGTAGAAGTCCGAAAACCCGACATCTGCAATATGATCCAGGGTCGCCGCCAGCGCCGACTGCCGCAACGTGGCACCCGCCGGCAGCGGCTCCCCTTCCTTGGTGAACACCGCCGCGAGCCCCGGATCGCCGGCCAGGAGTTCCCGGTCCTTGGCCATCCACCGGGCCAGCTTGGGCGTGATCTCCACTCCCTCATAGGCTGCTTTTGCCGCGGGGCGCAGCAGGTCCGAGACCGCGATGGTCCCGAACCTCCGCGATGCATCGTCCCAGCCGGCGGCTGCTCCGGGTACCACCATCGACAGCGGTCCCTTCTGAGGCATCTGGGTGTACCCGCGGCGTGCATATTCATCGGGGGTAGCCAAGCGTGGAGCTCCGCCGGTGCCGTTGAGGCAGTGGACCCGGGAAGTCGCGGCCTCGTAATAGAGAATCCAGACATCTCCGCCCAGGCCACACATGTGCGGATAGTGGGCCCAGAGCATGGCGTTCGTCGCGAGGGCTGCATCTAGCGCGTTGCCACCGCCGGCGAGCACCTCCTCGCCGGACTCGGTTGCGCGCCAATGGGGTGAGACAACAGCCGAGTTCTCGCGCGGACTCATCGCGCCCCACCGACGAACCCTAGGACCTGCGCGACGAACTCGTCCCGGCGTTCGAGCTGCACCCAGTGGCCGCAGTTGCCGAAAGTGTGCAGCTGGGATGGTTTGATCGCTCGATGCACGCGGATCGCCAGATCCACCGGGAGGACCTTGTCGTCGCGGCCATGGAGGATCAAGGTCGGGGTCTGGATTGCCTCCAACTCCGCCACTGGGGTCGCCTTGATCACCGCTTCGCTGTTCTTGCTCTCCGACGGCGCGATTTTGTGGGTCGCCTGTTGCGCGCCGGGCCGAATGCTGGCCTCGTAGCGACGATCGAGCATCTCGGGAGTCAGGGCATCTGGATCAAAGGGGAAAAGGCGCAGGATCCGTTCCAGCTCCTCGCGACTGCCGTCATAGCGAGCGGCGAGCTTGTGCGCCTCACTCATCGGGACGTCGCCAGCTGCAGAGCCCATCAGGACGAGCCCCTCGATGCGCCGGGAATCACGCACGGAGGCGGCCATCGCAAGCATGCCACCGAACGAGTTGCCCACGATCGGCGCCCGAGTCACGCCCACGGCTTCCATGAACGCAAACAGGTGCTCGACCCAGAAATCCATTCCATACTCGCCGTCCGGCTTGCTCTCGGTCGCACCGAAGCCGGGGATGTCGGGTGCGAGCACACGTCGCTGGCGCGACAACGCCGGAATCACCTCGGCCCAGTTCTCCCAGGCCGACACACCTGGTCCGGACCCGTGGAGGAGCACCAAGGGCTCACCGCTGCCAGCTTCCAAATAGTGCGTCCGAAGGCCCGCAGCGACCACGGACTGCCCCGCTGTGGGATCGGCCGGATCGAAACCTTTTGACGGATCCATGGCGCTAGTTTTTCCTCTCCTATGGGTCGCGTATTTCGCGGCCGTCCTCGAAATTGTGTGTGTCCTCGCCGAGGTCACCCTCGCGAGCGGCGGCGTGCCACCGCTGATGGGCTACGCCGATGCCGGGGTCTTCAGGAGGGTGTCGCTAGCCGCAATGCCCATCCCGGTGACCCATTCGGGCACGGATTCATACGCCACGGTCGTGAGTGGTTCGGCGCCTGCGAAGGTGGCGGCGATCCAGGTGCGTACCTCGGCTCCGCCGGTGCCGGCAGGCACGAGATCGTCGGCGGTCAGGTCGGCTAGCTGGTTCCAGTCCTCGCTGCCGAGCCGGTCGAGGAAGTCACGGTCCCACTCCGGGTTGATGGCCTTCGCCGCATCGTCGAGCAGGCCCATGAGTACAGCCTGACGCTCGGACTCACTCATCTGCTCGGCGCCAGGTGGCTGCGACGGGGGGGTGTGTGAGATCCCACCCGAACCCACGACGAGCACGCGCTCGCTATCAGGCACCTGCGTGCGAATGAACTCGCCCACAGCGGCACCGAGGGTGGCGGTACGCGACGCTGTTGCCAGCGGGCGTTCGATGCAGTTGATGAGGATCGGCAGGATCGGGACTGTCGCGAGTGAGCCGAAGAGGTCCTTCGTGGACAAGCCGAAGCCGTGATCGAGTCGCAAGTTCGAGGCCGTGGCGATGTCCACGCCGACCGCCACGAGATGCTCGCCGAGGGCCAAGGCGTAGTCGTGCGGCACGTCATAGTCCTCTTCGGGCAGATCCCACTCGGCGTACCCGCTTGCGGACTCGACCACCGTGAAGCACGGCGCAATCTTGTCCAGGGTGCGTGCGTGGTCAGGGCCGAAGAAGACGACGAGAGTGGGGTTGAATGCCTCCACGGCCGACTTTACCCGGGCCATACCGTCCCGGAAAACGCGACCTTGGCGGTGCTCGGTGTCCTGGACCATGAGCGGGCTGTGGGACAGGGCTACAACGGCGATCTGAGGTTGGGTACTCATTGGAATTGTTCCTTCGCTGCAGGCTCAGCCGTCGAGCAGTTTGGTGTGACGGCTGAGGAAACATAAATGCTGTGCTGTGGACCTTGGTCGACGCCCATCTGCTGTTGGATCGCCCGCGAGGCCAACCCAACCTTGGGGCCTTTTGACCTACATCGCCACTTTTGCCCCAGGCCTGAACCTGGGCCCGGGGAATCTCGTACGTCACCGGAAGAGAGGCGTCGGCGTAAGGAGGTGTAATCGGGTCCATCGGCGACTGGTCCGATGGACCGCCAGCAGCTCATCGGCCGCTGCCTGCACGTCGTGGTGACCCAAAGAGGCGCTCTTTCCGCGTTGTGTGACCTGTTGCATCCCACACTGTGGTGGAACAAAATGACGCATGCAACCGAATCGTTCCGATCAGCGGGAAGATGCCCGCCAGTCAGTGCCGCAGACAGGCGCAGTCGAGCGCGTGTCGGCGATACTCGAGGCACTCAGGCGGGCAGACGGAGGGCTCGGTGTATCCGAACTATCACGCCGCACGGGCATCTCGAAGTCCAGTGTTCATCGCCTCGTACAGGACATGTCGGCCCACCGACTACTCGAAAACGCCGGCCAAACATACCAATTGGGACTGCGATTGTTCGAACTCGGCCAGCAGGTACCGCGGCAGCGTGACCTGCGGGAAGCGGCAAAGCCGTACATGAACGATCTGCGGGAAGCGACCGGATACTCGGTGCATCTGGCCGTTCTTGATGGCGATTCGGTGGTGTATCTCGACGTCTTGCGTAGTCCTGCTGCCCCGCTCTTACCGATTCAGATGGGAGGTCGGTGGCCCGCCCATGGCACCGGTATCGGCAAAGCCATCCTCGCCTACTCCTCAGATGGGATCGTCAACGATGTTCTGGCGGGTGGACTGGCGCGGATCAGTAGACGCACCATCGACACCCCAGGGAGGTTCATCAAAGAACTGTCCCGGATCCGCGAACGGGGTGTGTCCTTCGACCTCGAAGAATCCCGAGCGGGGGTGGTATGCGCGGCGGCGCCGGTCTTTGACACCAACGGTGGGGTGGTTGGAGGGCTCTCGGTTTCGGGGTGGCATAACAAGATCAACCTTGACCAAGCTGCTGCGGCAGTACGTACCGCCGCCTTGGCGCTGTCTCGAGAGCTTGGTCGAGCTAGCTGACCTCAGCCGGCACAGCGCAGCCGGAATCAAAACTCCGGTGGTCATGGAGTGCGATCCCCAGGTGGGGCCGCTCACGCAGCCTTTAGGTCCAATAGGGATCGTGCCGCTGATCGGGACGAAAAGCTGGACGGTGCGTGAAATGGTGCACATAGTGCAGTCGTTCACATAGCTGTCGAAGGAGGTTCTGTGGCTGCCAGGCAGACTGTTCAGAAGACCCGGCCCGGTTCTCAATTGTTCACCATCGGCCGCCCACCGAGCGGAGCCTGTCGGAGGTTGCCGAACCGTGCCTCATTCGAACTCGCGCAAAAAGTTGCCATGGCCGGAGCAGATTTCAAGGAGCTTTCCGATGCAACTGGGTTTGATAGGTCTAGGGCGCATGGGCGGAAACATGTGAGAGCGTGTTCAAGCTGCAGGCCATGAGGTCGTTTGTTTCGATTTCAACCCGTCCGATCGGGATATCGAATCACTGGTGGCGCGGATCCAGCGCCCGAGATTGATGTGGGTGATGGTCCTGTCGGCGGGCCGACCCGCGCCGTGATCACGGAACTGAGTGGATTGCTGGCAGGCGGGGACCTCATGATCGAGGGTGGAACTCCCGCTTCTCCGACGATGAATTGCCTCCGGTGTCCGGTGGAGTCTTGGAGCTGACGGAAGGCTACGGACTGACGGGGGGTGAGGACGGATGTTGCTCGGGCGATGCCGATCTTCGATGCCCTCCGACCGGCGGGGGGTTCGAGGTGAGAGTTTCGTGCGTGCGGGGGGCCGGTCGGTGCCGGTCATTACGCGAAGATGGTGCACAACGGTATCGAGTACGGGTTGATGCAGGCGTACACGGATGGTTTACGAACTTCTGGCCGCCGAACTCCGGATAACAGGCCCCCGATTCTGTGATGAGGGGCGTGGCAGCACGGACCGTGGTGCGTTCCTGGCTATTTGAGCTCCTTGTCTCGGCGTTGCGGGAGGACCCAGGTTTGAGCTCGATCTCCGGGTATACCGAGGACTCGGGTGAGGGCCGCTGGACCGCGTGGAGGACGCCATCACGCATGCGGTGCCAGTACCGCTGATCTCGGCAGCTGGATTCGCCGACGATGAAGGCGGTGTCGGCGCTGCGTCAGCAGTTCGGGGGACATCAGGTTCGGATCATGGAGGCGGTGTAGTAGTGGTGAAGCTTGGGTACAAGGCGTCCGCGGAGCAGTTCGGTCCGCGGGAGTTGGTGGAGCTGGGTGTTCTGGCGGAGGCACACGGTATGGATTCGGCGACGGTGTCGGATCATTTCCAGCCGTGGCGGCACGAGGGTGGTCATGCGCCGTTCTCGTTGGCGTGGATGACGGCGGTCGGGGAGCGGACGGAGCGGTTGCAGTTGGGGACGTCGGTGATGACGCCGACGTTCCGGTACAACCCGGCGGTGGTGGCGCAGGCGTTCGCGACGATGGGGTGTCTGTATCCGGGGCGGATCATGCTCGGGGTGGGTACCGGTGAGGCGCTCAACGAGATCGCGACGGGTTTCGCGGGTCAGTGGCCGGAGTTCAAGGAGCGGTTCGCGCGGCTGCGGGAGGCGGTCCGGTTGATGCGTGAGCTGTGGCTGGGCGACCGGGTGGATTTCGAGGGGGAGTACTTCAACACGAAGGGGGCGTCGATCTACGACGTGCCCGAGGGTGGGATTCCGGTGTACATCGCCGCGGGTGGTCCGGTGGTGGCCCGGTATGCCGGTCGGAGCGGTGACGGGTTCATCTGCACGTCCGGTAAGGGCATGGAGTTGTACACGGAGAAGTTGATGCCTGCGGTCGCGGAGGGGGCGGAGAAGGCCGGCCGTGATGTGGCGGAGATCGACAAGATGATCGAGATCAAGATTTCGTATGACACGGATCCGGAGTTGGCGCTGGAGAATACGCGGTTCTGGGCGCCGTTGTCGTTGACGCCGGAGCAGAAGCATTCGATCGATGATCCGATCGAGATGGAGAAGGCGGCGGATGCGTTGCCGATCGAGCAGGTGGCGAAGCGGTGGATCGTGGCGTCGGATCCGGATGAGGCGGTGGCGCAGATCCGCCCGTATCTCGATGCGGGGTTGAACCACCTGGTGTTCCACGCTCCCGGCCACGATCAGAAGCGGTTCCTGGAACTCTTCGAGCGGGATCTTGCCCCGCGGCTGCGGGCGCTGTGATGACCACATCCACCGACGTCACCCGAAACCCGCTGTGGCAGCAACTGTCCGATCACCAACAGGCGATCGCCGCCCTGCATCTGCGGGAGCTGTTCGACACCGACCCGCACCGCGGCACCGATCTGACCGTCACCGCCGGTGACTTGTATGTGGACTACAGCAAACACCGGATCACACGTGAAACCCTCGGTCTTCTTCTCGATCTTGCGCGTGCCGCCGGCGTGGAGGAACAGCGGGACGCGATGCTTTCCGGTGCCCACATCAATGTGTCCGAAGACCGTGCGGTCTTGCATACAGCGCTGCGAGAGCGCCGCGATGCCACCCTGACGGTGGACGGGCAGGATGTCATCGGCGACGTCCACGTAGTCTTGGACCGGATGGGTGCGTTCACCGATCGGCTCCGGTCCGGTAACTGGCGCGGAGCCACCGGGAAGCCCATCCGAACCGTCGTGAATATCGGAATCGGCGGCTCCGATCTTGGTCCGGCCATGGTCTACCGCGCCCTGCGCCACTACGTAGACGGACCCGAGGTGCGGTTCGTGTCGAATGTCGACCCCACGGATCTGCTGTCGACGCTGTCCGGCCTCGACCCCGCCAGCACACTGTTCATCGTTGTTTCCAAGACGTTCTCGACGTTGGAGACCATGACCAACGCGGCAGCGGCCCGCAGATGGGTCACCGAGACTCTCGGCGACGATGCGGTCCCGCACCATTTCGTCGCCGTCTCGACGAACGCCGAACGGGTGGCCGCGTTCGGAATCGACCCGGCGAATACCTTCGGATTCTGGGACTGGGTCGGCGGACGGTACTCGGTGGGATCGGCTGTCGGACTCGCGGTGATGGCCGCGATCGGACGAGATCGCTTCGCCGAATTTCTCGACGGATCCCGCAAGATCGATGAGCACTTCCGCACCGCCCCGCTCGAGTCGAATACACCGGTCCTACTGGGGCTGTTGGGCGTCTGGTACGCGAGCTTCTTCGGCGCCGACTCACGCGCTGTGCTGCCCTATGCGCATGACCTCGCGCGGTTCCCGGCCTACCTGCAGCAACTGACGATGGAATCGAACGGTAAGTCGGTACGGGCGGACGGGAATCCCGTCGAAACCGGCACGGGTGAAGTCTTCTGGGGTGAACCCGGCACCAACGGTCAGCATGCATTCCATCAACTTCTACACCAGGGAACCCGATTGATTCCCGTGGACTTCCTGGGGTTCGCTGAGCCTTCCGAAGACCTTCCCACCCTCGATGGCGCGGGATCGATGCACGGTGTGCTGACGGCGAACATGCTCGCGCAATCCAAGGTTCTGGCATTCGGCAGAACCTCAGCCGAGGTCCTCGCAGACGGGACACCGCCCGAGCTCGTACCGCACAAGGTGATGCCGGGAAACAGGCCGTCGACCACGATCCTTGGCACGAAGCTCACACCGTCGACGCTCGGGCAGCTGATCGCCTTGTACGAACACCAGGTGTTCGTACAAGGGGTCGTGTGGGGCATCGACTCGTTCGACCAGTGGGGAGTCGAACTCGGCAAGACATCGGCTGTGGAATTGGGCCCCGCCCTATGGGACCACGACGGCTGCGCCTCCGTCGGGGACAGCTCCACCGCAGGGTTGATTCGTGCATATCAGCTGGCGAGAAGGGAACACAGTTGCCTGCCCTGATGTTGCGGCTTCCGTCGCCGATCGCCGAGTCGTGGGATTGGCAATTGTCTGCCGCGTGCCGAGATGCCGACCCGTCGGTGTTCTACTACGCCGACAATGAACGCGGTGATCCCCGTTCGAGTCGCGTCCGTGCTGCCAAGCAAGTCTGCCAGCGGTGTCCCGTACGTAAACAGTGCCTAGACCACGCCCTCGAGGCACGCGAGAGCCACGGAATCTGGGGCGGCTACACCGAAGACGAGCGCCGGACGCTCCAACGAACACCGGACGTGGGAAGCCCACCCGCATCCCTCCGGCCGGGGAATGAAGACCGCGACCGGAGGTTGTGGTCATCTGCTGTGCACGCACTTCTACAACCTAGTAGCGATACGAATCACGGTCTGTGCGGCTGAAAAACAGGAGGTTGCCTCAGCTCGCTCGCGGACCATGCACCACTTAGTGGGTGCACGAATCTGTGCCGAACCCGATTGCTATCTCGTTCGGAACACTTAGCCGTAGACAGGACATGTCTTGACTGAAAAGTTCTCAATGGCCGCTCACGTTCCGGCTTCGTCGGCGATGCGGCGGGTGTTGCGGCGTGCCCGTGACGGAGCCACTCTGAACGTGGACGAGGCGGCGACCCTGCTGCAGGCCCGCGGCGACGACCTGGCCGATCTGTGTTCGTCGGCGGCGAAGGTCCGGGATGCCGGGTTGCTGGCGGC
>NZ_JASHKW010000041.1:0-38117 GCF_030056915.1 Rhodococcus sp. IEGM 1307
CGTCCGGGTCGATATCCGGCAGATAAGACGCAACACCCTCACGGATGACGCGAACGCGGCCGTCGGAACCCGGGGTCGCACTGGGGTTGGAAGGTTGGGCCGCTCCGGCGCCGGGTGTGGCGGAATCCGGTTGAGACGCGGGTCCCTGGATCAGGTCTGACAACGTTGCTCCTCATTGTGGTGGGACGCGCGGTGTGGCGTCCTCTCCATGCGATCGCGGCCTTGTTAGGCCCGACCCATCTCCTTTATGAATATGGCGCGACCCTCATCTTTCACCATCGCGGCCCAGTCGGCACACTGTGCTCGGGTTACTCTTCGGTAGCGTTTGCGCAGTTCCGGGGCCGAATGTTGAACTTATCGATGCCGTCGAAAACATGGGGGAGACGAATGCGCACGTCGACGCGCCGCTGGGGGCCCGCGAGCGCTGCCGTCGCGGCGATCGTCGGTGTGGGCGTCATCGCCGGATGCGGCGGCGAGATCGAGGGGACCGCGCAGCAAAACGATTCTCAGGCCGCCGAGTACGCCGCAGAGGCGACGTCCTCGTCGGTGGCCGCGTCGTCCTCGCAGAAAGCCGCGGCCGAGCGGGAGGCGCTCGTGGAGCAGTGCACGATGTTCGTGAACCGCGCCGGCGACACCATCGACAGCTACAACGCCTTCATCGACGCCGCCAACGCCGACGCCGCGGACACCGGTGCGAAGGCGAGCGCCGCGGCGGCAGCCCTCCGGGCGGCGGCCGACGGGGCCAGTGCCGCCACGCCCGCGCTTCCCGCGGAGCTGACCGGACTGCTCACCGATTACGCGAACAATTATCGGGAACTTGCGATCGCCGTCGACGGCGGGCAACGCGGTGACATTCTGAACACACTCGCCAGCCGTGGAGACGAGCTCAGCGACTCGATTCGGGCAGCCTGCCCCACATCGTGACTCCCGCACCGTAGGCTCGGTCGATGACCACGCATCACTACTTTCTGAGAAAAATTCGCGTGGTCGGCTTGCGCGAAAGCGCTCGAGCATGTTCGCTTTCACCTAATTGATCTTCATCCGGCAGGTGTTCGGGTATCCGAGCACCGTCAACAAAAGGAGGACCCCACCGTGGTCGCCGCGGCGGACGCCCAAAACTACGCTCAGAAACTCGGGATCACTGCCGACATGGCGGTACAGGAACTGGGCTGGGACGAGGACACCGACGACGACCTGCGTGCCGCGGTCGAGGACACCATCGGTGGAGAACTGCTTGACGAGGATTCCGACGAGGTGATCGACGTCGTGCTGCTGTGGTGGCGCGACGAAGACGGAGACCTCGTCGACGCCCTCATGGATGCCATCGGCCCCCTGGCCGACGAGGGATTCGTGTGGGTCCTCACCCCCAAGACCGGTCAGCCCGGTCACGTCGAGCCCAGCGAGATCGCCGAGTCCGCACCTACAGCCGGTCTCACCCAGACGTCGGCGGCAAACCTCGGGGACTGGTCGGGAAGCCGTCTGGTTCAGCCGAAGTCGCGTCCCGCGAACAAGCGCTGAACAGTCTCACCTTTTCGTTCACTCACCGAAGGATCACGTCATGCCGCTCGAGGTGGGCACCACCGCCCCCGATTTCACCCTCAAGGACCAGAACAATCAGGAAGTGACGCTTTCCGATTACCGCGGAAAGAAGAACGTCCTGCTCGTGTTCTACCCCCTCGCGTTCACCGGAACGTGTCAGGGTGAACTCTGCAAGGTTCGCGACGAACTGCCGAAGTTCGAGAACGACGAGACTGCGATTCTCGCGCTCTCCGTCGGTGCGTCGCCGACACACAAGATCTGGTCCGCCGAGCAGGGATACACCTTCCCGCTGCTCGCCGACTTCTGGCCGCACGGTGCGGTCGCGCAGCAGTACGGCGTCTTCAACGAGAAGCTGGGCTTCGCGAACCGCGGCACCTTCGTCATCGACAAGGAAGGCGTCATCCGGTTCGCCGAGATGAACGGGCCCGGAGAGGCCCGTGACCAGGGAGCTTGGGAGAAAGCGCTCGCCACGCTAGAGTCCTGATGCGCATCCGGCGAGGTTCTCGCCGGATGTTCGGGCGTGTAGCTCAGTGGTAGAGCTCTGGTTTTACACACCAGCGGTCGGGGGTTCGAAACCCTCCGCGCCCACCGTCAGGCAAGGCCCCGATCTGCGTTTCCGCGCGGGTCGGGGCTTTCTCCGTGTCGGTGTTGACCGTGGTCCGCGTTCGACTGCCGCTCACCTCGTCTCACTCCTCGGTGAGCTCCATGAGCTGCTCGGCGGCGGTGATGTTGCCGTTGTCGGCGAGGCGGCGGAGTTCGTTCATGTCGCCCAGTTCCGTGGCGAGTTCGATGAGCTGGTCGGCCGCGTCGGAGCTGCCGTTGTCCGCGAGCCGGCGGAGTTCGTCCATGTCACCCCGCTCGCCGGCGAGCTCGATCAGGATGTCGAGCGCGGTCGAATCACCGTTGGCCGCCTGCTCGCGCAGGGCGGACAGTTCGAATTCAGTCATGGTGGACATCCTCTTCTCGATCGAGTTTCCTCGTGTGCCGATCCCGGACCTCGTCGCGATGCGTGTGCCACTCGTCCAGCAGCGCCGGAAGTCGCTCGCTGAGGAAGTCGGCCAGCGCGACCATCTCTTCGAGCGGGGCGCGACGTTCGGGTGGGGCGTCGGCCAGCAACGCCAATCCCTCCCGGAACAGCGCCGCGTGCTCCCGGTGCAGGGCGGAATCGAAGTTCCGCGGTTGCTGACTGGCCGGGTCCAGGCTCACCCGGTCCACCCGCTCGCCGGCCACTCGGGTTCGCCGCGCCATCCGATAGCCCTCGAGCAGCTTGACCGCCCCGGTGATGGCGCTCCGGCTCGCCAGCAACGCCTCGCCCAGTTCGTCGATCGTCTGCTGCGGCGGATCGCAGACGAACAGGTACCCCAGCAGCCGTCCCGCCATCGGCGGGAATCCGTATCGGCGTGCGTAGAAACGGCCGACGTGGTCGGCGAATATCAGCTGTGTGTCGGACGGCACAGTATCGAAAATAGCAGTTCTGACTGACATGACACAGATTTGTGTTATTTCAGTTCCACTGCGGTCCTGTGACAGGTTTCGTGGAGTTAACCTGTTCATCGCCCGCGGCTT
The DNA here is from genome assembly GCF_030056915.1 of Rhodococcus sp. IEGM 1307. Taxonomy (NCBI): domain Bacteria; kingdom Bacillati; phylum Actinomycetota; class Actinomycetes; order Mycobacteriales; family Nocardiaceae; genus Rhodococcus; species Rhodococcus sp. IEGM 1307. The sequence continues at coordinate 3,106 of NZ_JASHKW010000041.1, forward strand.
CGCCTGCAGTGGCATATTCCTGACATGCCCAGGTACAAGGTGACGCTGCGCAACGGCACGTCGAGCGACAAGACCTTCGAATCAGACTTCCAGGCCGTCAACGAGACGCACCGGCCCACCGAGACCGGGGCGGGCATCGTGAAGATCGACCGCTACGAGGAGAGCGGGGAAGTGACCGGCGTCTGGTCCGCTCCCACCACGAGTCGCACGTCCCGCACGTAGCGCGTCAGGTCGCGTCGCGCGAGGTCGCGGAGCCGCGGCGATCGAGTTCGGCCTCGTACGCTGTGATCCGGCTGGTGACTCCGCGGACCGTTTCGCAACCGTAGTCGTTCGCGATCGACTCGCCGAGCAGTGCTCGGTGCTCATCCAGCTGGGCGAGCAGTTCGTCGTCGCCGAGCTTCGTCAGGTCGCTGCACACCTCTCGATCGTCCCAGGCGCAGTCGGCGAAACCAATGCCTCACATGAATTTCCACCGGACGCGCAGAACCCCGCCGGGCCACGTGGGTGTGTTGAGTCAGCACCGAAGATGTGAGCAGGGCGGGGCCGTGCGCCGCCCCTGAATGGGGGGAACGAGGCGGCATTTACCATGGTAGGCGCAATAAAGGGCGCTTGGCGAGATACTCGGCAGAGTTTCAGGAATCAGGCATGCCGACCGGAACGGGTGCGTCGTTCGCAGCCGCCGACGGATTGGTGAGACGCACACGCTGTTGCGCGGGTATCCGGCGAATCGGCGCGCAATTGTGCCCTCGGCTAGCGCGCGCGAGTGCCCGGACCCACCGTGTCGTAGGCCTCGGCGAGGAGCGCCGCCAGGGTGTCGTCGAGTTGATCGTCGGAGGTGATCGTCAAACGGTGGGTGATCACCGTCTTCGTCGTGGGAAACGCCTCGCGGAGCTGCGGGTGATGGACGCGGCGACGCAGGTCGAGGGCGATCTCGAGCCGCGACGAGTAGATGAACGCGGCAGCGAAGACACGGGCACGAGCCCACGCGATCTCGGTCCGGTGGACCCGTTCGTCCACCTCGCCGCACGCGAGAACGAGGTCACGGAACTGCAGCAGGCGCTCGGTGGCGTCCGGGTTCTTGCCTGCCAGGTACTCGTCGATCGCGGCATTCATGGGACGCTCCTTTACATCGACTGCAACGTTAGTTGATACAAATATCGGCGTGCATCGAACCTCCCGTCCCGCCACCGCGCGTGCTGCAGGCCTGCTCCTCGGCTTCGCCGCCGACCGCGTGTTCGCCGATCCGGCCCGGTGGCATCCCGTGGCCGGATTCGGACGCACCGCAATGGCATTGGAGAAGGCGACGTACCGTGACTCCCGGTCGGCCGGGATCCTGCACGTGGCCGTCCTCGTCGGCGGAGCGGCGGGGCTGGGGGTCGCCGCGACGCGGATCGCGCGGCGCGGGGGATGGCCAGGCGAGGTAGCCGGAACGGCCGTCGCGACATGGGCCGTGCTCGGCGGGACGTCGCTGGGACGGACCGGATCGAGCATGGCCGCACACCTGGAGGCGGACGATCTTGCCGCCGCCCGCGCCCTGCTGCCGTCGCTGTGCGGTCGCGACCCCAGCGTGCTCGGCGTCGACGGGCTCACGCGGGCGACGCTGGAGTCGGTCGCCGAGAACACGTCCGACTCGGCGGTCGGGGCATTCGTGTGGGGCGCCGTGGCCGGAATTCCCGGACTGTTCGTCTACCGGGCGTCCAACACCCTGGACGCGATGGTCGGGTACCGCTCGCCGAAGTACCGCAACTTCGGATGGGCGGCGGCGCGGTGGGACGACGTCCTCAACCTGCTGCCCGCCCGCCTGACGGGTGCGCTGTCGGTCGTAGCCGCGCCGGCGGTCGGCGGGTCGCCGAACGAAGCGTGGGCGGCGTGGCGGCGCGACGCCTCCCAGCACCCCAGCCCCAACGCGGGCGTCGCGGAGGCCAGCGCGGCGGGCGCACTCGGGATCTCGCTGGGCGGGCGCACCGAATACGCGCACGGCGTCGAGATGCGACCCGTCCTCGGCTCCGGGCCGTCGCCCCTGCCTGTCGACCTCGACCGTGCGGTGCGGCTGTCCTCCGCGGTGCAGGGCGGTGCGGCGCTGGTGTCAGCGGCCCTTGCCGTAGCGGTCGGCCAGCTTCGCTTCCGCCGCCGTCCGCGGCGCTGACTCCACCGGCCTGCTTCGGGTGAACGGCTTCTTCCGGGCCACCGGTGCGGGAGCCGCAGCGGAGTCGTCGGAGGTCTTCGCGGACTTCTCCTTGCGGCGCTCGCGCCACTCCGCGCGGATGAAGTAGGCCAGGCCGAGCGGGGCCATGATGCCGAACGCCAGCCACTGCAAGCCGTACGACAGGTACGGGCCGGCGTCGAGTTGGGGGAGCGGGATGGTCCCGAGGCCGCCGGGCTGATCGGGTTCGAGTTGCACGTACGCGTCGACGAGATCGGTGCCGATGAAACCGCCGATCTGGCCCGCGTCGATGTAATACACCTGGCGGAGCCCGTTCTCGTCGATCGGATCCTTGCCTGCGATGGTGCCCTCCGACTTGCGGACGCGACCGTCGAGCGTCACCTGCCCGGCCGGCGGCGGATCCACCGGCGGCGGCTCGGTTCCCTGGAGGGGGCGGACGTAGCCGCGGTTGACCAGGATCGTGCGACCGTCGGTCAGTTGCAGCGGGGTCAGGACCTCGTACGCGGGCTGCGATTCGATAGACCGCAACCGGACCAGCAGGTCACTGTTCTGGACGTAGGACCCGGTCGCGGTGACGCGGCGCCACTCGTCGTCCGGATTCGGGGCCGCGCCGGACAGCAGGGTCTCCAGCGGGACGGGGTCGGCGTCGACCGAGTCGGCGATCAGCTGGTTCCGGTGCTCCGTCGACGTGTTCTTGCCGAGCTGCCACGGCGCGAGCACGTAGAAACACATGAATGCGAATCCGGCGACCACCAAGGCCAACACCAACCAGCCGGGTCGCAACAAAAATCTCAGCCTTCGCACGCCTCCACGGTAGCCGCTCGCAGGTGGGGACCCTGATCGTGGGTTACCGGCTGCGCACCCACTCGAGCAGCCCGGGCACCGCGGCCTCGATCTGCAGACGGACTCGCTCGAAGTCCTCGAGGTCGCCGTAGAACGGGTCGGGGACGGACGACGTGTCCGCATCCGGGTCGAAACTGCGCAGCAACCGGCGGCGCTCGTCGGGCACCCCCATGTGGGCAAGCTCACGGTCGTGGTTGGCCGCCAGTGCGACCACCAGATCGGCGCCGAGATGGAACGGTCCGACCTCCGCGGCCGTGTGGCCCGTCGGGTACCCGTTCAGCTTCAGGGTCTCGTTGGTGCGGATGTCGGCCTCGCGGCCGACGTGCCAGCCGTGGGTCCCGGCGCTGCTCACCATCACCCGGTCGTCGAGGGCTTCCCGGCGGAGGTGTTCGGCGAAGATCTTCTCAGCCATGGGGGAGCGGCAGATGTTGCCGGTGCACACGAACGTCACGTGCAGCGGGGTGTCAGGCTGCGGCATCGAGCAGCTTCCCGAGGTGGGCGACGGTCTCCGCCGTCGTGTGCGCGCGCTCGGCCTCGGCCGGGAAACCGTAACCCCACTCGACGAACACCGCGGGGATACCCCAGTGCGCGGCACCGAGGACGTCGTGGTCACGGTCGCCGACCATCAGGACGTCGGGGGTGGCGCCCTCGGTGGCGGCGACTCCCAGGTTCCGGAGGGAGTGGGCGATCACGTCCGACTTGGCGCGGCGACTGCCGTCGTCGCTGGCGCCGCCGATGAACTCGAAGTAGTGGGCCAGCTCGAAGTGTTCGAGGATGCGGATCGCGAACCGTTCGGACTTCGACGTGGCGACGGCGAGCCGTCGGCCGCTGTCGCGGGCGTCGATCAGCACCTTCTCGATGCCGTCGAAGACGGCATTCTCCGCCCACCCCACGCTGTCGTAGCGCTCGAAGTAGGCCGCGATCGCCTGCTGCACGACGTCTTCGTCCAGACCCATCGACCGGAACGTGTCGATCATCGGCGGGCCGATGACGGCGTCGATCATCTCGTCGGTCGGTTCCGGCTGCCCGATCGTCGCGAGCGCATGACGGAACCCGGCGTGAATGCCGGGCGCGGAGTCGGTGAGCGTGCCGTCGAGATCGAACAGCACGATCGGAGCCGACAGGGCCGAAGGGGCGGAGGACAGGGAGGTGGAGAGAGATGTCACCGGACCATTGTCCCTTAGGCTCGACGGTTGTGGACATTCGTGCCGGTACCCGGGAGGGCCTGCGTCACCACGGAGACGTGGATGCGGGGCCCGGTCTCCTCGATTTCGCAGTGAACGTGCAGGGCGACGGGCCCCCGGAATGGCTGCGACTGCGCCTCGCGGACGCGTTGCCGCGCCTGGGCTCCTATCCCACCGTCGGGGCCGATCGCGTGGCCCGGACCGCCGTCGCCGCCCGGCACGGCCGCTCGCCCGAGGAGGTGCTGCTCCTCTCTGGTGGGGCCGAGGGCTTCTCCCTGCTCCCGCGGCTCGGGGTCCGGGAGGCGGCACTGATCCATCCGTCGTTCACGGAACCGGAGTGGGCGCTGCGGGAAGCGAACGTGCCCGTCACGCAGGTGCTCCTCGACGACCCGTACGTCCTGGATGCCGCCGCGGTCCCCGACTCCGCCGACCTGGTGGTGATCGGCAACCCGACCAACCCCACCTCGGTGCTGCACCCGGCGGAGGAAATCCTGCGGCTGCGCCGGCCCGGCCGGATCGTCGTGGTCGACGAGGCGTTCGCCGACGCGGTGCCGGGCGAGCTCGAGTCGCTCGCCGGTCGTTCGCTGCCCGACGTGCTGGTGCTGCGCAGCCTCACCAAGACGTGGGCACTGGCCGGGCTGCGCTGCGGATACGCGCTCGGCTCCCCGGAGATCCTCGAACGCCTGCAGGTGGGGCGGGCGCACTGGCCACTGGGAAGCCTGCAGGTGGAGGCGATCGCCGCATGCAGCGAACCGGACGCCGTCGCCGCCGCCCGGGAGCACGCCGTCGTGCTGGGTGCGTGGCGGGACGACATGATCCGGCGGCTGAACGAGATCGGCGTCGCGGTGCACCAGCCCGCCGTCGCACCGTTCCTGCTGCTCCGACTGCCGGACGGCGAACTCGTGCGGAAGCAACTACGCGAGCGGGGCATCGCCGTGCGGCGGTGCGACACGTTCCCCGGACTCGGTCCCGACTTCCTCCGGATCGCGGTGCGACCCCGCGAGCAGACCGGTGTCCTGATCGACGCGATGAAGGAGATCCTGTGAACCCGGTGCGTCTCGCCGACGTGATCGCGACCCTGGACGCGGCGTACCCGCCCGCCCTCGCCGAATCGTGGGACTCCGTCGGACTCGTGTGCGGCGACCCCGACGACACGGTGACGACGGTGACGATCGCGGTCGATCCGACCGCCGCCGTCGTCGACGAGGCGATCGACGCCGGCGCCGACCTTCTCCTCGTCCACCACCCGCTGCTGCTGCGCGGCGTCGACACCGTCGGCGCCCACACCCCGAAGGGCGCACTCGTCCACAAGCTGATCAGGGCCGGATGCGCCCTGTTTACCGCGCACACCAACGCCGACTCCGCGGACCCCGGCGTCTCCGACGCCCTGGCCGCGGCGCTCGGACTCACCGTCACCGGACCGATCGACCCGCACCCCACCGAAAACCTGGACAAGTGGGTGGTCTTGGTCCCGGCCGGCGACGCCGATACGGTGCGGCGCGCCCTGTTCGACGCGGGCGCCGGGCACATCGGCAACTACCGCGACTGCAGCTGGTCCGTCACCGGGCAGGGCCAGTTCCTCCCGACCGACGGTGCGAACCCCACCCTCGGCGCGGTCGGTGCGCTCGAACGTGTCGAGGAGAGCCGGGTGGAGGTGATCGCACCGCGCGGCATCCGGCAGAAGGTGCTCGCCGCGATGCGCGCCGCCCACCCGTACGAGGAGGTCGCGTTCGATGTGTTCGAGATGGCGACGTTCCCCGGACCCCGCGGACTCGGGCGGGTCGGGGAGCTCCCCGAGCCGCTGTCGCTGCGCGACTTCACCGACCGGGTGGCGGACGCGCTGCCCGCCACGACGTGGGGTGTACGGGCCGCGGGCGACCCCGAAGCCACGATCCGCACCGTCGCGGTGTGCGGCGGCTCCGGCGACTCGTACCTGGACGCCGTCTCCCGACTCGGCGTGGACGCCTACGTCACCGCCGATCTGCGACACCACCCGGCGGACGAGCACCTGCGCGCCGGAGGTCCGGCCCTGATCGACGTCGCGCACTGGGCGAGCGAGCAGCCGTGGTGTGACCAGGCCAAGGGCGTCCTCGACACCGCGTTCGGCCGCACACCGGAATGGCAGGTTCGGGTGTCGGCCGTACGGACCGATCCGTGGTCGGTCAGCGCGTCGCCGTCGTAGCGCCGTCCGGCCGAAACCCGTGATCCGCCGGGGTACGGTTGACACCCAGCAATCTGCACACCAGAACCCTTCACAGAAGACAGCAGGAGTTACCACGCGTGAACGTCGAACCACAGGTGCAGTCCAAGCTTCTCGACCTCGCCGGCGTCGATGCGGAGCTGTCGAGGATCGCCCACCGACGCACCGCGCTTCCGGAGCGCCAGGAAGTCGAGCGGCTCGAGGCGGAGCGCGTCACCCGTAAGGACGCGGCAGTGGCCGTCGAAATCGTCCTCGACGATCTCGACCGCGACATCCGCAAGCTCGAAGGTGAGGTCGACGCCGTCCGTCAGCGCGAGGACCGCGACCGCGCGCTGCTCCAGAGCGGAACGGTCGGATCGAAGCAGCTCACCGAACTCGAACACGAACTCGGCAGCCTCGTCCGCCGTCAGGGACTGCTCGAGGACGAATTGCTCGAGGTGATGGAACGGCGCGAGGCGTCGCAGTCCGACCACGACCACGCCGGTGCGCAGTTGTCGCAGATCGAGGAAGACCTCATCGACGCCGGCCGCCGCCGGGACGACGCCGTCGCGGATCTGGACGCCGCCGAGCAGCGCTGCATCCGCGACCGCACGGCGCTGGCCGACCAGTTTCCCGCCGACCTGATCGCCGTCTACGAGAAGCAGCGCAGCCAGAACGGTGTCGGAGCGGCACTGCTGCAGGCGCGGCGCTGCGGAGCGTGCCGCATCGAACTCGACCGCGGCGAGATCTCCCGCATCACCGCCTCGGCGCCCGACGTCGTCGTGCGCTGCTCCGAATGCGGCGCGATCCTGGTGCGCACCAAGGAGTCGGGTCTGTGAGTGCCGGTCGGGTCGTCGTCGAGGCAGACGGTGGTTCGCGCGGCAATCCCGGGCCGGCCGGCTACGGCGCCGTGGTGTTCGACGCCGCCAACGGCACCGTTCTCGCGGAACGCAAGGAAAGCCTCGGGATCGCCACCAACAACGTCGCCGAGTACCGGGGCCTGATCGCCGGTCTCGACGCCGCCGCCGAACTCGGCGCATCCGAGGTGGACGTGCGGATGGACTCCAAACTGGTGGTCGAGCAGATGTCCGGGCGCTGGAAGGTCAAGCACCCGGACATGATTCCGCTGCAGCGCCAGGCGTCCACACTCGCCCGGAAATTCGATTCTGTGACGTACACCTGGATTCCGCGGGCGGAGAACGCGCACGCCGACCGCCTCGCCAACGAAGCCATGGACGCCGCCGCCGGCAATGCCGACGGACCGGAACCGGCTGCCGTCCCGTCGGAGAAGACCACCCCCGCGGCACCGGGCTGGATGGACACGACGGGCGCCCCGACCCGGATGCTGCTGCTCCGGCACGGGCAGACCGCGCTGTCCGTCGACCGGCGGTACTCGGGTCGCGGGAACCCGGCCCTCACCAAGGTCGGTCAGGCCCAGGCGAACGGCGCGGCCGCCCGCTTCGCGGGCAACAACGGAATCGCGGCCGTGGTGTCGTCCCCGCTGGGGCGCGCGCAGCAGACCGCGACGGCGGCGGCGAAGGTGCTCGGACTCCCGGTCACCGTGCACGAGGGCCTCACCGAAACCGACTTCGGCGAGTGGGAGGGCCTCACGTTCCGGGAAGCTGCCGAGCGCGACCCCGAACTGCACCGCAAGTGGTTGTCGGACACGTCGGTGTGCCCGCCCGCGGGGGAGAGCTTCGACGAGGTGCGGGAGCGCATCCTGAAGGTCCGCGACGACCTCACCGCCTCCTACGCCGGCTCCACGATCCTCGTGGTCACCCACGTGACCCCCATCAAGACCCTGTTGCAGTTGGCGCTCGACGCGGGACCCTCGCTGCTGTACCGGCTGCATCTGGATCTGGCGTCGCTGAGCATCGCCGAGTTCTATCCCGACGGCGGCTCGTCCGTCCGCCTGGTCAACGACACCTCCCACCTGTGAGTACTTGTTAACCGCCCGCGGTTAACAAGTACTCACAGGCCCAGAGGGCAACGACCGCGGCGAGCAGGGTCAACGGCGTGGTCACCAGCGCGAGAACCGTGAACGTCCGGAGATCCGCGGGAGATCCGGCTCGCGCGACCACGCGCCGCCACAGCATGATCGCGAGCGACCCCACGTAGGTGAGGTTGGGGCCGAGGTTCACACCGAGCAGCATCGCCAGCACGAGTCCCGTCGGAGGGTGCGGTCCGAGCGCTGCCAGCAGGAGCAGAGTGGCGGGCAGATTGTTCACCAGGTTCGCCGCGACCGCGGCGACGACGGCCATCGTGAGCAGCGCCGTGAACGACGTGTCGGTCGGCAGCCGCCCGGCGATCCATTCGCCGATCGGACCGTTCGCCACCCCGGCCACGACGACGCCGAGGATCAGGACGAACGCGCAGAACCACACATCGATCGAATACACGATCCGTCTCACGCTGGTCCGGCCGTCGCGCAGGGCGACGACGCCCAGCACGATCGCCCCCGCCGCGGCCACCCACGCCGGTGCGACCCCGACGAAGCCGGACACCGCGAACCCCAGGAGTGTGGCCGCGATGATCGACAGTGCGGCGACCGGCGCCTGCGGATCACGTTTCGGCTCCGGCTCGGCTTCGGGCCGGACGAGGTGACGCCGGAAGAACACGCGGAACAGGATCAGTTCGACGACGATCGCCACCGCCCACGGCAGGGCCATCACGGCCGTGAAATGCAGGAAGGTCAACCCGGTCGCCGAGAACGCGATGAGGTTCGTCAGGTTGGACACGGGCAGCAGGGTCGACGCGGTGTTCGACAGGTGAGCCGTGGCGTACGAGTGGGGGCGCGGATCCATTCGCAGGGAGCGGGCCGTGGCGATCACCGCCGGTGTCAGCAGGACCACCGTGGCATCGAGACTCAGCACCGCGGTGGTCAACGCCGCCGCTCCGAACACGAGTGTCAGCAACCTCTTCGGATCCCCCCGCGCCCCGCGCCGCAACCGGCCCGCGATCCAGGTGAACACCCCCATGGCGTCCGCGAGGTGCGCAAGCACGAGGATCGCCGCCAGGAACCCGACGGTCGGGGCCATCTCCGACACTTCGTCCCAGGCCTCCGACGGCGTCACCAGGCCGGTGGCCAGGACGACGACCGCAGCCGGTGCGGCCGCGACGATCTCGGGCAGCCTGCGTGGGCGTACGACGGCGAAGACGAGGACTCCGGCGACGAGCGCCACCGCCAGAACTGTCACCGAGGGGTCACTTCAGGAGCTTGTGGAGGGTGCGCAGATTCCGGGTCGTGGTGAACGCCTTGAGCTTGGGAGCGCCCGTGCTCTTGCCGAACCTGCTCTTGAGCGTCATGCCCCGTTCGACTTCCCAGTACAGGACGCCGTCGCCGGCCTGCACCCGTTCGACCTCCGGATCCAGCTCGTCCTGGATGCTCAGAAGTGTGTCCAGGACCTCGCGTTCGGGCGTCACCAGCACGTACGGGTGCCATCCTTCTCGCTCGGGGTCGAACGGGTAGTCGTCGACGATCTTCCGGACCGTGTCGAGGTCGAGGACGAAAACCCAGGCTTCGTAGTGGAATTCGGCACGCAGCCCGGCTTCGATCTCACTCTTCAGTGCGGGGACGTCGTCACGGTCGGAGTCGAAGAGCACGTTGCCCGACGCGAGAACGGTCTTCACGTTCTCGAATCCCAGATCGACGAAGGTGCTGCGGAGGTCGGCCATCTTGATGTTGATGCCGCCCACATTGATACCGCGCAGGAGGGCGGCGTATCGGGTCATGAACAGACCATAGTGCGGCGGCATGACACGTTCGCACGGACTGTAGGCTGATCGGGCGGACGAGTTGGCCGGGCGACCGCGGCACAGGGAACCAGCACGTCAGTGCACAGGCCCTGAGTCGAGGAAAGTCCGGACTCCACAGAGCAGGGCGGTTGTTAACGGCAACCCGAGGTGACTCGCGGGACAGTGCCACAGAAAACAGACCGCCGACGCCACATCCTCCGGGGTGCGGCGTCGGTCAGGGTGAAACGGTGCGGTAAGAGCGCACCAGCACCCCGGGTGACCGGGGTGGCTAGGTAAACCCCGCCCGGAGCAAGGTTGAAGGCCGCACCGTTTCCTCCGGGATCCCGGTGCGGCTGCGCAGGTGTTCGAGGGCTGCTCGCCCGAGCCTGCGGGTGAACCGCTCGAGGTACCCGGCGACGGTGTGCCCAGATGGATGGTCGCCACCCGGCGCTTCGGCGCTCGGGGACAGGATCCGGCTTACACGCCAACTCGTCCGCTTCACTCGTGCGCCGGTCGGCGAGGTCGGGAACCCGACTGGCGAGTAACAAACAGACCGGTTAGCATCTTTCCCGCATCGGCCCGACCGACCCGAATCGGGGTCGATGTCGGGGCCCGTCGCCCACGACCGTGGGCGATGGGGCCCCACTATCGGGGGCAATAGATGTTACTCGTGATAGCGGTAACATCTGTCCATGGACTTGCCCCACGACATCGCCGGCTCCGGCCCCACCCTGGTACTCGTGCACGGGGTGGTGCATCGCCGGCAGGCCTGGAACGCCCTCCTGGACCAGTTGACGCCCTACCGCCGGGTGGTCACCGTCGACCTTCCGGGGCACGGAGAATCGGCCGCACTCGAAGACGGCCCGGACATGATGGATCAACTCCTCGAGGAACTGAGCGGGTTCGTCCGCTCGGTGACGCCGGCCGGGGAACGCCCGCACGTCGCGGGGAACTCGCTCGGAGGCTGGCTGTCCCTCGCTCTCGCGGCCCGGGGAGAGGTCGCCTCGGCCACGGCCCTCTCACCGGCCGGCTTCTTCGTCAACCACGCCGACCAGGCACGCACCATCTACACGTTCCGTGCCCTGCGCGGACTCGCCCGGGCGATGGGTCCGAACGCTCCGAAGGCTCTGCGATACAAGGCCGTCCGCTATCCCTCGCTCGCCGCCTTCTTTGCCCGGCCCAGCCGGGTACCGTACGAGGACGCCGTGATCGACACGCACTCGCTCACCACGAACGCACTGGTCGACAAGGGGATGACAGCCAAGTTCGATCTCCCGCCGGTCGTCGACGCGACGGTTCCCGTCACCGTGGCATGGGGGCGGCGCGACCTGATTCTGCCGGTGTATCAGGCACGACGCGTGCGCCGATTCTTCCCGCAGGCGCGGATACTGGTCCTGCCCGGCATCGGGCACGTCCCGATGACCGACGACCCGAATCTGATCGGCACGATTCTGCTCGGCGGCAGTTCGGCGAATGCCGGCGACTCCCGGAACTGACCTCGGCCCTACCGCGCCTCGTCGACGACGACGGCGCCGAAACCGAACAGGACCGTTCCGGTGATCCGATCCAGGACCCGTCGCACCGACGGCTTCTCCAGCGTGGTGCGCGCCCGGGTCAGCAGGAGGCTGTACGCGCCGAGCCAGGCGATCCCGAGGAGCCCGTGAACCAGCACGAGCAACGCCAGGGTCGGGGCGGTCGGCCACCCGGGCGGAACGAGTTGCGGGAGCAGGCCGGTGTAGAACACCGCGATCTTGGGGTTCAGGAGGTTCGTCAGGAACCCGGCCCGCCAATTCGATCCCGGCGACGGAACGGGTGCCGGTTCGGCCGCGGCGGTGCGTTGTCGCGACCGGCTGCGCCACAGGGTGGAGAGTCCCAGATACACCAGGTACATCCCGCCGACGATCTTCACGACGGTGTACGCCTCCGCGGAGGCGGCGAGCACCGCTCCGAGCCCGACGACGGTCAGCGCGCCCCACACCATCAATCCGGCGACCACACCGAATGTCGCCCGCAGCGCGGCGCCCCGTCCACCGGACAGTCCGGCGCGCGTCACCACCGCCATGTCCGGGCCGGGAATGACGGTCAGGAGCCCGAGCACTGCGAACGCGGTCACCACGACACCGATCATGGGGTCAGTATGTCGGGCGCGCTCAGCGCAGTGAAATCCACACCTGCGACTTGCCGAGCACCGCGTGTCCGTCGAACGTCACCGTCAGGTCGATCCGCGCGGTGCCCGCGGCCTCGTCGACCTGAGCGGCCTTCGCGACGACCTCGACGACCGCACCCTCGTCCGGGGCGACGATCACCGGCTTGGTGAAGCGGGCGCGGTATCCGGTGATGCGTGCCGGGTCGCCGAGCCAGTCGACGACGCACTGCGTCGCCAGTCCCAGCGTCAGCATGCCGTGCGCCAGCACACCCGGCAGTCCCACGGCGTCCGCGACGTCGTCCCGGTAGTGAATGGAGTTGAAGTCACCGGACGCCCCGGCATAGCGGACCAGGGATTCGCGGGTCACGTGGTATCGGGATTTGGCGACGGTGTCGCCGAGCATGATTCGCCCCGGGGACGTCATTCCTCCCCCCTGACGAACAGGGTCGACGTCATGGTGCTCACGTGATCGCCTGTGGCGTCGAGGATCTCGATGTCGGCGACGAGCAGCGTGTGCGGACCGCGCGACGTCACGTTCGTGACGGTGAGTACCGCGGAGAGTTCGTCGCCCGCGATGACCGGGCGGACGGACGTGGCGTGTTCGGTGCTGTGCACCAGGTTGACCGGCTCGATTCCCGACGTCGGATCCGCGACGAGTTGCGCCAGTGCACGTTCCTGCACGATGACGGGAAAAGTGGGCGGGGCAACGAGATCGGTGTGACCGGCGGCGCGGGCACTGTCGACGTCGAACGACGTCGGGTTGGTGGCGAAGACGGCGCGGGCGAATTCCCTGATCTTCTCGCGGCCGACGAGGTAGGGCTCGGTCGGTGGGTAGACACGACCCTCGATCGCTGGATTCACTGCCATCAGGTCAGCCTAGAGACGTGCAGTCCCCTGGGCAGGGCGAAGCGTTCGGAGAAACGTCACGAATGTGTCGCGGGCGTGCCTGCCCCTTCACGGCGAAGCCCCCGCCGGACATGTCCGGCGGGGGCTTCGAGGAATCGACTGATCGATAGCCGTCAGACGGGATCGACCATCAGCAGTTGGGCCCAATAGGTGGCGCCTTCGGCACCGAGGTAGGGAAGTAGCTGATCAAAAATGATCGTTGACATGCTCGCTCCATTCTCTGTTCGGGCACTGCGCCGGGAAGGCGAGCCATCGGCACCGCACTGACCGGCGCCGGGGACCGTATCACCGGACAGGTCTCCGAGGGTAACAGTCTGAGCGTGATCCACAACCCCACACGTCCCACCGGTGCCACACTGAGGGAATGACTGACGAAGATCATCTCTGGTACTACAACGTCGACGACGGCACGGTCACGCAGGGGAAGGCGGCATCGTCGATGTCCCGGATGGGGCCGTACCCCGATCGCGCGTCCGCCGAGAAGGCGCTGCAGATCGCCGCCGAGCGGAACAAGGCGGCGGACAGGGCAGACGAGGAGTGGAACAACTAGCGTTGCGGAAAGGGTGTGCGTGAGGTGCCGATGAGTCGTTTCCTTGCGCGCGGAATCGATTTCGGCACCGTGCGCACCGAATTCCACCTGCCGGAGGGGTATCCGCCCGCGGCGGTCGCGCAGGCGCGGGCGGCGTCCGACCGGTACGCGTCCGAGCGGGAGGACCGCACCGATCTCGCGTTCGTCACCATCGATCCGCCCGATTCCCTGGATCTCGATCAGGCGCTGCATCTGGAGCGGACACCCGACGGATTCGTCCTGCACTACGCGATCGCGGACGTCGGCGCCGTCGTGGAGCCCGGTGGGGTGCTCGACGTGGAGACCCGCAAACGCGGGCAGACGTTCTACCTTCCCGACGGCAAGGTTCCGTTGCACCCGCAGGAACTCTCCGAAGGATCCGCGAGTCTCCTCCCGGACGAGGATCGCCCGGCGGTGGTGTGGCGGATCGAACTGGACGAATCGGCCGAACCGGTGTCCTGCACGGTGTCCCGTGCCACGGTCCGTTCCGTGGCGCGGCTGGACTACGCCGGTGTGCAGGCCGATGCGGAGGCGGGGCGACTGCATCCGTCGATCGCGTCGCTGCCGGAGTTCGGCCGGCTCCGCACCGCGGCGGCGGTGGCGCGCGGCGCGATCGAACTCCGTCTCCCCGAGCAGGAAGTGGTGCCGGACGGGGACGGCTGGCGCGTCGACCTCGCGCCTCGCACCGAGGCGGACGACTGGAACGCCGAGGTTTCGCTCCTCACCGGAATGTGCGCCGCGGCCATGATGCTCGACGCGAAGGTCGGGTTGCTCCGCACACTGCCGCCCGCCGGGCCGGACGCGGTCGAGGCGCTGCGACGCACGGCGTCGGCGTTGGGGATCGACTGGCCGGAGAGCGTCGGTGTCGGGGAAATCCTGGCGCGGCTCGACCCGAATTCGGCGTCGACGCTGGTGCTGATGACCGAGGCGCCGTCACTGCTGCGGGGGGCCGACTACGCGGCGTTCGACGGCGCCCTGCCCGAATTGACCACGCACGCTGCCATCGGTGCCCCGTACGCCCACGTGACCGCGCCGCTGCGCCGGCTCTCGGACCGGTACTCGACGGAGGTGTGCCTCGCCGTCACCGCCGGAACGCCGGTGCCGTCCTGGGCGCGGGAAGCGCTGGGCTCGATGCCCGAGATCATGGTCGGTTCGGATTCCCTCGCGAGCAAGATCGACCGTGCCTGCATCGACCTCACCGAAGCGACCGTGCTCGCCGACCGGGTGGGGGAGACGTTCGACGCGACCGTGCTGCGGTCACGGAACGGCAAGCGCACCGCGGACGTGTTCGTCCCGTCCGTGTCCGTGATGGCGAAATGCGTGGGCGACCCGGCCGAGGGCGAACAGGTGAAGATCAGGCTCGTGTCCGCCGACGTCGCGAAGCGGACCGTCGAGTTCGGTTACCCCGCATAGCGGGTCAGTCGCGGAACCGGTCCGTTGCCTCGACGAGGTGATGCACGATGCCCGGTTCCATCGCGGAGTGTCCCGCGTCGTCGACGATCTCGAGCCGCGAATCCGGCCAGGCCCGGTGCAGCGCCAACGCACTGGTCGCGGGGCACACCACGTCGTAGCGGCCCTGCACGATCACGCCCGGAATGCCGTCCAGTGCGGCGGCGTCCCGGAGAAGCTGACCCTCGTCCAGGAACCCGCGGTTGTGGAAGTAGTGGTTCTCGATGCGGGCGAAGGCCAGCGCGAACCTCGGCTGGGACGTCTCCACCACCCGTTCCGGTTTGGGGAGCAGTGAACTCGTCGCACCCTCCCACGTGGACCACGCGACCGCGGCCCGCGTCGCGACGTCGGGATCGTCGGAGTGCAGGAGCCGGTGGTAGGCCTCGACGAGGTCGCCACCCCGCTCCGATTCCGGCACCGGCGCCAGGAACTCCTCCCACAGTTCGGGGAACAGGTGTCCGGCGCCGCCGTTGTAGTACCAGTCGATCTCGCTGCGGCGCAGCAGGAAGATCCCCCGCAGCACCAGCTCGGTGACCCGGTCGGGATGCTTCTGGGCGTAGGCGAGAGCCAGTGTGGAGCCCCACGACCCGCCGAAGACCTGCCACCGGTCGATGCCGAGATGGGTGCGCAGCAACTCCACATCGCCGAGGAGACGGTCGGTGGTGTTGACCGACAGATCCGCCCCATCGGCGACGTGGGGTGTGGAACGACCGCATCCGCGCTGGTCGAGCAGTACGATCCGGTACACCTGCGGGTCGAAGAACTGTCGTTGCGCAGGATCGGTGCCGCCCCCGGGCCCGCCGTGGAGGAACACCACCGGCTTCCCGTCGGGGTTGCCGCTCTGCTCCCAGTACATCTGCTGTCCGTCGCCGACGTCCAGATGCCCGAACTGGTACGGCTCGAGCGGCGGGTACAAGGTGCGCAGCTGGGTCACGTCGGCCTCAGAACCCGATCAGGCCGGACGCCAGATCGGGGATCTCCAGCGCGGTTACCGCCTCCTGCCGGATGCCGGGGCAGGCCGCCGTCGTGATCACGTCGATCCGGCCCCGGTCCTGCAGGAAATCGAGCGCGTCGAGGTTGTTCTGCGCGATCCAGGTGCCGACGAGACCGTTCAACCCGGTCTTGCCGATGGTCGGGGTGTAGGTGCGCCAGCTCTGCAACTGACCTTCGAGGTCGGTGCACAGCTGGGCGGCCTGCGCCTCGGTGACGCCACCTGGCACGAGGGCGGTGCCGGGAACCACCGTGGTGGCCGGTGCCGGGGGTGCGGTGCTTCCGGGGGCGGGTGCGGGGCCGGGGCCGGCGCACCCCGTGACGACCGCCGCGGCCGCCACCGTCCCGGCCGCCATCACGGCCAGGCGGTGACGCCGTCCGGTGCCGTGCACGTGTCGCTGTCCCATGAACATCCCCTCGAGTGTGTGCCGGCCCGGTGAGTCGAGGACGACCTAGAAGCTGTGCTCTTCCGCCGGGAACGTTCCGGCGCGTACCTCGGTCGCGTATGCGGCGGCCGCGTCACGCAACTCGTCACCGACGTTACCGAAGCGCTTGACGAACTTCGCCGTCTTGCCGCTGGTGTAGCCGGCCATGTCCTGCCACACGAGGACCTGGGCGTCACACTCGACGCCCGCTCCGATGCCCACGGTGGGGATGGTGAGCTTGCGGGTGACCTGGCCTGCGATCTCGGCGGGCACCATCTCCATGACGACGGAGAACGCGCCGGCCTCCTGCACGGCGATCGCGTCGGCGACCAACTGCTCGGCGGCGTCACCGCGGCCCTGCACGCGGAAACCGCCGAGCGAGTTCACGCTCTGCGGGGTGAACCCGACGTGGGCCATGACGGGGATGCCTGCCGCGGTGATGGCGGCGATCTGCGGCGCGACGCGCTCGCCGCCCTCGAGCTTGACCGCGTGCGCCAGCCCCTCCTTCATGAACCGGGTCGCGGACGCGAGGGCCTGCTCCGGGGAGCTTTCGTAGCTGCCGAACGGGAGATCCGCCACCACGAGAGCGTGCGGCGCACCGCGGACGACGCCGCGAACGAGGGGGAGGAGTTCGTCGATCGTGACCGGGACGGTGGTCTCGTATCCGTAGACGACGTTGGCGGCCGAATCGCCGACGAGGAGAACGGGAATCCCGGCTTCCTCGAAGATGCGGGCGCTGGAGTAGTCGTAGGCGGTGAGCATCGCCCAGCGTTCACCCTCGGCCTTCATGGCCTGCAGGTGGTGGGTTCGGGTCTTGCGCTTGGGAACGTCGTGCGATGGTGCTGATCCGTAGAGCCGATCTTCTGACGTGCTCGCGGA
The DNA here is from genome assembly GCF_030056915.1 of Rhodococcus sp. IEGM 1307. Classification (NCBI taxonomy): domain Bacteria; kingdom Bacillati; phylum Actinomycetota; class Actinomycetes; order Mycobacteriales; family Nocardiaceae; genus Rhodococcus; species Rhodococcus sp. IEGM 1307. Next base: position 20,574 of record NZ_JASHKW010000041.1, read on the forward strand.
CGACTTGCTATCGGACATCGTTGTCCCTTTCTGGCCTCGAGGCCCTTGACGGGTCCCCGGGTGCGGGTGATGACGCCTACAGTCTGCCACCGGCCCGCGGGGGAGCGAAGGGCTCGCGCGGGTGCGATAGGTCACACCCCCTGACTGTCCTCTGACCTGCGGGAAGGACAGCCGGCGCGGAACCCCTGGCACGATCGTCCTATGTCGAAGAGTGCTCGGGTACCGGCCGCGTTCGCGGGGTGCATCGCCGTCGTCCTTGTCGTCGCAGGCTGTGCGGGAGGCGGACGGGACGCCGGTGAGGCCGTCGCCGAACCGTCGGCGGCCGCGGCGGCTCCGGCCGGACCGATCCCGGCCGGGCTCGAGGAGTTCTACACGCAGCAGCTGCAGTGGGGTTCGTGCGAGGGGTACAGCACGGACGGGTCTCCACTCGGCGACACTCTCGACTGCGCGAAGGTGACCGTGCCGAACGACTACGCGAACCCCGGGGGCGCCACCGCTCAGATCGCCGTCTCCCGGTCGAAGGCGACCGGCGACAAGGTCGGATCGCTGCTCGTGAACCCCGGTGGCCCGGGGGCGTCGGGGATCGGGCTGGCGTCCGTGGCCGACGGCACCGAGATCGCGGAGCGGTTCGACGTCATCGGTTTCGATCCGCGCGGCGTCGGCGCGTCCACCCCGGAGGTGACCTGCCTGACTCCGCCGGAGGTGGACGCGAGACGCAAGGACGACGACGTCGACATGAGTCCCGCCGGAATCGCACAGACGGAGGCCGAGAACCGCGAGTACGCGGACAAGTGCGCGGAGCGGACCGGTGTCGACGTCCTCGCGCACGTCGGCACGTACGACGTGGTGCGGGACATGGACGTCATCCGGGCGGTGCTCGGTGACGAGAAGCTCAACTACCTCGGTTACTCGTACGGCACCCGGCTCGGCTCGACCTACGCGGAGACGTTCCCGGGCAACGTGCGCGCGATGGTCCTCGACGGTGCCCTCGATCCCGAGCAGGACCCGACGGAGGAAGTGATCCTGCAGGCGGCCGGATTCCAGTCCGCGTTCGACGCGTTCGCCGCGGACTGCATGCAGCAGCCGGACTGCCCGCTGGGCACCGACCCGGCGCAGGCGAACGCGAGGTTCCGGGCGCTCGTCGACCCGCTGATCGACAAGCCGGCCGCGACCACCGACCCGCGCGGACTCAGCTACACCGATGCGATCACCGGCGTCCAGCAGGCCCTGTACTCGCCGAATCTGTGGGGCCCGCTCCGCGGCGGTCTGGAGAGCTTGCAGACGGGGACCGGTGATTCGCTGCTGATGCTGGCCGATCTGTACGAGGGACGCGCCGACGACGGCACGTACTCGAATCTCAACGACGCCTTCAACTCGATCCGCTGCATGGACGATCCGCCGGTCACCGACCGCGCGGTCGTCGGGGAGGCGGATGTGCGGTACCGCCGGGCGGCGCCCTTCCTCGACGACGGCCGGGGCACCGGCAGTGCGCCGCTGGACGTCTGCGCGTTCTGGCCCACGCCGAACACGGGCGCGCCGCACACGGTGTCGGCGCCCGGGATCCCGCCGGTCGTCGTCGTGTCGACGACCGAGGATCCGGCGACGCCGTACCAGGCGGGCGTGGATCTGGCGAAGCAGATGAACGGCTCGCTCGTCACGTACCGGGGCACTCAGCACACCGTCGTTCTCGACGGCGAGGCGTGCGTCGACGACGCCGTTTCGGACTATCTGGTCGACCTCGCGGCGCCGGCTGCGGACCTGACGTGCTGACCCACGCCTGTGACGGGATCGACCGAGGTGCCCGCACGCTGGCACGATGCGGATTCCGGCAGAGTCGAATCAACGAAGTAACACAGATTTAACGAACTTTGCTTACTCTCGCGGACATGGATCGCCAAAAGGAATTCGTGCTTCGCACCCTCGAAGAGCGCGACATTCGGTTCGTCCGATTGTGGTTCACGGACGTTCTCGGATACCTGAAATCGGTGGCGATCGCCCCCGCGGAACTGGAAGGTGCCTTCGAGGAGGGCATCGGCTTCGACGGATCCGCGATCGAAGGCTTCTCCCGGGTGTCCGAGGCGGACACGGTCGCAAAGCCGGACGCGTCCACGTTCCAGGTGCTGCCGTGGAGTTCGAGCAAGGGGCATCAGCACTCCGCCCGCATGTTCTGCGACATCGCCATGCCCGACGGTTCGCCCTCCTGGGCGGATTCGCGGCACGTGCTGCGCCGTCAACTGAACAAGGCGAGCGATCTGGGCTTCAGCTGCTACGTGCACCCCGAGATCGAGTTCTTCCTCCTCGAGAACGGGCCGATCGACGGCACGCCGCCGAAGCCCGCCGACTCCGGCGGCTACTTCGACCAGGCAGTCCACGACTCCGCTCCCAACTTCCGCCGGCACGCCATCGACGCACTCGAGTCGATGGGCATCTCCGTCGAGTTCAGCCACCACGAAGCGGCCCCCGGCCAGCAGGAGATCGACCTGCGGTACGCGGACGCCCTCTCGATGGCCGACAACGTGATGACGTTCCGCTACGTCGTCAAGGAGGTCGCGATCGCCGAGGGCGTGCGCGCCACGTTCATGCCGAAGCCGTTCAGCGATCAGGCCGGCTCGGCGATGCACACCCACATGAGCCTGTTCGAGGGCGACACCAACGCCTTCCACAACCCGGACGATCCGATGCAGCTGTCGGAGACCGGTAAGGCGTTCATCGCCGGCATCCTCGAGCACGCCAACGAGATCAGCGCCGTCACCAACCAGTGGGTGAACTCCTACAAGCGGCTGATCCACGGTGGCGAGGCCCCGACCGCCGCGTCCTGGGGTCCCTCCAACCGGTCGGCGCTGGTCCGCGTCCCGATGTACACGCCGAACAAGGCGTCGTCGCGTCGCGTCGAGATCCGCAGCCCAGATTCGGCCTGCAACCCGTACCTGACGTTCGCGGTGCTCCTCGCCGCGGGTCTGCGCGGAATCGAGAAGGGCTACGAACTTCCGCCGGAGGCCGAGGACGACGTGTGGGCGTTGACGTCGGCCGAGCGCCGCGCCATGGGCTACCGGGAACTGCCCGGCAACCTCGACGGCGCGCTGCGCGAGATGGAGAAGTCGGAGTTGGTGGCCGAAGCACTCGGCGAGCACGTGTTCGACTTCTTCCTGCGCAACAAGCGTCGCGAGTGGGAGGAGTACCGGAGCCACGTGACGCCGTTCGAACTCAAGACGTATCTGGGGTTGTGAGCAAGAGCATGGTGAAGCCTCCGGCAGCGCGTTCTGCCGTTCCCGGTCCGGGTCGTCTGGGTCTCGTCGAGCCGACCGCTCCGTCCGAACTCCGCGATCTGGGCTGGGTCGGTGAAGACAGCATCGAACTGCTCTGGTCGTTGTCGCGGGCCGCGAACGCCGACCTCGCCCTCCGCACCCTGGTGCGCCTGAAGGACGGGCTCGGCGAGGACTGGGCCGAACTCGATGCGGCGCTCCGTACCGACAAAGGCCTGCGTGGCCGGCTGTTCGGTCTGTTCGGTGCATCCAGCGCGTTCGGCGACCATCTGGTCGCGGAACCCGCGTCGTGGAAGATCCTCGCCGGCGACGTCCGCCTCCCGTCGAAGAGCGAGGCGACCGCCACGATGATGGCCTCGGTCGGGGCCGAACCCGAGGAAGGCACTCACCGGGACGCCAACCTCTACCGGGCGAAGGTCACCGGACCCGATGCCATCGCGGCGCTGCGCAAGACGTACCGCGACGAGCTGATGCTGCTCGCCGCCGTCGACCTCGCGGCGACTGTCGAGAACGAACCGGTACTTCCGTACCAGACGGTCGGGCATCAGCTGTCCGATCTGGCCGACGCCGCGCTGAACGCCGCCCTCGCGGTGGCCGTCGCAGCCGTGTGCCCGGACGCCCCCTGTCCCGTGCGGCTGGCCGTCATCGCCATGGGCAAGTGCGGTGCCCGCGAACTCAATTACGTCAGCGACGTGGACGTGGTCTTCGTCGCCGAACCCGCCGACGCCACCGCCAGCCGGATCGCGGGCGAGATGATGCGCATCGGCTCCTCCGCCTTCTTCGACGTGGACGCCGCGCTGCGGCCGGAGGGCAAACGCGGGGAACTCGTCCGCACCCTCGAATCCCACGTCGCGTACTACAAGCGCTGGGCCAAGACCTGGGAGTTCCAGGCGCTGCTCAAGGCCCGCCCGATGATCGGCGACGTCGCGCTCGGACAGCAGTACGTCGACGCCCTCAGCCCGATGGTGTGGACCGCGTCGGAGCGTGAGGACTTCGTTCCCGAGGTGCAGGCGATGCGCCGCCGGGTCGAGGAGATGGTTCCGCCGGAACTCCGCGAACGTGAACTGAAACTGGGACGCGGAAGTCTGCGCGACGTCGAGTTCGCCGTCCAGCTCCTGCAACTCGTGCACGGGCGCGCGGACGAGGCGCTGCACGTCCAGAGCACCATCGACGCGCTGACCGCTCTCGCCGCCCGCGGCTACGTGGGTCGCGACGACGCCGCGAATCTCGCTGCGTCCTACGAGTTCCTGCGGTTGCTCGAGCATCGGCTGCAGTTGCAGAAGCTGCGGCGCACACACACCCTTCCACCCGCCGACGACGAGGAGGCGCTGCGCTGGCTGGCCCGGGCGGCGCACATGCGGCCGGACGGCAGCAAGGACGCGCTCGGCGTTCTGAACGCGGAGATCAAGCGCAACTCGCACCGCGTGCGGCGGCTGCACGCCAAGCTGTTCTACCGGCCGCTGCTCGAATCGGTGGCGCGCATCGACAAGGAGGCGCTGCGGCTGAGCCCGGACGCGGCCATCCGCCAGCTGGCGGCGCTGGGTTACACCGCCCCGGAGAACGCGCTCGGGCACCTCACCGCTCTGACCAGCGGCGCGTCCCGTAAGGGTCGCATCCAGGCGCTGCTGCTGCCGACCTTGCTCGAATCGCTCGCCGACACACCGGATCCCGATGCGGGTCTGCTCGCGTACCGGCGGCTGTCGGACGCGATGACCGATCAGACCTGGTTCCTCCGGCTGCTGCGTGACGAGGCGTCGGTCGCCGAGCGGCTGATGACGGTGCTGGGATCCTCCGCCTACGTTCCCGACCTGCTGATCAAGGCGCCCGACGTCGTGCGCCTGTTCGCGGATTCGCCGGCCGGACCGCGACTGCTCGAGTCGAAGCCGGAGGACGTCGCGCGCGGCATCCTGACGGCGTCGGCACGCCACGACGACCCGGCCCGCGCGATCGCCGCGGCGCGGTCTCTGCGCCGCTACGAGCTGGCGCGTATCGCCTCCGCGGACATCCTCGGCATGCTCGACGTGCAGGGCGTGTGCAAGGCGCTGTCGTCCGTGTGGGCGGCGGTGCTCAATGCCGCCCTGGCGGCGGTGACCAAGGCGAGCGAGAAGGAACTCGGCACGCCCGCTCCCGCGACGTTCACGGTGATCGGCATGGGCCGGCTCGGCGGCGGCGAGCTCGGCTACGGCTCCGACGCGGACGTGCTGTTCGTCTGCGAGCCGCGCGAGGGGATCGACGAGACTGTCGCCGTCAAGTGGGCCAACAGCATCGGCGACAAGGTGCGGGCCCTGCTCGGCGCGCCCAGCACCGATCCGCCGCTCGAGGTCGACACGGGCCTGCGCCCGGAGGGCCGCAGCGGCCCGATGGTGCGCACCCTGGCGTCCTACGAGGCCTACTACGCGCAGTGGGCGCAGGCCTGGGAGATCCAGGCGCTGCTGCGCGCGCATCACGTCGCGGGCGACGCCGATCTGGGGCTGCGCTTCCTGCACATGATCGACAAGACCCGCTACCCGGAGGGCGGGGTGTCGGAGCAGGCGGTCCGCGAGATCCGGCGCATCAAGGCGCGGGTCGACTCCGAGCGGTTGCCGCGCGGCGCCGACCCCGCGACACACACCAAGCTCGGGCGCGGCGGCCTCGCCGACATCGAATGGACCGTGCAGCTGATCCAGCTCCGGCACGCCCACGAGATCGAGTCGCTGCACAACACGTCGACGCTCGAGACGCTCGACGCGATCGGCGCGGCCGAGGTGCTCAGCGAGTCCGACGTCGAATTGCTCCGTGACGCGTGGATCACCGCGACGAAGGCGCGCAACTGCCTCGTGCTCGTCCGCGGCAAGGCCACCGATCAGCTGCCCGGTTCGGGCCGGGTGCTGTCCGCGGTCGCGCAGATCGCCGGCTGGGGTGGCGGCGATGCGGGCGAGTTCCTCGACAACTACCTGCGGGTGACCCGACGGGCCAAGGCTGTGGTGGAGAGAGTCTTCGGGGAGTGATCGCCACCTGGGGGGTGCGGGCACTGACGGCCCTCGGGTGGCTCGCGGTGCTCGTCGGCGTGTTCGGTGTCGTGCTGAGATTCCTCGACGTCCAGAACCAGCGCCTGCTCGTGCTGGCGTCCGCGGCGCCGTACCTGATGGCCGTTGCCGCGGTCGGGGTGCTGTTGCTCGGAATCACCCGGCACTGGATCGGTTTCGGCGTGGCGCTGACGGTGGCCGCGGTGGCCACCCTGTCGCAGGGCCCGCTGTACGTCGCGAACAGTTCGGTGACGGCGTCCGGGCCGGAACTGACGGTGATGCAGGCCAACATCTGGCTCGGCAACGCGGACGCCGACTCCCTCGTCCGGCAGATCCGGGACCGCGACGTCGACGTGCTCACCGTCAACGAACTGACACCGGAGGCCGTCGACCGGTTGGTGGCCGCGGGAATCGAATCGACCCTGCCGTTCTCGTTCCTCATGCCCGGCAGCGGCGGCGAGGGAACCGGGATCTGGAGCCGGTACCCGCTGACCGACAAGGTCCACCACTCGGAATTCGTCCTGTCCGCGCTGTCGGCCCGGGTGGAACTTCCGGACGGTGCGAGCACGGCACTGTATGCGTTCCATCCGGTTCCGCCGTGGCCGTCGGATCCGTCGCTGTGGTCGCGCGAGATGGACCGCATCAAAGCCGTTCTCGACGCCGTCCCCGCCGACTCGGGACCCGTGATCGTCAGCGGCGACTTCAACTCCACCCGCGACCACGTGAAGTACCGCAACCTCGTGACCGGACGCTACCGCGATGCCGCCGACCAGGTGGGTGCCGGAATCCAGAACACCTATCCCGCCGACCGGCAGCCGTTGCCGCCGATGATCGCGATCGATCACATCGTCACGAGCGGAGCGCAGGCGCAGTCCGTGGAATCGGTGGTGCTGACGGGTTCGGATCATCGCGGCCTGATCGCGAAGATCGACCTCGGCAGCTGACCGTCACGGCAGCGTGACGAATCCCTTCTGCACCAGCCAGTCCCGGGCCACGTCCGCCGGTTCCTCGCCCTCGACATCGACCCGCCGGTTCAGTTCGGTGATCTCCTCGTTGGTCAGTGCCGCGGAGATCGGGGCCATCACCTCCGCGACCTGCGGATGTGCCTCGGCGAAATCCTTGCGCATGGTGATCGCCGGGTTGTACTTCGGGAAGAACTGGCGATCGTCGTCCAGCAGCACCAGGTCGAGCGCGATGATGCGGCCGTCCGTCGTGAACACCTCGCCGAACTTGCACTGCGTTCCGTCGGCGGTGGCCTGATAGATGATGCCGGTCTGGAGGATCTGGCGGTTCGCGCGGGCGGGGTCGAAGCCGTATTTGGCGGCCATACCCGGGAACCCGTCCTGCCGGACGTTGAATTCGGTTTCGACGCAGGTCGTCGCAGCGGCGGGGTCGCGGTTGACCAGATCTGCGTACTCCGACAGGGTGGTGATCCCGGTTTCCTCGGCGGTCTGCCTGCTCATCGCGAGTGCGTACGTGTTGTTCATCGGGGCCGGATCAACCCACACCATGCCGTTGCTGTCGAGGTCCTCGTCGCGGACCGCCTCGAACTGCGCGGTCGGGTCGGGGATCGGAATCTCGTTGCCGAGGTAGTTGATCCACCCGGTCCCGGTGTACTCGTAGGTGACGTCGATCTGCCCGTCCAGCTGGGCGTCCCGGGTGCTGTTGGACCCCTGGATGTTGGTGAGGTCGCGCACCTCCGCGCCGGCGGCACTGAGCGCGAACTCGATGATGTACCCGAGGGTGACCTGCTCGGTGAAGTCTTTGGAACCGACGGTGATCTTGACGTCCTCGAGTTCGGGGACGGGCTGGATGCTGCCCGGTTCCACCGACAGTGGCAGGGCGCCACCGGATTCGAGGCCGCAGGACGCGGCGAGGACTCCGCAGAGTGTCACGGCCGTCGCGGCGATCGCCTTCCGGAGGTGGTTCATCAGCGCAGCCCCTTCGGGCCGAGGAACTCCTCGGCCAGGGCGCCGCACCAGTCGACGAGCAGCGCGAGCGCGACCGCGAGCACGGCTCCCACCACCAGGGTCACGTTGTCGCGCAACTTGTATCCGGTGTCGATGAGGATTCCCAGACCGCCGGCGCTGACGAGGAAACTGAGTGTCGCGGTGCCCACGGCGAGCACGAGCGACGTGCGCAGTCCCGCGAGGATGTACGGGACGGCGAGTGGGAACTCGACCTTCCGCAGGACGAGGCCGGCGGTCATGCCCTGTCCGCGCCCGGCGTCGATGACGGCGGGATCGACCTCCTGCAGACCCAGGATCGTGTTCCGGAGAACGGGCAGGAGAGAGTAGAACGCGATGGGGAGCACCCCGATCCAGAATCCGGTGGTCCCCGTCGCGAGGAAGAGAAGCACCAGGAGTCCGATGGCCGGTGCGGCCTGTCCGATGTTGGCGATTCCGAGGAAGATCGGTGCCAGCTTGGTGAACCCGGGCCGCGTGAGAAGGATCCCCAGCGGGACGGCGATGACGACGACGATCGCGACCACCGCGACCGTGATCAGCACGTGCTGCCACGTCAGGGTCGCGATGTTGGCGGCGTTGAGGCTGCCCTTCTGCGTGGCGGTGAGTTCGCGGTTGAAGGCCCAGGCGAGCACACCCGCCACCAGGATCACGACGATGATCGGCTGGACCAGCAAGCGGGCCCGCTCCGACCGCCGGGCGGCCGGTGCGGTGGGTTTCGTGGCGACGGCGGCCGTCATGACGGTGTGCCGCCCTCGCTCGCCCCGTCCCGCTGCGGCTCGCTGGCCTCGTCGTCGTGCGCGTGTTCCTCACGCATCGCGGACAGGTGCGTCACCAGTGTGTCGATCGTGATCAGGCCGCGGTACTCGCCCCGCCGGCCGGTGACGATCGTCGACGCACTGCTCTCCGCGAGGAGCGCCTCGAGGGCGTCCTGCAGCGTCGACTGGGTCGACACCACCTCCTCGATCGGGTCGCCGATGTCGCGCAGCGACGTGGCGTTGGCCAGATGCCGCAACGACACCCAGCGGGTCGGGCGGTCCCGCGCGTCCAGGAGGACGCCCCACTTGATCCTGCGGGACGAGATCGCCGCCCGCAGATCGTCCACCGAGCCGTCCTCGTACGCGGTGGGGCAGTCGAGGAGTTCGACCTCTGCCACCCGGGTGAGCGTCAGCTGCTTCAGGGAGGCGTCCGCGCCGACGAACCCGGCCACCATGTCGTTGGCGGGATGGGCGAGGATCGCCTCCGGAGTGTCGTACTGCATGATGTGCGACTGGTTGCCCAGCACCGCGATCCGATCGCCCAGCTTGACCGCCTCGTTGAAATCGTGCGTCACGAAGACTATCGTCTTGCCGAGATCGGACTGCAGTCGCATCAATTCGTCCTGCAGCAGTCCGCGCGTGATCGGGTCGACGGCGCCGAACGGCTCGTCCATGAGCAGCACCGGGGGATCGGCGGCCAGCGCCCGCGCCACCCCGACGCGCTGCTGCTGACCGCCCGACAACTGCCGGGGGTAGCGCTCGCGGTAGAGGTCGGGTTCGAGTCCGACGAGGTCGAGCATCTCGTCGGTGCGGTCGGCGATCTTCTTCTTGTCCCAGCCGATCAGACCGGGGACCGTACCCACGTTCTTCGCGATCGTGAGATGCGGGAACAGTCCGGCCTGCTGAATCGAGTAGCCGATGCCGCGCCGCAACTTGTCCGGGTCGATGGACAGGGCGTCCTTGCCGCCGATCGTGATCTTCCCCGACGTCGGTTCGATGAGCCGGTTGATCATGCGCATGGTGGTGGTCTTGCCGCAGCCGGACGGGCCGACGAGGACCACGATCTCGCCGGCGGGGATGCGCATCGACACGTTGTCGACTGCCGCCTTCTCCTGGCCCGGGTAGCTCTTGACGACGTCTTCGAGGACGATGTCCACTCCCGAGACGGTGCTTCCGTTGGTGTGCGGTGCGTCGAGGTCAGTCACGGATCCCCCTGGAGGTGGTGAGTCGGCCGATGACGGCGAGGATGCCGTCGAGTACGAGGGCGAGGATCACGATGAGAACGGTCCCCGTGAGGGCCTGCGGTATCGCTGTCGGGCTGCCGACGCGGGACAGTCCCGAGAAGATGAGGTTGCCGAGCCCGGGACCCTTGGCGTAGGCGGCGATCGCGAGGATGCCCATCAGCATCTGGGTGCTCACCCGCATGCCCGTCAAGATCGACGGCCAGGCGAGCGGGATTTCGATCCTGCTCAGCACCGTCGTGCGGCTCATTCCCACGCCCCGGGCCGCGTCGGTGATCGCGGGGTCGACGGAGGCGAGTCCGAGGATGGTGTTCCGGATGATCGGCAGCAGTGCGTACAGCACGAGAGCGGTGACGGTGGGGGCGACACCGAGTCCGAGGATCGGGATCAGCAGGCCGAGCAGGGCGAACGACGGGATGGTGAGGATCGTGCTCGCGAGTGCGGTGGCGATCGCGGAGCCGGCCGGGCTGCGGTACACGAGGATCCCGATCGCCACCGCGACGATCGTGGCGATCACCACCGACTGCACGACTGCGCTGACGTGCAGGAAGGAGTCGGTGAGCAGTTGCTGCTTCCGGGCGGAGACGAAGTCCCACAGTTGCTGCATGTCCAACCGTGAACACCTTTCTCCCGATGTGAAACAGACCTCGGTCCTTCACAGTGCTATGTACCCGAACATCGCGCAGGTGAATCGGAAACTCTGTTACGTGGTCGGGATCATGAACAGCAGGGTGCACACGGCGATCGACATCCCGAACAGCGCGATCATCACGGCGTAACCGAGGTTCCGCCGGCGGGGGGAGATCGCCGGGTCCATCCACCACCCGAACACCTTGAACGCCGCCGGAACGGCCCACCAGCCGAGGATCTGGGTGGTGACGAGGTTCCCGACGAATAGGGCGACGGCGATCGGAACCCCGTGCGCCTCGATGAACGGTGCGCTGACGAAATGGCCCCAGATCACCACCAGTGGATACAGCACCAGCAGGGCCAGGAGATTACTTCGGGCGACGGGCACCGGGGGCGGTTCGTCGCCGCCCGCGCCGCGGAACCAGAAGTCGAAACCGTAGCTCGCTTTTCGGATTCGGAGATTCTTGTTGAACTTCTCACCCTCCTTCAAGAGGGCGGCCCGCTCGGGTGAATCCATCCACGCCGCCAGGTTGTCCTCGGTGTCGAAGCTCAGCACGATCGTCCAGTCCTCGGTGATCCCCTGCACCGGTCTCTCGACCTTGTGCCCCCGGAAACCCCGGAACCCCGCCTCGGCGGCGGAGATCTTGCGCTGCCAGTCCATGAACGCCGACTCGTCCTCGGGGTCGACGTGACAGGAGATGACCACCGACGTCGCCGACTGCTCCCGGGTCTGCTCGCCGGTGAGCAGGTGGACGTCCTCGTTGCCGATGAAGGCGTGCTTGATCTCCGCCACGAGTTCCGTCCGGAGGTCGCTGTCGAGCCACGCGCGGGCGTCCTCGATGCTGGCGAACCGCAGCACGTCCACCCAGTCGTCCTGCACGGGCGGCGACGGCGGCACGATGTCCTGATCGATGAAACCCGGAACTGTCCCGAGGGTCTCCGCCGCGCGTTTCTGCCACCGTGCGTAGTCGGCGTAACTCGCGTCGTCGATCCGGCGTTGGAAGATCACCGACACCGGGGACGCGGCAGGGCTGCGCGGGTGTGAATGCGGCACGTGAGGTCACCTCCGTTCTGGTCGTGGTGCGGGTGCGGCGGGCGGAGAACCCTGAGACCGCCGGGTGGACGTGGTGAGGAGCAGCAGGATCCCTGCTCCCGCGCCCAGGGTCAGGTACAGCCAGCCCAGCGGTGCCTGGCTGTTCTCCGGCAGCACTCCGGCGACGGCCATCGCCGCACTGACGACGAGATAGCAGGCCGCCGTGACGACACCGCCGATCAGTCCGAGGTTGCGCGTGAACAGTCCGAGGGCCAGCCCGTACATCTGCGGGCAGAGCACCCCGCATCCGGCGAGCGCGAGGCAGGCACCGATCGTGATGGCCGGTGCGGTGACGACGGACAGCCCGGCCGTGACGGTGAGTACGAGTGCGCCCGACACGAACACCCACCACGCGCCGAACGCGAGCCGGCGGGTGCCGACCCGAACAGCCAGCGCACTGCAGGCGAGTTCGCCGAGGAGGTTCGCGCCGCCCACGACCAGCGCCACCGCACCGTACGCGGCAGGGGAGAAGCCCAGGATCTGCTGGTACAGGAAGGGCGCGACGACACCGAAGACCATCTGAGCGGACGCCATCAATCCGAACACGAGCACGAACCCCACGAAGATGCGGTGGCGCAGGGCAGCACCCAGCACCCGCGCCGCGGCGCCGACGTCGACCGGTGCCCGCAGTTCCGGCGGAAGGGTCTCCGGCAGTCCCGCGACGACGAGGGGAACGGCGAGCGCCGCGAGAAGCGCGATCAGCCCGAACACCAGACGCCACGAGATGAACTGCACCAGTACCCCGCCCACGGCGGGTGCGAGAACGGGTGCCAGCCCCCACGCAGCCCCGAGGAGACCGGACACGGACGTGAGCCGGGCGCCGCGATAGCAGTCGGCGGCGATCGCGTAGGCGAGGACGAGGCACGCGCACCCACCGATACCCTGCACGAATCTCAGACCGAGCAGGAGTGTGATGTTCTGCACGAGTGCGCATCCCACGCTGGTGACGACGAGGATCGCCAGGCAGGTCACCAGAGTTCGTTTGCGGCCCACCGCATCCGCGATCAGGCCGACCGGAATGAACGCCAGACTCATGCCCAGCATGTAGGCGGTCACCGTGTTCTGCACCACTGCGGCGGACGCGTCCAGATCGAGCACCATCTGCGGCAACGCCGGGGTGTAGATGTCGAGCGGGATCTGGCTGAGCGGAATCACCAGCAGCAGAATGACCACGACACGGCGCGGAACCGGCACACCGGACGGCGTCGTGGGCACTGACATCCCGCATCACCTGCTTCTCGACCCGAGGGGGCTGGAGAACGGAGCAAGTATCCCGAAAGGTTTCGACCGCACGGTCCGCAACGGTCCGTGTGGTCGGTTCCCTGGATCATACGACGCGGCCTGCGGCGCCCGGGCAGGTTCCGGACCGGTCGGCAGGGGACCGACGCACCACACGACGGGGGCCGGCGTCCATCGTAGGCTGAATCTCCCATGTGACGGACAGGAGACTCAGGTGGCCGAGACGGCGCTGACGGAGACCACGGTGGCCGAGGTGATGGCCGAGCTGGCCGAGCTCGAGGACCCGAAGGCACGCGAGGTGAACGAGAAGCACGGTGACGATCACGGGGTGAACCTCGGCAAGCTGCGCGCGCTCGCGAAGAGGCTGAAGACTCAGCAGGAACTCGCGTACCGGCTGTGGGAGACGGGTGATACCGCGGCACGATTGCTGGCGATCCTGATCTGCCGCCCGAAGGCGTTCGAGCGTGACGAGTTGGACGTCATGCTGCGCGAGGCGCGCGCACCCAAGGTGCACGACTGGCTCGTGAACTACGTGGTGAAGAAGAACCCGCACGCCGAGGACCTGCGCCTGGCGTGGTCCGCCGATCCGGATCCCGCGGTCGCCAGTGCCGGCTGGGCGCTGACCACCGAACGCGTGGCGAAGAAGCCCGAGGGCCTCGACCTCGCGGGACTGCTCGACGTCATCGAGGCGGAGATGACAGACGCCCCGGATCGCCTGCAGTGGGCGATGAACCACTGCCTGGCCCAGATCGGGATCGAGCACGCCGGGTACCGCGCCCGCGCACTCGACATCGGTGAGCGCCTCGAGGTGCTGAAGGACTACCCGACCTCTCCGGGATGCACGTCCCCGTTCGCGCCCATCTGGATCACCGAGATGGTGCGCCGACAGGGCGGCGAATAGAAGGTTCGACCCGACGACCGCGGCGGCCACCTGTGACCGGACGCAGAAGAGCCCACCCGCGCCGCGATCGGTGTCGTGATCGCGGCGCGGGTGGGCTCGACTGAAGCTATCGACTCACACGTCGTAGTACAGCTGGAACTCGTAGGGGTGCGGACGCAGGTTGACCGGAGCGATCTCCTGCTCACGCTTCAGCGAGATCCACGTCTCGATCAGGTCGGACGTGAACACGCCACCCTCGGTGAGGTAGTCGTGATCGGCCTCGAGGCGATCGATGACGGCCGACAGGCTGGTGGGAGCCTGCGGGATGTTGCGGGCCTCCTCCGGCGGGAGCTCGTAGAGGTCCTTGTCGACGGGAGCCTGCGGCTCGATCTTGTTCTTGATGCCGTCCAGGCCGGCCATCATCTGCGCCGCGAAGTTCAGGTAGGGGTTACCCGAGGAGTCGGGGGCGCGGAACTCGAGGCGCTTGGCCTTCGGGTTGTTGCCGGTGATCGGGATACGCACGGCCGCCGAGCGGTTGCGCTGGCTGTACACGAGGTTGATGGGGGCTTCGTAGCCCGGCACCAGACGGTGGTACGAGTTGATCGTCGGGTTGGTGAACGCCAGCAGCGACGGTGCGTGGTGCAGGATGCCGCCGATGTAGTGACGCGCCATGTCGGACAGACCCGCGTAGCCGGCCTCGTCGTGGAACAGCGGCTTGCCGTCCTTCCACAGCGACTGGTGGACGTGCATGCCCGAGCCGTTGTCGCCGAACAGCGGCTTCGGCATGAAGGTGGCCGACTTGCCGTGCTGCCAGGCGGTGTTCTTCACGATGTACTTGAACAGCTGCAGGTCGTCTGCGGCCGCGAGCAGCGTGTTGAACTTGTAGTTGATCTCCTGCTGTCCGCCGGTGCCCACCTCGTGGTGGCCGCGCTCGAGCTCGAAGCCCGCGTTCTGCAGGTTGGTGGAGATCTCGTCGCGCAGGTCGACGTAGTGGTCGTACGGAGCGACGGGGAAGTATCCACCCTTGGGGCGGACCTTGTAGCCCAGGTTGGGGCTGCCGTCGGCGTTCACGTCGTTGCCGGTGTTCCAGGAACCCGAGATGGAGTCGAGTTCGTAGAACGCGCCGTTGATGCCGGAGTCGTAGCGGACCGAGTCGAAGATGTAGAACTCGGCCTCGGCGCCGAAGAAGGCGGTGTCGGCGATGCCGGTCGACTTCAGGTATTCCTCGGCCTTGCGCGCGACGTTACGCGGGTCGCGGCTGTAGGACTCACGCGTGAACGGGTCGTGCACGAAGAAGTTGATGTTCAGCGTCTTGGCCGCGCGGAACGGGTCGATCTGGGCGGTGGCGACGTCGGGGAGGAGCATCATGTCCGACTCGTGGATCGACTGGAAGCCGCGGACGGACGAACCGTCGAACGCGAGGCCGTCCTCGAAGACGTCCTGGTTGAACGCGGACGCCGGGATCGAGAAGTGCTGCTGCACGCCCGGCAGGTCGCTGAACCGGATGTCGACATATTCGACGTTCTCGTCCTTGATGAACTTGATGACCTCTTCGGCCGTGGTGAACGCCACGCTTGTGCTCCTTAAGTCGCTTCAGCCAAGTGGATATTGGCGAATTCGTCGAGCCAGACGGTAAGGACTTGGTGTTGCCCGCTGGTCAACCTTTTGTTTCGCCCGTGTTACGCGTCGAATCTTCCTGGGCTTTTACACCGGCTGTGACTGCGCACACAGCCCAAACCTCCGGTGTGAGGTCCTCGGAGACGCGACGCCTATCCTGGACAGCATGGCACGTATCACCGGTTCCTGGCTTTCCGGACCTTCGGCCGCACTGCCGGACGGCGCGGACGAGACGACGCAGTCCTTCCGGGGCGAGCGCCTCGGGTTGCAGGCGGAAGGTCCCGGTTCGCTCGCGAGCACGGGACGCCGTCTCGCCGCGCTGATGATCGACTGGGTGTCGTCGGCGGGTGTCGCGGCACTGATCATCGGCGACAACTTCTTCGAGGGTCCGTTCTCGACCTTCACTCTGCTCGTCTGGTTCGTCGTCGGTGTCGCCACGGTGTCGCTGTTCTCCTTCACGCCGGGGCAGCTGTTCCTCGGCATGCAGGTGGCGCGGGTGGACGGACCCGCCCGTGTCGGTTTCGTCCGGGCCCTGGTGCGTCAGGCGCTGCTCGTGTTCGTCGTGCCCGGGACCATCACGGACATCGACGGTCGTGGCATGCAGGACCGGGCCACCGGCACCGCCCTGATTCGCACGCGCTGACCCCTTGGAACGTCTTCCGCCCGATGTCGGATCGACATCGGGCGGAGTAGTGGGGCGACAGGCTTCTAGCGACGACGGATGGTGCGCTGCACGCCACGCATCTTCGCGCCGCCGGGCATCGGACCCTTGGGCAGTGCGGCGCCGCCACCGCGGCTGCTGAGCGCGGCGAGCCGCGACTCGATGGCGTCCATCCGCTTGGTGTCGATGTTCTTCGGGAGCTTGTTCAGATGCTTCTGCAGCTGCGACAGCGGGACCTGTCCCTCGTCGTTGCCGATGACGATGTCGTAGATCGGGGTGTCGCCGACGAGGCGCGCCGTCTTCTTCTTCTCCTGGGCCAGGAGCGACTTCACGCGTTGCGGCGATCCCTCGGCGACGAGGATGACGCCGGGTCGCCCGATCACGCGGTGAACGGCGTCGAGCTGCGTGGTGCCCGCGACCGCACTGGTCACGCGCCAGGAGCCCTGCATGTTGTCGAGCGCCCAGGCGGCCGCGCCTGCCTGGCCCTCGGCCTTGCCGTACACCGTCTTCTGGACGCGCCGGCCGAAGATGATGAACGCTCCGAGCACGCCGAGGAGGAGACCGATCGGGAGAAGGAACCACTGGAGGCCCCAGATCAGACCGACGAGGAAGAACACCACCGCGAGTCCGATGAGCGTGCCGAGCATGAGCGGCAACAGCAGCTTGTCTTCCTTGCGCTGCATCTGGAACGCCTGCCAGAGCTGAGTTCTGCGTTCCTTCGACGCCTGCCTGCGGGCTGCCTTGGCGGCTGCCTTTGCTTCTTTACTGGGTTTGCCCGCTTTACCGGATTTACTGCCGTTCGCCATGCTCTTCAGGATACGTCCCTGGCCGTGCGCGGTGATGACCCGTCCGGTGTCGACCACCGCGCACGCGGGGAGGTCAGCGGGCGAGCCGCGCCATGAGGGAACTCGCCTCCTGCGACGCATCGCCGCTTTCGGTGAGATGTGCCTGTCCTGCAGGCAATTCGCGGCCGTGGTGGGCCATCGCCTGCGCGTAGAGCCGGCCGGCGCGGTAGGAGGAGCGGACGAGGGGTCCGGCCATGACGCCGGCGAACCCGATTTCCTCGGCGGTCTTGGAGTGCTCGACGAACTCTTCGGGCTTGACCCACCGCTCGACGGGGTGGTGGCGGGGGGACGGGCGCAGGTACTGGGTGATGGTGATGATGTCGCAGCCGGCGTCGTGCAGGTCGTGCA
>NZ_JASHKW010000042.1:0-35004 GCF_030056915.1 Rhodococcus sp. IEGM 1307
CCGTGGACTCATAATCCATTGGTCGCGGGTTCGAGCCCC
Organism: Rhodococcus sp. IEGM 1307; assembly: GCF_030056915.1. NCBI lineage: Bacteria > Bacillati > Actinomycetota > Actinomycetes > Mycobacteriales > Nocardiaceae > Rhodococcus > Rhodococcus sp. IEGM 1307. The sequence continues at coordinate 40 of NZ_JASHKW010000042.1, forward strand.
GCCCGCCCCACCGCGTCGCCGAAAGGCCCGTGGAAGGGCGATGGCCGGCTGCCGCTCCGGCGGGGCAAGTGTGTGCGATGCAGTTGCAGTGTGGCGGATGCCGCTCAGTCTGGAGGTGTCCGGGTCGTCGGATGCTCCGACGTTCTCAGGCGCAGTCCCGGCAGATCAACTGTGTAGCGTCGGCGAGGCGGCTGCGGTGATGGACCAGGAAGCAACTGGTGCAGGTGAACTCGTCGGCCTGCTTGGGGATGACGCGGACGGTGAATTCTTCACCGGACAGGTCGGCGCCGGGCAGTTCGAAGGACTCTGCGGTGTCGGAGTCTTCAACGTCGACGACGGGGGACTGGGTGTCTTTCCGGCTGACGGTCAGCTGTTCAAGGGAGGTGTCCGGCTCGTCGGATTCGGTGACTCTGGGGGCGTCGTAGTCGGTGGCCATGGCTGTTGCGTCCTCATACTCAGGTTGTTCGGACTCGCCAGGGTAGGAGGGGTTCGGTGGCGCGATGCAACCGGGCGGCTTCCGCTCGATCCCAGGCGGGCGGGGATCGTGCTCCGTCGGTTCGGTTCGGTGGCCGCCGGGTGTCTCATTTTCGTTTGTTGTCAGGGGAATTGGCTCTGTCGGTGTGTGCGGGTGGGGGTTGAGGATTAACATTCGCCGTGTCTGGTGGACCCCTCGGTTCCCACCAGCGCTGACGGCGGGTGTGTGAATGCCTGTCTGTCGGCCCGTCGGACAGGCGCCCCGCAGTCGGTACTGCGCCCGCTCTGCCGCGCCATCCGGCGTGGGTCGACATCGTCGCCGACGCAACTACCTTGGCATGATAGTTACATACCATGCCATGGTTATGGGGGGAAGTGTGTATTATTGTGGCATGAGATCGGATAGTCGTGCTGCTCAGGTGGTGGCGCTGGCTGCTGAGCAGGGGGGTGTGGTGACCAGCCGGCAGGCGCGGGCGATGACGTCGGTGTCGGTGCAGCAGCTCAAGCGGATGGTCGATTCGGGGGTGCTCGAGCGGCTGCATCACGGGCTGTATCGGCTGGCACGGATGCCGGAGGATGTGCACCTGGAGGAACGGGTGGCGTGGCTGGCGCTGGACCCGGATGTGGTGGTGTGGGAGCGGCTGGATCAGCCGGTCCCGACGGGGGTGCTCTCGCATCGCACTGCCGCCGGCCTGCATGGGCTGGGGGATCTGGATGCCGATGTGGTGGAGCTGACCGCGATCCGGCGGATCCGGCTGTCGCTGCCCGGGGTGATCGTGCACCGGGGTGTGCTGTCGCGGGAGGATTGGCAGCTCGTCGACGGGCTGCCGGTGACTACCCCGGCCCGCACGATCGGTGATCTGGCCGCCGCCGGCACCGATGCCGGGCATCTGGCGTCGGTGGTCCGCGACGCCCTCACCCGCGGCCAGGCGACCGTGGAAGAGGTGCTGACGGCACTCGCCCCGCATGCCTTCGACTACGGGCACCGGGCGCTGGACGGGCAGGGCTTCCTCGAGGTGCTGATCGCGCAGGCGGGGGTGCCGGCCACCACCCTGGCCCTCGCGGACCTCGCCCGCAAGAACACCACCACCACAGCCGCTGGTGCCACCGCCACCAGTGTGGCCGCGCCGGACGCCGCGCAGCTGAGCATCGCCGCCCTGATGAAGGCGGTGACCGAGTCACCGCAGGCACGGGATGCGCTGATGCAGTCGCTCGCCGCCGCTCTCGGGCAGTCCACCGCCAGCCCCGACGCCGATACCGGCGTCGGGGAGACCGCACCCGCCGCCCAGCCGGCGGACGGCACCAGCACGACCGGATCCGGCCGGACGGCCCGGTCGGCTCGGTCGGCGAAGACGGCGGACCGGTGAGCCCGGCGTCGCGGTCCCCGCAGGCGGTGCGGGCCAGTATCACCGACCGCCTCAACCGATACGCCCGAGAGCACGGCCAGAACATCGCCCTGGTGCGCCGCCGCTTCGTCATCGCCCGCTTCCTCACCCGCGTCTTCGACGCCGACCCGGACGGGTGGATCCTCAAGGGCGGCATCGGAATGATGGTGCGCCTGCCGCAGGCCCGCTACAGCAAGGACATTGACCTCCTCGCCGCCACCGACCTTCCGGACTCGGTCGACGAGCTGCGCCGCACGGTCCGCGACCACCACCTCGACCACTTCCGCTTCGAGGTCGGCCCGTCGACCGAACTGAGCCACGACAAGGGGGTCACGGTCACCGTCACCGCCTCCCTCGGCGGCAAAACCTACGACAGCTTCTCCCTCGATGTCGTCGGCAGCCGCCGCACCCTCGTCGGCGAGATCGAACGCCGCCCGATCCCGCGTCTGGTCGACACCGACGACTTCCCACCCGAGACCAGGGTCCCGCTGTATCCGCTGGCGGATCAGATCGCGGTTCTCTAGGGGTCCTGCCTTGGTGGCATGACGTTGCGTCGCCGACACATCGTCGGGTGCTTGCGACAGTTCTCTTGGGGGTGTAGCTCTGTAGCTCCGTGTGACTCAATGATGGAGATCGGAGAAGCTGTGCGGGCGTTTCGGGTTCGGATGCCGTCAGGTGACGCGTACTGGACGGTGATTGGTGACGACTACGAGGTTCAGCCGGTTGCGGACCGGTATCTGAAAGAGCTGCGGTTCGGGCGAGACCGAGCTGAGTCGACGACGAAAGCGTACGCAGAGAGCGTGTCGCTGTTCTTGCGATGGTCGCTGAGCACGGGACGCGACTGGACCACCGCTGCACGAGATTTAGGTCTGTTCATTGTGTGGTTGAAGCACACTCCCGCGCGCAGCGACCGTGTGCTGGTCGGCCCCGGTGTGGACGCTGTCCGCGGCGCTTCTCGGATCAATCGGATTCTCACTGCCACGCGCGGCTTTCTGATGTTCGCGGTGGCCGCGAACGAGCTTCCTGGTTGGGTAACAGAACAGCTCTACGAGGTCGCCGACTCCCAGGATCTGCCCCTGGCCGCGCAAAATGAGTCCGGCGATCTGCGCTATCGGATGCGGGCGCGGCACGGCCTGCATCAACCCGAATCGACCGTAGACCGCGCCACCGACGCTGAGATCGTCGCACTGTTCAAGGCTTGCAGGAATGCGCGTGACCGATTGATCGTCTTCTTGCTCGCTCGCGTCGGACTGCGCCGCGGTGAAGCTGCCGGACTGCGTCGCTGCGACCTGCATCTGCTCCCGGACAACTCGGTTCACGAGTGCGCGGTAGCGGGTGCACACCTGCATGTGGTGCGCCGGACGAATCCGAACGGTGCATGGGCGAAATCCCGCAGGCAACGAGTGGTTCCCCTGGACTTCCTCACCGTTCGTGCCATAGACCTCTACCTCCTCGAGCGCGACGCACAATCTGCGGCGGCGAACTGCGACTTCCTACTGGTCAACCTGTTTCGGAAGCCTCTGGGGGCGCCGATGAGTGTCGGGGCGATCAACGAACTGTTCGCCACGCTGGGTCGACGGGCCCAACTGTCGCGGAGAATCTCGCCGCATCAGGGACGTCATGGGTTCGCCAGCAATCTGGCCGACTCGGGGGCGATGCTCGACGAAATCCAGACCCTGCTCGGTCATGTGAGCCCGCAGTCGTCGAAGCCATATCTGCATCCCTCCGCAGAGAGGCTGCGTACCGCCATCGAGCGCGTTCCCTCGCCTCGCGCGATGGTCGAGGACCTGCGATGACCAATCCTCGCGTCGGAATCGTCGACACCGCCGGTCCGCAAACAGCATCCGCGATCTGGGGAGAGATCACGCCGGAGTTCCTCGATCTGATCAGCTGGTGCCCGCAGCAACGCGTGGCGATCTTTCCACAGGGACACTCGCTGCTCGGCTTCGCTATCTGCACCGTGAGTAACTGCGATCAGCCAGGCAAGCGCGCCAACCGGCTCTGCGGCGGCTGCAACCTTCGGTGGGTCCGGCAGGGCCGACCGCCGATCGAGGAGTTCCGCCGCAGCGACCGACGCCTCATTCGCCTCCGAAGGATCGGCCGCTGCGCGGTCCGCGACTGCGAAAGGCCGTGGCAATCGAGTCGAACCACGCTCTGCAACACCCACCAAGGCCAACGCAACCGGATGAAACTCACCGTTGACGAGTTCCTCATCCGACCAGAGGTGACCCCGCTGCCGGCCTTCGGGCAATGTGAAGTCATCGCCTGTCTGCGCGACCGCAACGGCAACAGCCCATACTGCAGTGGACACCACACTCGATGGCAGAAACTCAGGGGCGAGTCAGGCGAATCAGCACCCGACGAAGGATATTGGCGGCAAACGCAATCGGCGATTGCGTTCAGAAACGAGATCAGCCTGGGGGCGCTGCCGGACCATGTGGTGGCCGAACTGCTCTATGCGCTCCAACACCGGACAATGGAAATGGGGGCGAAGACCGATGCGAGCCACTTTCGTACCCTGACCGATCGCATCCGCATGCAACAAATCGGTTCGGTCGAGGACTTCGTCGATCAGGTTGGAACCAACCGCGAAGTCGGGAAACTTCTTCAGAGCATCTTGTCTGCCCTGCGGCGGCGCCTGATGACGCCGGACACCGAACGCTTGAAGGACGAATGGGACGCAACCGTGTTCGGCCACCGGGGGATCGTTCGGTTCGACACGATCTCTCAGCGATGGCTGAAGGAGGCAACGAAGATCTGGGCGTTCAACGACCTACCTCAGCGCCGCGGGGATGGTGCCAAAGGTAGTTGCCAAACCGAGATTCGCCACATGGGGCTGCTCTCGGAAAGCCTGCATCTTCAACGCCCCGACAATGGCGGTGATCTGACAGCGCTGAGCCGCGACGACATCACCGCGTTCCTCAACCGAGTCGCCTTCCTCCAGTCGGAAGGGACCATCAGGGCGAGACGTCGAACCATCGCAGTTCGCGGAGTTGCGATGATGCTCGAAAGGATGCGCGCACTGGGGTTGACCCGCCCGGGGCAACCACTACACGGCCTGCCCGACGACTTCGCCATCACCAACCGCGACATCCCGGACCTGCCCGTGAACGACGCAGCAGGCCGCGACCTGCCGGCCGAGGTAATGCAGTTTCTCTGCGGCCAACTGGACAAGCTGGAGACCATTGCCGGGCGAGAAGTCCGAGTCGCTATCGAGCTTCTCATCGACACCGGACGACGACCCGACGAGGTCTGTCAGCTATCTTTGGACTGCCTCGAGCGCGACCAGTCGGGCAAACCGGTGCTGGTCTACACCAACTACAAAGCTAATCGGGAAGGGCGACGACTGCCGATTCCCGCATCGGCGGCCACGCTGATTGAATCTCAGCAACAGCGTGTCCGGGAACGATTCCCGGACACACCCGTCGGCGAGTTGAAATTGCTCCCCACGACGGTGATGAACCCCCATGGACGAAAATCGATCTCCGACGGTCACACCAGCGTTCAACATCGAATGTGGGTCGACAGCCTCCCCGACATCTTCGTTTCTGGAACAGGGATGGTTGACGAGACGGCGACCACCGCGCAGGTGCCGTTCGACAAACATCGCATCTTTCCGTATGCCTACCGGCACAGCTTCGCCCAGCGGCACGCCGACGCAGGCGTCCCTGTCGATGTCCTATGCGATCTGATGGATCACCGCAAGATGGAGACGACCCAGGGCTATTACCGTGTCGGAGAACGGCGTCGGCGTGGAGCAATCGAACGCGTCACGTCAATGCAGTTCGACCGGCGCGGAGATCGGATCTGGCGAGATGCGAAAACGATACTGGATTCCGAGCTTCTCCGCCGAGCTGTCGGCGAGGTCGCAGTCCCTTACGGCAACTGCAGTGAGCCCAGCAACGTCGCCGCCGGCGGCCAGGACTGCCCCGTCCGGTTCCGCTGCGTGGGGTGCTCCCACTTCTCCACCGATGTCTCCTACCTGCCCGACCTGGAGGCCTATCTGGCGGATCTGCTCCGCAGCCGCGAACGACTGCGCAGCGCATTCACTGCAGCCGAGGATTGGGCCCGAACAGAGGCGATGCCATCGGACGACGAGATCACCCGAATCCGTCGGCTGATCTCCCGCATCCAAGCGGAGGTCGATGAACTCTCCGACGACGAGCGCATCCAGATCGAGCAGGCCGTTGGCGTCGTTCGCCGAGCCCGTACCAGCGTCGTCACTCTCGGCCTTCCTCAAACCCGGCAGCCCCTTCCCGACCTTCGCCCTGATAGGAGCGCATGAGAATGCCCAACACCATGATCCAGGGCCGCCAGGCCGACTCGGCTCGACGCAGACAACGAGTTATCAAGGAACTCGACGCCGCCCGCGAGGCTGGCCGCGACCTGAGCGTCTCGGCGATCGCCCGCGCTGCCGGAGTCGATCGGACCTTCCTCTATCGGCACCCAGACTTGCTAGCCCAACTCCACGCGGCCCAGGCTGCCCCAATACCGAACGACGAGGGCGGAGCGCCAGTGACAATGGTGTCGCTGAAAGCCGACCTCCTGAACGCTCAGGCCCGCATCGCCCGGCTTGCAAGTCACAACAAGCAACTGGAGCGGAAGCTGTCTGAACTGTTAGGTGAGGGTGCATGGCGGGAGTCCGGCCTCGGCGCACCCGCGGACATCGATCACCTACAACGTCAGGTCACCACGCTCGAACAACAGGTCATCGGACTGCGGGCCGAGATCGAGGAGCGAGACCAGGAACTCCAAGCAGCCCGCGCCGCGAATCGGGAACTGTTCGCCAATATGAACAAGCAGCACTAGGTTTCCCCGGGTCGGGCGACGAACTTCCACCACACCTGTTGCCGTTTGCTACAGTCTCGTTCAAGGCTGCAGACCTGCACCAACTCGATGGATGTTCGCAGTCACGGCGGATTACCCCTAGAGAATCGCGGACAAGATCTGCGCACTCTACGAGGTGCACGGTGCGGCGGGGGCGGCGTCGGGACGGTTCCGTGATCTGGTGGACCTGCTACTGATCAGCATGTTCCTGCCCATCGATCTGACCTCCACCGTCGACGCGGTCGAACGGGAACGACGCGTGCGCGCCCTGCCCGCACTGCCGGCGACACTGGTGAGCCCGGGCCCGGCGTGGGCGACTCAGTGGGCCAAGGCCGCCCGCAACAGTCCACTGACCGCGGACCTCCACGACCTCGAGAGCGCGCTGGCAGCGGCGGGCCGCTGCTACAACCGCATCCTCGGCTCGCTACCCACTGCCCGGCAGCCGGCGGTGTGGAGTCATGAACGCAGCGCCTGGGAGACAACGGGGCGAAGGGTCGCCAGACTCGCGGACCTTGAATGAAACCAGAGCCTGAGTGACGGCGAGTGCCCGAGAGTCTCTCTATGCGAGAGGCATTCACGCGCAGGGCAAGTGCAGGGGGGAGTGGGGCGACGGTGGGCGCGGTGGGTGGCTGGTGAATTCAGATTTCCATCGGTGCGGATCTCGACCGTTCTTTACACTCTCCTTACGCTCGGCGGAGCGGTGCTTCGTGCTGTTGTGAGAGAGGGGCGGTGCAGGAAGTGACGGATCAAGCGAGCGGACCCGGTGGTGACGCCGAATTGAGTCCGGTGGAGCGATGGTTGGCCAACAGCAAACCCCTCGAGTCGCACGAGCCGGAGCCCTTCGTCCCCTTGGTGGACTTGACCGCTCCGAGCGGTTTCGTCGGTGCGCCGCCGCCACGACCACCGTCGCCACTTCCCGTGAACTACATGCCGAACATCGTCGCCGGATTGGTTGCGTGCCTGGCGATCGTTGTCGGCAGTCTCGGTCCGTGGGTGACCTCCTTCGGTTTCGGGGTGGCGGGCACCGAAGGCGACGGGAAGGTCACGTTGATGTTGGCTGCTGTGGGGGCTGCTGCGTTGTTCGCGATCTACGCGCGAGGTGGATTCACGAAGTTCGGTGATCGTTGGATTGCACCGGTGGTCGGCGTGGTTGTTCTCGTCATCGGAATCGTCGATGCGATGGACGTCAACGGCAACGAGGTCGAGTTCATGAACACCATGGTCTCGACTGGGGTCGGCTGGGGACTGTGGGTGGTGCTCCTGTCGGCGGCGGCGTTGAGCGCCTCGTCCTGGGTGGTCGCAAGAATTGTCGGCAACCGGTAGCCGACAGCCCGACTCGCCGCGCAGCACCGCTCGCCGATCTTGACCTCACCGCCGTGGCCTGGTGGGGTTGATCAACCGTTACGGAAGCTGGCGAGGTGTTCGACTGGCGCGATTCGAGGGTACGAGCCGCGCCGGGAAGATCGCCGCGACCTGAATGCGGGTGACGCCGCAAGCGGCGGTTGACGACAGAACGTCCCCCACCTACGAGGTGAGGGGTGTTTGTGTGACGTAGTCGATGCTTGAATTTTGAACAGGTCTCTGGTGGCGACGATAGTCCGCGGATATTCTGGCCGCGCGCCGATCCCAACCCAGCGCGGTTTGGTCGGTGTAGGAGCCTCGTCTTCCCCCGAAAAGTTGGGCGGGGCTTCGCCTGCCGCGGATGTGGGTACCTGCCGGCAGTGAGACCCCACCAGCAGCGCGTCACGGTTCGGCCGGTGGGGTCTCTGTGCGGTCAGCCGTCGATTGGTTCGCAGATCGCGACAGGCCCGGGACAACCCGGGGTGGCGCATTCGTACAGGTCGGTCTCGATGAGCACGCCGCCGAGGCTGGCGTAGATGTAGTGCCGGAATGCGGCGTTGCCACACGTCACGCAGTCTCTGTCGATCTGGATCCACTCGCCGCCCATGGCCGGACCCTAGCCGGACAGTGCGCCGCGCAGGCTGCGAGGTCGCATCGCGCTGGCGACGGCCCCGTGGACGCGCATCGGGATTCGAATCGGCCGGGGTGCGTGGGGCCGCAGTACTGCGGGCTTGCGTACGTACCGGGGGATATGCCATTGCGCGCAGGCGTGTGCCGGGAAGACTGCGGCGTCACCGGCTCGGAGCGTGCGAGGAGGCTGATCTGCCGAGGAGACGGTCACCTCACCCTCGCGGATCTGGATCGTCTCTTCGAGCGCGAAGTACCAGTTGAAGGTTCCTGCTGTGCAGTCCCAGACCCAGTGGGTGGTGGTGCCGTCGAGGATCCAGGTCGGATCGATGGGGCTGGGCTCGAGTGCGACGTCATCGAGGCGCACCGCGGCGATGACTGATGGCGTGCGGCCGGCGACTGTCTGCGCCATGCGGTCATCGAACCAGACGAACCGGACGTAACGGACCCCATCTGTTTGGTAACCTGTCGTTTGCTGCCCTTGCCATTGGGTGGCAACGGGCCCCGCCGGTCGCGTCAGTCGTGTTTCGCGCTGGTGGGGTTCCTTCGTGCTCACCACGGTGCTGACGGTGAACCAGGAGGTAACTCTTACGGTCGGAGAGCCCGATGGGCCACGTCCGCGGCGAGTCGGTCAGCCGCGGCCACCTCGTCCACGTGCAGCAATTCTATGCAGCGGACCTCGCCTGACGGAGCTGGGAGAGCATATACGAAGCGCCGCAGATTCATTCACGCAACGTATTGACAGAACTAGTCGCCTTCGCAGCCGGAAGCGTTCGCCCCGCGCGGCCGACGGGCAGGCGCGCAGAGTCTGCTTGAATACGCTGCATGAGGACGTTGTTCGCGGCCGGGGCCGCCCTTGCATTGTTGTCGTTGACCGCGTGCGGTTCGACTGGCGGCTCTGCCGCACCATCGGCCACGTCCACGGCACCGGGGCAGGCAACGACCACATCGGCGGTGGCTCCCCCGTCAACTGCGGCCACCCCAGCTACATCCGCTCCGGTCAGTCAGCCCCAGGCGGCACCGTCAAAGCCGGCGTCCGACCCGCGCTGCGTCCCCGCCGACGACGCCCTGGTTTCTCGAGTGGAGTCGGGCTTCTCCGAGTCGGGGCTCTCGCTCATCAACGGCACGGTAATCAATTCCGGTCCGGTAACTCTCGTGGGCGGCACCACGGTAGACGCTTCCGGAAAGGTCAAGAACCGGTCCGATGTGTGGGTGATGTCGAACGGGACCGTGTACGCGTCCACCGGGGGTGCGCGGAATACGACGACGTTTGCGAAGGCCAGTGACGCTCCACTGCGAATTTTGCCCGGCGACGAGCGTGTCCAAGCCCTCGACGCGTGCGTGGTCAACCTGACCCGCTGATCGAGGTCTGCTGATGCACGCATCCTTATCTTCGGGTCGGTGTCGCATTTCGGGGCGGAGGTTGCGCGACAGTGTCATTCGCTCGATATACACGGGGACGGGCACTCTCATCGATCCGAGGTGCGGGGTCAGGTGGTGAGACGGCGTCCTAGACCACGATCCGCTCCGAGTGCGCGGTGCGGATGACCTCGGGCGGATCAGATTTCCTGGTATGTATTGCCCATGAAACGTGCAGCCTCGGTCTTGCTCGCTGTCCTGGTGCTTGCCGGCTGCGGCAACGCGGATTCCGAGACGGACGAACCTTCCACGACGCGAACGCCTGTGCCCTTGACGGCGGCGACGACGGCGGTGGTGCAACCCGCCCCGGATGTGCCCGGGCAGGTGGTGGTTCGTGGTGTCGACAGCTCGTGTGCCAGTGTGGGGGTGGGCGCACCGATCGATCTGACGGAGGTGTCGGTGCACCTCGGGGTGCCGGGGTATGCCGGTACGGCGGCGCGGGTGGTGTGGAGTTATCAGGGTGAGCTTCCGGCCACGGGTACGGTGCTGTGGTCGTTGTCGGCGGCTGATCGGGGCGGGAGCAATGCTGTTCAGCTCGGTTACAAGACCCTCGATGGCAACCAGATCGCCTACTTCACCTTCGCGGGCGCGAAGCAACAGAATTTGTCGGGTGCACCGGATGTCAGCGTGCCCGGTCAGGTCGCGGCGGTACTGCCCTCTGCGGCGGTGGCCGCTCTCGGTAGCGAGTGGCACTGGAAGGCCACGGTGAATGTCGACGGCGAAGACGTCGATCGGTGCCCGAACTAGCAAGTGGCTGCCCACCCCTGCACCGCGAACAGAGTCGACGTTCGTCCGGAAGAGGCGTAACCGAGTTGCGGTGATGGCAGCGGGTGGTCTGGCCGGGCCCCCGCAGGGCGGATCCGTGAAGACTGCCGCTACCGGGTTCAGGCCAGGTGGCAGCAGCACGGGCTTCTGCCGGATGTGGCGTCTGGTGGAGGTAGTCGCCGCTCTGACTCATGCCGTGCGAGGCCGGGTGTCATTCGATTGAATGACGCTGAGCTGCAGGCGCTCTGACACATCACCGTGGTCCGGGGTTGTCTTGATCGCGGTGTCGGACCGATCGGTGATACTAGCCCTTCTGGATGGTGGGAAGGGGGCGGTCATGTCCACGAGTGATGGTGATCCGGTCGGCGTGGTGGAGTGGTCGGAGTCGGTGGCGCTGGCGGCGATGCAGGTGTCGTTGATGCAGTCGGATCTCGATGCGACGAAGTCCGACAAGTCAGTTGCCCTCAAGGAAGCGGTGCTCGGTGACGCCGTCACCGGTTTCCGCCGGGTGGCCGCTGCGGATCGGTCGGACTGCCCGGACTGGCTGACACCACTGTTGGTGGACATGGACACCCAGGAGACCGTGGCGGACGCCATTGCCGCCCATGGCCGGCGCCTTCCTCGGCTTTTCGGCTCGCGGGAGCGGTCGTTGCTGGTGCTGGTCGACCTCATCCTGTTCGACCCGTGGCCGGCGAAAGCCTCCTGGCATGCCGCCACCCGCCGCACACACCTCGAAGCGTTGGTGGACGAGTTCCCGCACCTCGACCGGGCGGATCTGGATCGGATGCGGGACGAGCACACGCTTCTGCTCCGCCGGTTGAGGCGTAAGAGTGTGCATTGGGGGAAGGTGGCTGTCATCGGTGCGGCAGGACTGGCGGCAGGAGTGGCCACCGGTGGTTGGTCGGCACCGGTGATCGGCGCCGCGATCGGCAGCGCCGCCGGATTGACCGGGGCGGCAGCGACCTCGGCCGGGTTGGCCACCCTCGGTGGCGGCGCGATCGCCGCCGGCGGTTTCGGCATTGCCGGCGGCACAGCCCTGGTGACCGGGATCGGGGGCATCGCCGGAGCCGGCGTAGCTGCGGCCGGGGCCCGCTGGACACCGTGGACGACCGGTCAGGTGGTGGCGGACGCGATGCGCCTGGATCTGATCGCACGATGTGTGCTGATCGAGGCGGAGAACCGGGACGAGAAGCAACGCCGCGTCGTCCAGAGCCTGCAGGAGCGGCTCGAGAAGGTCGTCGCCGACGGTGAGCGACTCCTGGACCGGATCCGGGAACTCTCGCGTGAGAACGCACGGCTGACCGCGGAGAACAAGGAACTGCGTGAGGAACTGCGCAGGCAGCACGCGGACGCCAAACGTGCCGAGGGGGCACTCGAGGTCATCCTGGACCGTCTCCCGGAAACCGCCGCATGAGCATGGACGACACGGTGGACCGGAACCTCGACACCCTCAGCCGCCGGCTCGCCGAGCTGGAATCGGCCACCGACACCGCCCTGGCCGGCGGTGTCCCGGACCCACTCCCGGAGAACGACACCACCGAGCATCTCTCGTACGCGGAGCTGACCGCCACCAATGACCTGCTCCGCACCCAGCGCGGGTGGACCGCCATCGACCTCGACGCCGCCCTGACCCCTGATGAGTGGGCAGGGTTCGATCGGTGGCGGGCCCGGCAGCGCATCGAGTGGGACCGCGACGACGTCCTCGCGGTCGGGTTCGCGACCGTCCTGGGGGTGGCGGCGGTCTGGTACGACACCGCCATCGACGGGACCGTCGCGAAGGGTCTCGGTTCCACGAGGAAGACCGGGTGGATGCGGGCCTGGGAGCGGGCCGGCAAACGATTGCCGATCGACTACACCGGCCCCGGATTCGGCGGCCGCGCCCACCGGGTCCGCTCCCCGGGGCATGATCTGGCGCGGCCGTTCGAGGCGCTGCGGCAGATCCGGGCGGGCGAGTTCCGCGGCGTCCGATGGGACTACGGCGACAAATACGACGTCACCGTGGGTGGCCGGTTTCGGGAGGTCGATTCGCTCGCCGAGGCCCTCGTCCTCTGGGCCCAGCATTTGGCGGCGGATGTGGTGACCCCGATGAGCCTGCCGCTGCCCGGCTCCTCCTGGCTGTATGAACTCGACAACCGGGCACTCCGGAAGTTTGCGCACGAGGTGTACCTGGGCACGGCGGGCAATGGTCTGAACGTGCGATCCGGGCTCCTCACCCCGTCGCTGAGCGTGATCACCACCGAGGTCATCCTCCGCACTCATGTGCATGCCCGGGCGTATGCGGCCACGGGAAGCGCCCGTCTGGACGTGCGGGAGCAGGCCCGGCGTAACGAGTTGCTCCTCGCGGCCCATTCGCTGGTCGGTGCCGCGTCGGCGGGGAAGACGCTGGCGCGGATGATCGTCCTCGATGATCGGAAGGGGATGGCGCTGCGGCACGTGAATGTTCCGGTGCTCCTCCGGATGGGATGCCTAGCGGTGGAGGTCGCGCACGATCGGCGAACGCGCAGTCGAGCGGTGGCTCGGGACTGGGACGAGTTGGCTACAGGCCTGTTGTGGTAGACCGCGACCGGATACCTGACCCGTGGGCTCGACGCCGCCACAGACCACGGCGCCCCGAGTATGTGGTGAGCAACGAGGCAGAGCGTCGTTTCCGGCCCTGCGCTGCAGGGCCATGCGGCGAGAGTGGATGATGCGGTGGTGAAACTGTGGGTACTCGCCACCATCGTGGGCCTCGGGCTGTCCATGACAGCCTGCTCGGGTTCGGCGTCCGACGGCTCGGCCACGACAGCACAACCGTCCGCGCTGTCGTCACCTCCGTCCGAGCCGGACTATTCGTCGGTCCTGCACCCGAACTACCGGGTCGTGACGACGAGTGAACTCGACTTGGGCGGCGGCCCCACACCCGATCGGATCATCGTCTCCAGCGGTCCGGGTCTGGACGCCGGCAAGCCCGTCGATGGTGGGACGCAGGACGTTCAGATCCTGTCCTACGACGCGATCGCAGAGCGGTGGAACGTCACGTTCGATGCGGCGAACACGATGACCGCGGCCGGATCCGTCGACGCGGTGCCGCTGCTTCCGCAAACCAACCGGGTGACCTCGGTGACCGTAAAGGGGATTCGTGCCGATCCCGACAAACCGGCGTACCTGCTGATCACCGGTGTCGACACCACCGCGAATCATCCACTGACTCTGACCGGGATCGTCTCTCTCACAGCCGGCGTCGCACAGGTGGCCTACCGCAACAACCAGGACATGAACGCCACCGTGCAGGTGGACGGCCCGGACACCGGTCCCCAGACACTCACCGTCACCAGCGACTACTTTCCGCCCCGGGCTCCGGCATGCTGCCCGCTGCGCAAGTACACCCGAACCGTCGGAGCACGAGGCGACGCCGGTCCCATCATCGATCTCAGCGACGATCGACCATGGCTCGGCGTCTGGTTGGGCCAACCGTCCGATGGAGACGGGCCCACCGGCAGTGGAGTCGTGGTGGCCACGATCCCCGGATCACCCGCGTCCGCCGTGCTACAGCCGGGCGATCTGATTCTCGGCGTGAAGGACGCAGCCGTACCTGCCGGCAAACCCATCTACGCGTTCGACGAAATCGGATCTCACCACCCGGGAGACTCCGTCACGCTCCGCATCAGCCGACACGGCCAGGACAGCACAGTCGCGGTGACCTTGGGGTCGATGGCCGACCCGCACGCCGCCCAACCGTCCCCACCGATCGAAGGTGTCATCGGGATACAGATCCACCCGGCGGCGGGGAGCATGCCAGGCCTCGTTGTCGCCGACGTCACGGGCGGATCACCTGCTGCACGGGCGGGGTTGCGAGCGGGGCAGATCGTGACCGCTGCCGACGATATGCCGGTACGCACCTTCACCGACCTGCTCGTCGCGCTCACGAACAAGGCGGGTCAGTCCCTCACGCTGACCGTGGTCACCCCCTCCACACACGGGTCGTCCTCCCTCACTGTCTTTCCGCAGACCGCCCCGTCGGGGCGCCTGTCGAGTCACACCATCTGACGACATCGGACCAATAGCCCACTGCTGGCACCTCGGCCGGACAGCTGGATCGGCAATTACGTAGCGTGAGGCCCAGACCGCTGTCCATCTGGCCGGCCTTCGCGGACAACACAACATAAATTGCGTGTGCTCGGTGCTCTCACGCGTCACGCGAATGGTGTGGTGACAACCGGAAATGGCTGCCTCTGATTACCTCACGGTTTGCGTGGGCCGAACGCTCCGCGAGTGCGCCGTGTCGGCGGGTGTGGTTGGCGGCCGGACACCGGCGCGGCAGTTGTTTCGATCGTTCGGACTACCCCCATGTCATTCGTATGAATGACACTGGGGCAATGGGAGTGCGGGCTAGCGGAGCGGGTAGCGACGGGCGGATGGTAGGCGTCCCCAAGAACGAAGTCGGGCAGGCCGCCCAGGATGTCGCAAGTTTCGGTGGTGGTGTGGGCGCGGCGGCCGGCGAGCGCGCAACTTATCGCTGCGCTTGACCCCACCATTGCAAATGGGCGCACCCAGTCGAAGACTCGAGCGACACGGGGGAGGGCTGTGCCCCGACACAATTGGCGTGAATGATGTCATGGTTCGGTGACGCAATGAGTCTGTTGCCGCCAAGTGGGGTTGAGTGGGATACGCATGTCGGTTGTGTCCCGGCGGTGCGCAGTCGTCCAATGCGGATCCGACATACTAACTGGCATGACTGCGGTGATGACCGGAACATCCGGTTCGGTGATGTCTAGACTCGCCTTTGCCTTGTTCAAGAATGCGCAGGTGATAGGCAGGAATCTCCGGGACGGTGAGAATCATGGGATTCGTCAGGGGGAGGAAGGTATCACCGAAAGGGTCCTGCTGGATCTGGCGAAGAAGATTCCTGAACTGCGCATTGATTCGTTCTCTCACCCAGAAGAATGCCGCAACGGCGCCGACTGGGAATGGTGGCTGTCAGATGGCTCTGACCGCTGGTTCCACTGGGTAGTTCAGGCTAAGAAGTGGCGGCCGACCCCTGCCGCGAACAAGGGCGGCAACTACAAGATCGACCATATCATTCCGTCGTCGGGGGACCAGCAGATCGACCTGCTGACGAAATACGCGAGAACCACGGGGGCGTCGGCGGTCTATGTGCTCTATCACCCTGCAGCTCGGGTGAGTTACAGTGACCATCGGTGCTGCCAAGGTCCCAGCGGCGACCGAATCACCGCTATACGTGCGGAAACATTCACACGGCGTTTCCGGGACACATTGACAGGTGTCCCCCTCGCCGATGTTCGTCCTTTCGCGTTGCCGTGGTCCTGTCTGACTGACTACAGGGGCCGAGGTCTACCAGCCCACTCAAGGTCGAGTCGGCAGACGCGAGCCGTGCAGCCGGAACAGGCTTCTGGGCTACCAGCAGGTCACGGTCCGTCACCATCGGTCAGCCGCGGTAGTGAGTATGAGCGTGTCGCAAATGCATTGGCCTGGGGTCTCGATTTTCCCGGGGAGTCCGATCGTCTCGATCCGAATAGTCTGGCGCACAGGTTATTCCGAAACTTTCAACGTTTGGCGATTTCAGACAGTGGGCGAGAGTGGATAGACGACCAGTTGCTTCGAGGCTACCCTTCGGACTGGCTTGTTGAATGGCTGCAGGACCCGCAGGGTGGGGTTGAATCATTACTGCAGCAGGGTATTCCTTCCCTGCGGGTTTATGACGGTGATGAGTTGCCTGACTATGTGACGGCTTTGCGGTACGGAGACCGACTTCACCCAGATTTGCGACACCCTCTCGCTGACGCGGACGCCGCACCAAAGCACATCATTGTGCTCGACGAAGGAAAGCTGCCTGGTCAGCGTGATACGTGAGCTTGCAGCCAACAGATGTGGTGACGCCGGGTTGCGGAGCGTCTCGCGGCTGAAACTCGGGCCGTTGCCGATGTCCTCGAAGGTGTGACTCGGATCGGACTGGTACAGCGTCACGGCATCGGGGTACCAATCCGCCTAGCCCGCCGTCATCGCCGTCAGTGAGTCTCTTTCTCCGGGCTCTTCACGACCCAGTGCTCACGATGTGCTCACTCAAGGGTGAAGCCCCACGAATCGGGATTTTCAGGATTGTGGACTGATCGTCGGACTGGTCGCGGAGGTGGTGGTGTTTGCCGCGCTACTTCGCGGCCGAACCTGATGGCCATGTCGTTCCAGGCGGCTGAAACGTGCGGCCGCGGCTCCACAGAGCCTTCGCCAGGTGTGTTGTGGCCAGGACGGCTGCCTGAGATCACTGGTTGATCGATCGGCAACTCGGCCGATCACGCAGCCCGAATCGCCCAATACCCACGGCGAGTGCACAAAAGGTCCGAGCCGCAACTTTCGGCTCGGACCTTTCCTCGCTGCGTCACAAGAAGGAGTGTGCAGCCTCCAAGGCCAGAGGTCCTACCTGCGCAGCAGTCACCGTTGACAGGGCCGTCACCAGTGAACCCGCGGCTTGCAACATCAGCGCTTTCAACGCTCCTCGGTGCGGCTCCTCCGACGAGGTCTGCTCCCGGGTCGTCTCCGCGATCTGCTGCGCCTGCAGCTGCGACTCGGGATCCTCGGCCTCGGACGCAGCAGCTTCTAAGGCCGCTGCCGAATTCAAGAGAGCGAACACGCCCACTCAGCCATGCAACGTTTCGGCGATCTCCGGGGAAGCGGCTGCTGCTTCTTGCTATCTCATTGCCGATGGTCCTAACACGCCACATCCGAGTGGGCTGTCGATTGTTCAACCGTATCTTCGGGATACAGATATCTGGAGGAGGTGAATCTGAGGCCCACGGGACTGAAATGCCGTCCATGGTCGGTGGCAGCCCCCAGCGACCAACGGATCAGACCAGTCAGTATGATCACGCGAACCAACGTATAAGACCGCTACACTTACCCCACCTGGAGACTCGCAATGCACATTAAATGTTTCCGGGTTGAGAACTTCAGGCGCCTGAAGAACGTTCGGGTAGATCTTGAAGAAGATCGCACGATTTTTGTCGGAGCGAATAATAGCGGCAAGACGTCCGCGACTCACCTCTTTCAAATGTTTCTCGGACAGCAACCGCGGCAGCCATTTCAGATCTACGACTTTACTGCCGATTGTTGGGAGTCCTTCAACGCATTCGATCCGAAATCGGGAGATCCAGCCACAGATCTTCCTCAGATCACCTTCGACCTCTGGTTCGAGGTGGATGACGACAACCTACATCGAGTACTTGATCTCCTCCCGAGCCTGGACTGGACCGACGAGCCTGTAGGCCTGCGTATGGTTTACGCGCCACGGGATGGCGTAAAGCTCGTCGCAAACTACAACGAGGCGCGCGCCAAGGCGGAGTCAACGACACGTAACGAGCAAGGTTCCTACAAGTCGTGGCCGCAAAACATGGTCGAGTACCTGACCAAGCGACTTCAGCATGAGTACGAAATCAAATACTTCGTGCTAGATGCCAACGAATGCACCGACGACCTCGTTCCCAAAGATGGCTACGAACCGTTCTTCCTCGGCACGCACAGTAGCGGCGCTTCAAAGATAATCGAGTCGATCATCAAGGTCGATTTCCTCAACGCTCAGCGGCATCTGTCCGACGCCGACTCGCGTGGAAGAAGTGAAGATCTGTCGAAGCGGCTGAGTCGGTTCTATGAGCGAAACCTGCAAAAGCTCGACAGTGACGTCGATGCCCTGGCCGTGATCGCTGACTCCGAGGAGCGACTGAACGCACATTTCGCGGAAGTATTCGGACCTACGCTCGATCGGCTGGGAGAAGTTGGCTATCCCGGTGTCGCTAACCCGGGCCTAGTGGTCAAGGCGTCGTTCAACGCGCATGGAATTCTCAACACGAGCGCCAAGGTCCACTATGCACTACCTGAGCGCTCCGGAAGCGGGACGGTTATCGATCAGACGCTGCCCGATCAGTACAACGGCCTAGGCTTCAAGAACCTCATCTATATGGTGGTCGAGGTGCTCGACTTCCACCAGGCATGGGCGGATGCGGAAGAGGATCGTCCCCCAATTCATCTCGTCATGATCGAAGAGCCCGAGGCGCATCTGCACGTCCAGCTGCAGCAGGTGTTTGTCCGAAAAGTACTCGAAATCTTGCCGAAGCCGGAATCGGAGTTTCAGACACAGCTGGTCGTCACGACGCACTCGCCTCACATCATCTATGAAAGCAACTTCAAGCCCATCCGCTACTTCTGCAGATCGGCATCCCTAAGCGGCCCGCACCTGAGCGACGTGAAGAACCTCTCGACGTTCTACAGAGACGAAGAAGAGGCGACCCGAGAGTTCTTGCAGCAGTACATCAAGCTCACCCATTGCGACTTGTTCTTCGCCGACGCCGTCGTGTTGGTAGAAGGAAACGTCGAACGCCTTTT
Source organism: Rhodococcus sp. IEGM 1307 (assembly GCF_030056915.1). Taxonomy (NCBI): domain Bacteria; kingdom Bacillati; phylum Actinomycetota; class Actinomycetes; order Mycobacteriales; family Nocardiaceae; genus Rhodococcus; species Rhodococcus sp. IEGM 1307. The sequence goes on from NZ_JASHKW010000042.1 coordinate 19,248, forward strand.
GCTTCCACTGATCATCGACAACTTCGTGCCGGACCTGCGTTCCAGCCACCTAACCATCCTCGAAGTGGGCGGAGCCTTCGCATACCGGTTCGAGAACCTCGTCAGCTTTCTCGGTCTTCCGACCCTCGTCATCACTGACCTGGACAGCGTCGCTGTCACAGCCGCCGATCAACCGCAAGGTGATGGCCAAGAGGATGACGAAGATCAAGAGGATGACGAAGATCAAGAGGGCGAGGAAGGTCAAGAGCAAAAGGGCAAGGCCAAGGCCAGGGCATCTTCGTGTCATGTCGATACACCAGGTGCGGTGACCTCAAACGAGACGTTGAAGCAGTGGCTCCCCAAGATCGTCGGCATCGAGGACCTGCTGGCTGCGGACATCGACCTGAAAATGCCGCCGAGCGTCGACGGACCGGCTGGGCTTGTTCGAGTCGCATATCAGACTAGGGAAAAGGTGATGTGGCAGGGTGCCACCGAGGAGCGGGCCGGCCGCACACTGGAGGAGGCGTTCGCGCTTCAGAATCTCGACTGGACACAGAGCACTGACGGCAAGCACCTGGGGCTGAAGATTCCTAAGGCGAAGGAACTTTCGATCAAGGAGCTGCACGACAAACTATTCACTCGCGTCAAGAACTTCGACAAAACCAACTTCGCTCTCGGCGTCATCGCCACCATTAATCCGACATGGAAGGCCCCTGGATACATCGTGGACGGACTTGAGTGGCTCCGCGAGAGACTCGAACTCGTGACGCCGATAGAGAAGCAACGTGACGTGCCGCAGTCAGCAGGGTCAGAATGACCTCGAGAATAGACTCACCAGACACCGAAGCCGACCGTGAACTCCGGGACATTCTCGATCAGGACCGGCTGACCGGCTTCACGATGGTGGCCGGCGCCGGTTCAGGGAAAACGACGTCCCTGGTCAAGGCGCTGGCGCATGTCACACAAACGCGCGGCCCGTCCCTGCTTGCGAAAACTCAACGGGTCGCCTGTATCACTTACACCGAGGTTGCGGCCCGGGAGATTCACGCGGAAATCGGGAATGACTCCCTCGCATCCGTCTCGACAATTCACAGCTTCCTCTGGTCTCTGGCCAAGCCATTCCAGAAGGACATCGGAGTGTGGGTGGCGTCTCGCATCGACGAAGAAATTGCGACCCTGCTGGCCAAGCAGGAGGGATACACATCTGGTACGCGCCCATCCACCAAGGAGAAAGACGTCGCGAAGTTAGCAAAGCGTCGACACCAACAGACTGCCGTCAAAACTGTGACGCGGTGGACCTACGGCGTCGGTGGCGATTACGCCCGTGGTGTATTGGGACACGCAGACATTCTGAAGATGGTTCCGCAGATGATCCACGCGCGAGCTCTGTTGGCTCGGCTCGTGGCACGCCAGTTCCCGTTTGTCTTCGTCGATGAAAGTCAGGACACGTTCCCGGAGGTCGTGGAATGCCTGAAGCGCGTGTGGTCGATGGCAGATGGGAAGATGTGTCTGGGCTTCTTCGGGGACCCCATGCAGCAGATCTACCAGCAGGGGCTAGGACCTGTCACCCCGGAACTCGGGTGGCGCAACATCGACAAGCCTGAGAACTTCAGGTCCTCTCAGCGAGTGCTTGCCTGTATCAACGCGGTGCGCGCCGAGAGCGACACACTTCAGCAGGTATCGGGGCTCGCGGGGGCACAGTCCGAAGGAGAGGCGTTCTGCTTCGTCCTCCCGGCAGACGACCATCGAAGCGAGAATCTGGAACGGGTCCGATCCTGGCTCGACAAGCACAGTACTTCGGGCAACTGGACACGCAGTGCGCACGACGGCGGCTCGAAAGTGCTCATTATCATGCACCGCATGGCTGCCCGGCGGCTTGGCTTTGATGCGCTGTATTCCGCCTTCAACGACAACAACGCGATAAGCCTTGCGGAGGCATTCGATGAGGGCACAGCCTGGCCACTGACGCCGTTTCGTGACGTGATCCTTCCGCTTTGCTTGGCCGATGAGCCCAGCTCGCCGGCCGTGCTAGCTGTCCTCAAGGAGTACAGCCCGCTCGTCAAGACTGGCCGTGCATCACGGCAACTCCGAGCCGCGCTCACCTCCAGCCGTTCGGCTGTCGAAGAACTGAGAGAACTCGCCGGCGTCGATCAACAAGCGACGCTCGGTCAACTGCTCAGATTCGCGTCTGAGCGGCGGCTCCTAGAACTCGATCCGCGAATGGCGGCGTACCTGGATCCTGACGGTGAGCACCAGGATGTCGTTCTTGATGAGAGGACCCGCACGGTTCTGGATGCCATGGTGCAGTGCGCATTCGCAGAACTGAAGGGCTACTACACGTATGTGAAACAGGAGTCTCCCTACTCCACACAACACGGAACCAAAGGTGCAGAGTTCGAGCGAGTGGTGGTCGTGCTCGATGACGAGGAGGGACGTAAGTTTACGAGCTACTCGTATGACAAGCTTCTCGGGCTCAAAAAGATGTCGGCCAAAGACGTCGAGAATCGAGCTCAAGGAAAAGATTCCGCGATTGAACGGACGCGTCGGCTATTCTACGTGTGTGTTTCTAGGGCGAGAGAGTCTTTGGCCATTGTGCTCTTCGCAGCCGACATTCCGCGGGCCGTGACGGCAGTGCATGAGTCTGCCATAGGCGATCATGTTGCGGTCTTGACCGCTGACGTGTTGAGTGGATATTGACCTATTTCAACAGTTTTCGCTCCTTCTTTGACGTTCCTCGTCACGGTGGACGAAGAATTGGCTGTGGCTGCCCGTTGCGGGGCCTCGGGGCGGCGCGCTGACCAGGAAAGATGGCACGTCCCATCCGTGTTCGCTCGGTTCACTCCTTCTGCCGGCGGAGTCGCTGGGGTACACGGTGACGAGGGCGGCCGGTGATGGTGGAGGCCGTCATCGTCCGGGATCCCGACAGGCCGACCAGCGTCTGGGGTTACCGATGACGGTGAGCCGGTCGAGGTCGCCGAATACTGCATCGATGCCGGTGCGGGCTGGGACTGGGAGGACTGGAAGGAGCACCGGGACGAGATGCTTGTCGGTGCCTGTCGGCGGCGCGTGAGTTACTGCTCACTCTGCTCGATGGTTCGCCCGGCGAGGCTATGTCGAGGGCCGCGACGACCGGTGTCAGCGGTATCGTGTTGTCCCCTGTGGTCCCTGTGAGTTGCTGACTTGTTTGGCGAAGCATTCGTCCTTCGGGATGGCATTGGTGTCGCACCATCCGTTTGCTGCCTCGGGATCGTCGAAGGTATCGCCGGCGATGGTTATCCACCATCCATTGAGGTCGAACGTGCGCCAGTCGTCGCTCCAGAGGAGGCGGACCTCGGGATACTGGAGGCGCATCCGCATATGCTGGTTGAGGATTTCGGTCGCGCTCCATGTCACCATGCGGCCGTCGACGTCGGGTGCGACAAGTCCGGGGTATTTCGAGGACAGCTGTGGTAGCCACTTGTCGGCCAACACGGTTTGCACGGTGGGGCGGTCGGCGTCGGCTTGCGCGCGTAGCGCATCTAGTGCTGCTGCTTCTGCGTCTCCGGTTGCGGGTGTGCCGGGCCCGATCGCAGTCGGTTCGCCGCCAACTGGTGGTGCGTGGTATTCGCCTTCGCGGGGTCCGCGGCTGACGCCTTGGTCGGTGCATTCGACAAGCTGTGTGCCTCCGGGGCTTGCTTGGTTCGAACTGGGATCTGATTGATTCTCGAGTGGGGTGGGAAGGCGCCAGAACGTTCCGATGGGAAACCTGAAGTCTTGTTGGACTGTCGTTGGTCGTTGTGGCCCGTCTGCGGTTGTGGGTGGCAGGTATAGGGGCGATTTGGAGAAATCGAACACTCCCGAGGCGATGTTCTTGCCTTGCTCGGAGATCGCAACGCGCAGCGCGTCTGTCGACACGATATCGCCGCTCGGGCAGGCCGCTCGGAGCTCCATACGAACGACCAATCCATCTGCTTCGGTGCGGAATGCGACGGGTGTGAGCGCTGGAGGTGTGCCGCATCTCGCGACGGTAAGGGGCCCGGTGTCACCGCCCGCCTTGATGACGTCGTCGCTGACCGATTCAGTGGGAACGGGTCCGCCGGTTGGCGCGTAGTACGTGATGACCGCTTGCGATGCTGTGGCGATCCCATGACCTGCGCGCACTGGATTTCCCGACGCGCCCGGCAGGACCCAGTCGGTTGTGCCGTCGCGCAGGTTCACCGCCCGGAGCGTGTCATCGAGGCCGAAGATGACGCGCTGGCGGTCGGTGAGCCACATGAATGGAACGGTGTAGGAGGACTCGACATCGAGCTGTTGGGTCCAGCGTATTTCGCCGGTGTGGAAATCGACGGCGGTGAGTGTGTCGCCGATAAAGAGGACGGTATCATCGATGATGTCCGCCACCTCGCCACGGTGGGTCCACGTTCGGCTGCCGTCGGTGAAATCGTATGCGGTTCCATCGATGACATATCGGGCCGGTGAGCCAGTCGTCGCCAGGGTGCTGGTGTATCCACCGTTGATGTCGTGAGTTCGCAGCAGTGTTCCGCTCTGATCGAGCACGACCGCCGTTCGGTCCTCGGGGTCGTCGGGCGCACAGGTCCACGCGACGAGCCCATGTCCTGGGTAAACGGTTACCGCCTGGGGGGCCTCAGGGATGAGCCTGTTTCCGGTCTTGGCGTCGAGGACGAGTTGGCCGGCGTCGTTTCCGAAATGAACAAACTCGTTTGTTGCGCCGTAGAAGATCTCGTCGCCCGATCCGCGGCAGGTGTAGTCGGGGTTCCAGGGCGTGAACCACCGGGCAGTGAGATCGGTGGTGGTGCCGCGGCCGATGCCGTCGTAACCTCCGGTGATGACGTCGCCGTCGAGTACCTCGATCCAGCTGATCTGGCGGTCCGGGACGTCGATGGTGTGGTCGATCGAGCCGTCGAAGATCCGCACGAACGTGACCTCGTTGATGTACTCGGGGCCCATCAAGCCGCGTCCGGTGTAGCACGGGAGCAAGCCGTCGTCGAGTGTCTTTGACGCGCATATGTCGTAGTTTCGATCGCGTGCGATCCACCGTATCGTGCCGTCCGATGCGTCGATTGCCACCAGTTGCGCTTCGGCGTCTGTGTTCGGCAGGACCGCCGTGGTTATGAGGGTGTCGCCGAGATCGATGAAGCCCGGTCGTGACAACCCTGCGGCGGGTGTGGGGCTGGCAAATTGGGCACCGGCGAACACTGAGGACGCGCTGATCTGCCAGGAGGCCGTGGGCGCGTCGGGGAAGGTATAACTCAGTCCGTCGGTGGGTGATGGCTTCGTCTCGACGGTCTCCCTGGACGGGAACCAATAGACTAGGCCGCTGATCGCCAAGCCGAGGACCAGTCCGAGTGCGACAAGGGCAATAGCCATTTTCACCGGCGGTCGGCGACGTGGACCTGCGGCTACGACGGTCGCGCATGCAGGTGGCGCCGGAACGGTCATCGGGTTTGTGTTCGTAGACAGGGAAGGAATAGGTGCGGGTGGTGTGTCGTGCGCTGCGGACGGCGTCACGAACGCGTCCTCGGTAACGCCCGGTGAAACGAATACAGCCGGGTCGAGGGCAGGCTGTGCCGGGGTGTCTTGCGCTCGTCCGGTGTGTTCCGGGCGGTCGGCTGGAGTGGATTCTGCTGACGGTGGTGCCGGATGCGTCTGTCCGGGTGGAGTGAACGCGGCGATCGGGCTGATCGGGATGGCTTCGGGTGCCGATGTGGGGACGTCGACCGGTGTCGGTGGTGCGGTCGCCGTATTCTGAGGCGGCTCATCGGTGCGTTCGCGTGTCGGCAGCGGGAGAGCCGATGGCGTACTGCGATCATCGGTTCGTACCGAGGAATCCTCGGACGGTGTCGACTGTGCGCGAAGTGCGGTGCTACTAGTGGTACTGGCCGAAGCGTCGTCGAGATGCAGCCCACCCGGGTGAGCACCGCCACCGGCTCGGGTCCGCAAATCGGCGTAAAGGAGCGTCTGGAAGGTCCGGAAGATTGGGAACGCGACGGCGAGGCCAATAAGGGAGCCTAACCCCGACAGGATGCTATTTACCATCAGTATCAGTGTGATCGTGCCCAGCCCCCATGCCGCGTGCACTGCGGTGAGGCGTAGCCAAGCTGGTCTAACGAGTATGGCCGAGCGTTTCAACGACGCGAAAACGCCTGTGCCTTCGAGCATCAGGGGGACGGGTGCGAGACTGAACAGGACAGTTGCGACAAGGGTCGCCCCCGACAACGCGATGGAAGAGGCAAGAAATGCGATCCATCCAAACCTGTCGGTGATGATGATCGATGCGACCGGAAACAGGATGAGCAGTATTAGATAGAAGATCGCACTGAAGATCAGCGATAATCTGCACAAGGCGAACATTCTGCTTCGTGTCGCGGCGAGGGCCTCGCGAAGGCGAACTGTGCTGCTTCGGGCTGCATGAGCTGCACTCGTCACCGTGACGCCGGTAACGACCGCGTCCAGCGGAATCCAGATCAGCAAGACGACAGCCACGTAGAGAATCAGAATTTCGGCAAAGAGCGTGCCGGGGTTGGCGGCGAAGTCGGATCCAGTAGAGCCCGCCCCGAACGACGCTGTGCCAGTGAAGGCCGAGCGGCCGATGTATACCGCGGCTATCGTTAGTAGGCCGACAGCTAGTGAGCCTGCGATGATCAGCGCTATCGGGAACAGTAGGGCGACCTTCCAGTTTCGCTGCACAGCAGTGCGCGTGTTCGCGAAGATCTCGGTCATCGAATGGGGGCGGAGGGAAACGGTCCGGCCGCAGGATTGATGGTCGTTCTCGCCGGTAGATGTGGGAGGTGTCGTCGTTGAATTCGAGGACTTAACAGTGAGTCGATCAAGGAACGATCCAATGGCCGGCGGCCAGGAAACGGCTTTGGTGCGCGTGTGCCACTCAACGTAGAGACTTGCGGCGGCGACGATGAGCCATGGGATCCCGGGAAGGTTGTTCAGCGCAGTGAGGAATGCGACTGCCGCCGCGATTCGGGCTGCGTGGTACGGCTTGACGGTGAATCCGACTTTTTGCACCGATCCGTCAGCGTCACTGCTCGGGTCGTGGTCCGCGGCGTGGTCGAGAGAGCTGAAGTCGGATCGCACTTCGCTCTGTCGTTGGGTGGTGGCCGAAGATTGGCCAGCGAGCTTGGCGTCAACCAGGTATCTATGAATCCCGTTGGGCCACTGTGTGTTTCGGGCCCGGGCGACCCGCTCGGCATACGCGAAACCGAGGGCGAGAAGAATCCAGATCGCTGCCTTACCGAGTTGGGATCCCAGGTTGCTCGTCGAGTTGATTTCGCCGGTGAGGAGGTCGATTTCTCGCTCGGTGGTTACGCCCTGGATGCCGAAGATGTAGAACACGGGTAGAAGGACCACCACGGCGAGGCCTCGGGCAATGTGGCGGGGCTGCAAATCGATAATCGGGTAATTGTCCATAGCCCCTCCCGGGGGTGATGTAATCGAGGTATGTCCGTTCAGGGCGCGAAATGTTCTCGCCAGCTGCCCTTTTAGCAATTCGTGGCGAAGTCGTGTGTCCTCAGTAGGTGCACGTTTGGTCGTCGGCGACGTCGGCGTCACGAAGCCGCAATGCGAGGGAGTAGGGGTGAGGGAGTCGCCGCAACGCCTGCTCGCGTGGCGTAAGCGAAGAAGTCATAGCCTCAGGGTGCGGCCAGAGCGTGAGGTGGGGTGGAGTAGTCGGCTACGCTAGTTGATGCCGACCCTCGGCGCGTTGCTCCAAGGTGAGGGTGGCGCCGAGGTCAACCGGGCGGTCACACATAACCCGGTGTGAACTGAACCCGGTGTGAACTGAACCCGGATCGCTTATATCGTCAATCTCTGTGGAAGTTGACGCGAGTGCCTGAGTCCGTCGAGTCTTGACCGGTGATCGTGCCACCGCCAATGGTAAGCACCCAGGTGTTGTTGCTGCACGTCCCTTGGGTGACGGTGGCATCGAGGACGATTACGCCGCCGTCGCGGCGCACCTCGTGCCAGTCTGCTCGGCAGAGCCGCTCGGGGATATCGATGTGCGCCCGCATGGGAGCATCTTGCGATACGTCGAGCGAGGCCGGGTATGTGCCGGAGCTGGAGGTCCAGGAACCCGTCCAGAATCCACGAACGCTTCCGGGCGCAGGCGGCGCAGGCGGCGCAGGCGCACCGCCGCCGCTACCGCTGCCCGCGCTTCCTGAGTCCACGGGTGCAGCTGATGTCGGAACGGCCGCGCCGATCGCTGCCGCCCAAATAAGCGTTGCTGCGACGATCGACGAAGTAGTTACTTTGCGTGACGGCATTTTTGGGGTCCATTCGTTTTGATCAAGCGGGGACGGTTGTCCGACCATCAACACGGTATTCACCGGGCGGTGGCTTGTCTGTCCTGCGAACGAAATGCATGTGCTTAAATTAACTATGCTAAGGAGGCGTCGCCCACCATGGCAGCTGCAGTGCTACAACTCAATTCTCACATTTTCCAGGGCAATCTTTCGGCTCTGCGCCCGCCCGATGTCATCGGCCACCGCGCGCGAACACTAATCGGCCTTTGCGACGCCGAATCCACCGAATCCGCGGCTGTACGCGGGAGCGCACCCGTGATCGTGTCCCAAAGCCAAACGACTGCAATCGCGGCCGCAATTGCAGCAACGATGATAACTGCTTCCACTCGACTCCTCGTCTTCCCCGTGTCGGCGTTGCGGCCGCAGTTCCCGATCCCGCCCATAGAGCAGAGGTCGGCAACACTGCTGAAGCCAGAACAGCAAGGACTAGAGATGTGGCTTTCCTTCTCATTGGTTTTCTCCTGCCAGCGCATGTGAGCTCTTCTTTTGACTAACCTGATAACGGATTTGCCTTCTGTCGGTCACCTGATTGACCGACAGAACTACGTAATATGCGACGACGTCTCTAGTCGGCGCCTTACCGGACGTCCAATTGCTTACGTTTCGCCGAGATCCGTTCGGGGACGCGCGAGGGTCGACGTCGGGTTCCGTCAGCTCGGGTTTGAAGCCGTTCATGGTTGATCCTTCGATTCGTTATCTGCAGTGATGCGAAGTGCGGCGGTGAGTTTCGCGTCGGCGAGCTCGAGGAGCGGCGGGAGCGCGTGAGCGTCGATGTCGAGATAGGTGCACATCTGGTCGTCGGCGACTCCGGCGTCACGAAGCCGCAATGCGAGGGAGTAGGGCTGCGGGAGCCGCCGCAACGCCTGCTCGCGGGGTGTTAGCGAAGAAGCCATAACCTCAGGGTGCGGCCAGGGCGTGTGGTGGGGTGGAGTAGTCGGCTACCCCAGTCGAGGCCGACTCTTGGTGCGTTACTCGCCGGTGAGGGTGGCGCCGAGGTCGTCGCGGCCATTGGCGCCGGTTTTGAGGGAGGCGCGGTAGAGGTGCCCTTCGACGGTGCGGACGGACAGGGTCATTTTCTCGGCGATTTGTTTGTTCGTCAGTCCTTGGGCGGCGAGGGTGATGATTTCGCGTTGCCGACTGGTCAGGGGTGATGGTTGCTGCGCTTCGCACAGGGCTGGAGTGTGTGCACCGCCGCAGGTATCGGCGAGGTGTTGGGCGCGGGCGGTGGCGGCGAGAGCGGAGCCGTTGCGGCCCTGGTGCCGGTAGGTGGTGGCAGCGTGGGCGGCGGCGTCCATCGCAGCGAGCAGGTCACCCATCTCTTCGAATCGGGCGGAGGCGTCGGCGAGGCCGTCGGGGTCTCCGGCGGCGAGTGCGGTGGCGTGTTGTGCGGCGGCCACGGCGCGTGGCCCGTCTACCTGCTCGGCCAGCTCGTGAAGCCGTGGGCAGGTGGTCCGGTCACCGAAGCGTGTCGCGGTGTGTAGGCACACCACTTCCTGGGCGTACTGGTGATACGTGCGTGCACGCTCGGCGCCCTGGTGTGCGAGCCCGATCGCTTCGGTGGTTGCTCCACGCGCCGCGGCCACCCATGCCCGGGTGAGCAAGTGTTGCGGTTGCTGATAGGCGAATCCGACATGGTTTAACGAATCACGCTTGTGCAGAATCGCGAGCGCGGCCTCATGGTCACCTGTCATCGCTCTGACCTGCGCGATCGCGTCGAGCCACATCGTGACCCACCCACTGACCTCGACCACTGCCGGGCGCAGCGCGAAGAGCGCTTCGATCCACTTTTGCGCGTCGTCGAGACGTCCCGCGGCCAGGGCCGCTTGGCCCATCCGGATGCTGGACATGATCTGAGGCCAACCGGGGGCGCCCGAGGTGTCTCCGCACACCCGAACGGCGACTTGTTCGGCTTCGGCCACATAGCCGGCAAGCCGCAGAGCGAAGGTGTGGAAGTCACACAGCGCGTAACGGAGCGGAGACGCGTGGGGCGATCGTGCGATGAGCTCGTACCCTCGCGTGGCGATCGGTCCGATCTGATCTGTGCGGCCGAGGTCACCCAGTCCGATGGTCAGCGCCCAGATCGCGGCCATGGTCCCGAGGTCGGTGAGCTGCGGCGCGTCCAGGGCCGTGGTCGCTTCATCGACGGCTTGCTGCGGGCGCCCCTGATGCGCATGGATGTTGGCGTGGCAGGCGGTCAGCGCATCGGGCTCGGTGGCGGTGCCCATGGCAGTGGTGAGCACGGAGTCGGCGTCTTCGGAACGGTCGAGCAACCACAACAGAGTCAGAGCACGCATACAGGTGATATCCGTAGTTTCCCGGCTGGCGAGGTTTCCGGTAGGAACGTGCGCGAAGGTGCTCTCGGCATCGGCGCCACGACCGCGGCAGGCGAGCGCCAGGGCACGGGTGATATGCGCGTTGGACCCGGCACCGGTGCTGATCGCGGCCGCGGCAAGTTGGTCGGCGAGGTCGGCGTCCATGAGCGATAGTGCTGCCGCGGAGGCCTTTTCGAACAGGACTGGATCCGGTTCGAGGTCTGACTCATGTGTCAGGACCGCGCGGCGCACGAGGTCGCGCACGTCGCAGTCCGGTACCGAGCCCAGGAGCAACGCCAGTTGCGCGCGCAGTCGCTGCAACCGCAGCGGGGTGGCACCCTTGGTGCGCCGAGTTTCACCGTAGAGCGGGTGTGTGAGGCGGACGAGATGCCGACCGCGGGGCGTGACGGTGATCAACCCGGAGGAGTGCGCGGCCTCGACCGCTTCTGCATCGGTCAGCATGACGAGCATGTCCTCGGGGATAGGTTCCCCGACCGCAAGGTAGTCGAGAACGGTCCCGACCGGCTCGGGCAGGGCACCTATCTGTGTGTCGATGAGTTCGGCCAACCCGGCGGACAGAATCGGTGTTCCCGTCCATGTCCATCTTCCCCGGTGCTGGGTCAACCGGTCGGATGCGAGTTCTTGGTCGACCAGATGGCGCAGGTAGAGGGTGTTGCCGCGGGTGAGGTCCCACAACTGGTGGGCGGCGGTCGGTTCGAGCGGGCTCCCGAGGACTGTGGTGATGAGGTCCCCGGTTTCGGCCTCGGAGAGTGGTTGGAGCTCGACTCGTTGGAGATGACCGTCTTTCCAGAGGGCGGTGACCGCGTCGGGGGCGGGTTCGCCGGTTCGGATCGTCACAACGACCTTGGCGAGCCGCCGCTGAGCGAGCTGGAGCACCACGAACGCAGACAGGTTGTCGAGCAGGTGCGCGTCGTCGACCCCGACGACTACCTTCGCGCCCGGCGGAACTGTGGTGAGGTGGTCCAGGACACCGCGGACGACGAGCATCGGATCCTTGGCGATATCGCCAGCCCATTCGGCGAATGCTCCGAGGGGGAGTGCCCGAGCGGAGGCGGTTGCTCGTGCCCACCGCGGCATCCAGCGTCCGGGCGTGACATGGGTGACCGCTTCACGGGCGAGTCGACTTTTCCCTACGCCGGCGGGTCCGGCGATCACGACCCCGCCGTAACCGTCGGCTGCGGTCACGGCGGCATTGATCAGGCGTAGTTCCTCGTCCCGCCCGACCAATGGCCAGACATTGGCCATGACCTCATCGTATGCACTTTCCCGGGTGGAATGCGACCACTTGGTTCGATATTTGTGGTCAATGACCGGGGGTTTTTCGCTGACTCGGCTACCGATCTTCGATCTCTGGTTACTCGACCGCACGGGCCGCCGTCCACCCCGCCTCTCTGCGATCGTCCTACGGCGGGGTAAGTGCGATTTTCGAGTTGGTGGAGTGCGATGCGGATACGCGAGCAATGCCAAGGTTTGCTTGGCGCGGTCCGGTTGCGCCGCAGATGTCGTGCGAGCTGACTGTATGGGAGTGCAAACGGGGGTCGACAAATGTATCGGTGTGTCGGAAAAGTGCGCGTGGCGTAGGTGCGGCGCACGGGTTCGAGTGCATCGATGAGCCATTGGCGTTCCCTGGCGAATTCGCCGGCCGTTTCGGTGCGAAAAAGGCCGTGCAGCCAGGTCGTCCACTCGGTATCTGCGATGTTCGCGGCCACGATGGGTGCGACCTCGGTCTCTTCCCGGTCGAGTTGGGGCAGCAGGATGGTGCACAACCTTTCGAGTGCACCGCGAAGGTCATCACGCACGCTGGTGTCGTCGGAATTGCGGTAGACGTGGGCGGCGTGTTCGACGGCACTGGCGGCGTGATGAACACGAGCATGTCCGGCGGCGAGGTGGTGCAGCAGTGGCGCCGCCGACGGATCTCGACGGCAGGCGAGCGGCCACAGGTCGACTTCCTCGCTGACTCGCACGCGTTCGAGGAAGTAGAGAGTCCAGGACAGCTGGTCGGCGACCGCAGCGCGCTGCTCGGCGAACAGCGGGGTATGGGTGGCGAGAGCATCGAAGCTGCGTCCGAAGTCGCGGCGTACGGCGTCGTGGATGATGCCGAACAGTTGCGTGTCGATCTGGTGAGAAGTAGACATGGCGAGTGCTCCTAGGAAGCGATGGACCGTTCGAGCGATGGATTCGCGTGCGTTGGTACATCTAGAAGCTTGCGGGCCGCGGTGGTCCAGTTGAGGGGTAGCGGAGTACTCCAATGGACCGTGCATCGCCTGTCCAGTACTCCTCCTCAGCGGACGAGGTCTCAAGTGCCGCATTATTTCGAGGTTCCGCAGCCAAGCGTGTATCCGTATAGGGCCGTTCACTCGTTCAAATCGGATCCGCGGCCGTCCGCGGATTGGGTGGCCTGGACCAGGGTTCCGGGATCGCGTTGTGCTGTTCGCGAGGTGGTGGGTGCGCGCTGCTGTGGTGCGGAGGGCTGTGGGGCGTGGTGTCGAAGGACCTCATCGTGGATCGTCAGTGCTGTCTGCGACGCGGTGGTGGCGAGCAGTTTGGTCGGACGAGCCGCTTCGTGGCAAGAGCCGTAGCTTTGGGCAATGTGGGTTTTGAGCATCTCGCTGCCAAGCCAGCTGAAGGTGTAGGGAACGACTGGTTTGCCGACCGGGGTACGTTCCGACAATTGCGTCGATTACTCGATCATGATGGGGCTAGGACGAGTAGCGCGAGTCGCACCCGATGAATTCGAGTAGACGACTACGTCAGGAGTCTGAGGCCCCAACCTGCATCCTTGGAAAGCCCAGATAGTGCTAGGGGCGAAAACAGAGGAATTGACTTAAAGGAGACCGTCATGGCGATCCAAGTTCACTTTGCGAATCTGCATTGCAATGAGACCGAAGATGCAGGCGCAGATGCGTGCGTTCTCAAGTGGAACGATCAAACAATCTGGTCCGGGCCCATGAAGGGAGGACGCACGAGGAACACCAATAATTTTCAACTGTTTCCACCAGGAAAGTCGAGTGCTTTCGTTTCGCTGATCGACGAAGACTGGCCGGACGAGGATGATCACCTCGGTTCTCAACTCATTCGAAAGGACGAAGTAGGAAGAGGCTGGCGCCGAGCCTATTTCCGATCCGACGAGGCGGATTACTTCGTCGACTACGAGGTATTCAATGCGTGAGGGGATACCCTAACCTCACGATGTAGTGGTGCCCGGTTGGGCACCACTGCGTGGGTTGGTACGCATTCGAGTGCGTGTCTTGGCTCCTTCGCCTGGGATAAACGTAGAGGAAGTTTTGTTGCGGCCCTATGGGATCGACTGTTCCGAGAACACCTGGATGCCGCGCGGAGAATATGATGGCAAGTACTTGCTGGCCAAGCATTACCGTGGTGCGCCGGCGCCGGCGCCGGTGAACGATGTGTCGATGGATCGGTGGACGCCGGAGGAGATCTCGGCTCATGCGCTGCTCGGCTCAAGTGGACCGGTGAGTTCGTCGACAGTCAGGCACTGTCGGCGGAGGGCGCGTCTGTTTGGTACGACGGCGAGGGGCCGCCCGCCGGTGACCGATGGTCTGTTCGCGGAGTCCAAGGATGGTGATCGCCGGTTGGATGGTGATCGACGTCGAGAACTACGGTCGGGCGCTTGAGTTTGGCGGGTGAGTTGTCGGCGCCTCCGGGTGGGTGGGAAGCCGATCCATAAGTGGCTCGAGTTGCGTCCGTTCCTGGGCGGATGTCACGACTGACGGGGTGACGCACGGGGGATGGGGCCCTGCTGCGGATCGGGATGGATCTGTTCTTTACGCCCCCGACTGAGCCTGTTATTCGGGTTGTTCGAGGGCGTCGGTGATGCGGTCGTGGATCCAGGTTTCGAGGTTCTGGCCGGCTGTGCGGGCTGCAGCGTGGGCGCGGGTGTATTCGTCGTCGCTGAGCCGGATGGGGATGCGGTGGGCGGGGCCTGGGGTGGGCCTGTGGGCGAGTTCGCGTCTGAGGTGCTCACGCATTTCGCCGATGCTGAGGGTTACAAGGTCGGTGAGGATGTGAGCGCCGGTGGAGGCGGGGTCGTCGAGCAGGGCCAGGAGGAGGTGGTCGGTGCCGATCTCCTCGTGCCCGAGCAGGGCGGTCTGGCGCAGGCTGGCTTCGAGGACCTTCTTCGTCTTCGGGGTGAATGGGATGTGCCCAACCGCCGGAGCGGAGCCCGCCGGTGCGCTGACACCGCCGAGCTTGCTCTCGAGGGCCGGCGCGGTGACGCCCCACGAGGTCAGCGCCGCCGCTCCGGGGCCGCCGGCGTCGAAGATCCCGACGAGCAGGTGTTCGGTGCCGACGGAGTTCTGGTGGTGGGTGCGGGCGGCGCCGGCGGCGAGGACGACCACTTGACGGGCTTGATCGGAGAATCTCTCGAACACCATGACGCGCTCCCTCCCAGGCGTCGCCGCGAGCGACGCGAACTACTGCTGAATTCCCTGCTGCCCATTCTGGGCGGTGCGTAGGTGGTTAGGGGTGGGATCGATGCGACCTCGGCACCGGTGGGCGTAATAGTGCTGTGACCTGGTGTGATGGCATGCCCCCGGTTTGTGATGTGGGGGTCGCCGGCGACCTGTTCGGGGAGTGGCGGCGCCGGGGTTCCGGCGGGCGCGCGGGTGTCTGTTGCGTCCGGCTTTGCGTCGTTTTTGAAAGATGTTTATTTGCAACATGTTGCGGTAATTAGTTGGTGAGTATGTCTTTACGTGTTTTGTGCACAAACCGCAGCTTGTAAGGTTCGTAAGTTGTTGTTGATCAACAGATTTGGATGATTTGAGGTTTTCGATGTTTTGGGTTGCGTGGGGGTGGGTGGTATGCTGTGGGGTATGACATGGAGCGGCACAGGAAGACGAGTGGGCGGCGGGTCGGGCGCACCACCCCGTCTCCCCAGCCTCGTTCGGCTGTGGGGGACCGGATCAAACGTGCCGATGAAAAGCTTTGGTGAGAGTCTAATCTCGGAAACTCAGAGGAGCGAAGCGACTCGATCGTCGGCAACGGGAATGGACCCACTGCGAGCCGCGCAGCGGCTCCCTGGCGGGGAGCGCAGCGACTCGCCCCGTCTCCCGGCGCGGAGCGCCGGGAGCAGCGCCGCCGCCACCGGTTCGCGGAGCAGCGCCATCCAGCAGCCTG
>NZ_JASHKW010000043.1:0-32549 GCF_030056915.1 Rhodococcus sp. IEGM 1307
TTCGGCACCAACGCCACCCGACGCTCGTCCACACTCGACTCCCGGACCACACCGACCGTCGGGCGCGCGGTACTGCGCGTATGCGCGGTTTGAGGTTCCAAATCAACTCCCTGAGGTTTTGAAATCCATTAGTCGGGAAACGAGCTACACAACACGCAACAGCCCTCTGGCGATCATGAATTTCGAAGTCCATTGATTTACCGTCAGCCGACCCGGCCCGCCGTCATTGAGGTTTGGAGACGGTGACCGAGCGCCCGCCCTGTCACCATCGTCGGTGTAGTCCAACCGGCACTTTGGTAGAGGTGTAATCGCTGCCAGCCAGGAGGGTGTAAAGGTTGAACCGGGCTTATGTAGCACCGTGCCTGCCTGGCCACGATCGTTACAACGATCCCGGCCAGTGCAGTTTCAAGACCTGTCAGGAGAGTCGGCTGCACTCCGGCCACCTCAAACAAGTCCCCTCACCCATCGCGGATTTTCCACGCGCCCTTCGGTCTCCGACAGAGGCAACTTCGTGCCTTTTACCAGCTTTGTATGACGGTATCCCGCATACGGTATTATAGTCAAGGTTACATAGTTCGACGGAACCTTCACGCGCTCGCTACAGGACGCGCACAAAATAGCGACGGCACAACGGATGGACGTCAGAGGTGGCGCCGCTCTCGGTAGCTCAACCGAGTGGCGCTGTCATACCTGCGCCGTGGAGAAATGCCAGGCGCGTCGCACAACGCCAAGCCGACTCAATAGACCAGCCTTTTACACCTCACCCAAGAGATAGGGAGCCTATGAAGAAGTACGTCCCCACCTGGCGCGACAACGAGGTCCGGGCGCTGTCCGACCTCGCGGGAGGCTTCTTCGCGCGCGAGATCGTTGCGCAGAACGAGAAGTGGGACGCTCAGCACCACATTGACCGGAACGCGTGGCTTGAGGCCGGCAAGCTGGGGTTGCTGTGCTGCTCGATCCCCGAGGAGTACGGCGGCGGTGGGGGCACGTTCGCCCACGACCTCGCCGTGTTTGACGCGCAGGGCTACGCCGGCGACCTCGCGTTCGGCATCTCGGTGCATTCGGGCATCGTCGCGCACTACATCCATGAGTACGGTACCGAGGAGCAGAAGAAGACCTGGCTGCCAGGTATGGCGACCGGGGAGATCCTCGGTGCCATCGGAATGACCGAGCCCGGCGCCGGATCCGACCTCAAGGCGATCAAGACCATCGCGATCCGGGACGGTGACGACTACATCATCAACGGGTCGAAGACATTCATCACCAACGGCGCGTCCGCCGACGTCATCGTGATGGCCGTCAAGACGGACCCGAAGGCCGGCGCCAAGGGCGTGTCCATGCTGATCGTCGACCTGCGCGATCAGCCCGGCTTCGTGGTCGGTCGGGTTCTCGACAAGGTCGGCCAGCACGGCGCCGATACCTCCGAGCTTTCGTTCACCGATGTGCGGGTGCCGATGTCGAACCTGCTCGGCGACCTGGAGGGGCAGGGCTTTGGTCAGTTGATGGCGCAGTTGGTGCAGGAGCGACTGATCATTGGGGCGCAGGCATCGGGCGCGATGCGTCGTGCCGTCGACGAGACGGTCTCCTACACAAAGAACCGGGAGGCGTTCGGACACAGCCTGTTCGAGTTCCAGAACACCGCCTTCGAGCTGGCAGAGTGTCAGACCATCGCCCGCACCTGCGAGGTATTCCTCGACCACTGCATCCAGGCGCACCTGCGCGGTGAACTCGATGCCGCCGAGGCAGCTATGGTCAAGTACTGGCTGACCGACAAGCAGTGCGAGGTGATCGACCGGTGCGTACAGTTGCACGGCGGCTACGGATACATGCGCGAGTACCTGATCGCGCGGATGTACGAGGACGCCCGCGTGCAACGGATCTACGCAGGTGCCAACGAGATCATGAAGGCCATAATCGCCCAAGCGCTCTAACTTACTGTAAATAAAGATGTTTCGGTAATAGGGTGTATCGCTGCGCGGGATTCGCACCGTGCTGCTTGATCATTGATGAATGGCAGGGAAGGAAACCGGTTCGGGCGAGAGCTCGGATGCCCGGAAAGTCAAGCAGCGCGGCGGTCGCCGTGATCTCGAGGCGTTGCGTGACCGGCGGATGCGGGCGGCGGAGATGTTTGCCGCAGGACAACGACAGATCGATGTCGCGGTCGAGTTGGAGGTCTCCCAGCAGACCGCCTCACGCTGGCATCGACAGTGGATCGAAGGAGGCAACGAGGCATTGGAAGGTGCCGGTCGCGCGGGACGCCGGCCCCGGCTCGATGACGCCCAGATCGCCGCGATCCGAGAGGAATTACTCAAAGGACCCCAGGCTCACGGCTTCGCGACCGGAGTGTGGACCCTGGGCAGGGTCGCGATCGTGATCGAGCGGCTCACCGGCGTGACCTACGGACCCACCCAGACCTGGACGATCCTGCGGACCAGGCTGGGGTGGAGCCGGCAGCGTCCCGCACGTCGGGCAGTCGAACGCGACGAGGACGCCATCGTCGCCTGGCGCGAGAACGAGTGGCCGCGGATAAAAAAATAGCGCGGCGCCGAGGTGCGTGGATCTGCTTCCAGGACGAAAGCGGTGTGTCGCTGCTCCCGGTGGTCCGAGCAACCTGGGCGCCCAAAGGCCTCACACCCGTGCTGCATCACCGATTCTCCTGGAAACGCATGTCCATGGCCGGAGTCCTGGCCTATCGACCCGACCGCAGTCGCAGTGCATTCGTGTTCTCCATGACCGACGGCGCCTACAACACTGACAAGCTCATCGAGTTCCTCACTCAATCCCATCGAACAGGTCTGGGGCAACATGAAATCCACCGAACTGGCCAACCTGTGCCCCGATACCCTCGACGAGGTCCGCATCGCGACCGAGTCCGGGCTGACTCGGATCGGCTCGAGCTACGACCTGTGTCACAGCTTCCTCGACCACACCGGACTTTCCTTATGACCAGTTCTCACTCAATAAGCGAAACATCTTTAGACGATGTTGTTGCTCATATGTCACCCACTCGCAGTGGATTTCGATCAAGCGCCGATATCGCAGACAGCCCGTAGACGAACTCACGGGAGGTGCCGCCTTTCCGAAGTTGGGACACCTGGAACCCGACAGCTGCTGTTAGTCGGCGTTTGTACTCGGTGATGTCGATTGCGAATGCGGCGGTGATATCCCTCGGAGCCGGCCCACCAAGCGGTTCCCAAAGAAGCGCAAAGTCCAGAATGTCGTTGTCACAAAGACTGTTCCACATTTCGTTCCTCTGTGAGGCGCGTGCTCAAGTTTGCGTAGCCTGGGATCTGTCGGATCGCCGGTCGCCCGCTCCGTCCACGTGACCCGCCGAACGACTCACGGAACGAGACGAGGATCGTCCGTTCGCAGGCGGTGCGGGGTATGTGCCCGCTAAACTGCGTATTTCCCCTTGAGCGCAGTTGGAATCAGGTATAACCTGCCACAAACGTTCGATGAACCGGAGCCGCGACATTCCGAAGTGAACGACGATCTCTTCCTCGTCCGGACCGCCGTATGGTGCCCACATACTGGCGAACTCGATGAGGCGCTCCGCCTCGGTGTCGCGATGCTTGCGCGTGCGGTTGACCTCGGCCCATGCGGCGCGTCGCCGCTGGGACCATCTGCGATACTCGCGAGAATTCATCGGATTGAACGATCTACTCAGGGCCTGTGGTGGCCTTCGGAATTTGGTCGTCCTCGCCGCGGCAAGGCGTGAAAGCGGAGTGACATCCGTTCAGGGGTAACTGTCAAGTTAATTTCCGCACGGCGCACTACATCTCGACGTCGACAGTCTTAAAACGGTCAGCGAGCCAGGGCACCAGATGCTCCGTGGCACTCTCGTACGCAGTGAGCTCGCCGTCGACGAGCGGTTGCCCGAAATGCTGACCCCTTACGGTGCAGCGTGTCTTGTCGTCTGCGCCGATCGCCTCGAACATACGATCGCCGTCGGCGGCAAACGCCGCCTGATCTCCCGAGACCTCGATGAAGAGCGTTGGAATTCGAATGCCCACCGCGCACCGCGTGAAATCCGCGTTGGTACTGAACGCCGACCACGTCGAGAGCCATGCGTCCGGGGTAGTCAATCGCCCGAAGCCAACCAAACCGAAGTTAGTCAGGTCTGGGCGACGACCGAAAAGCGAGCCATAGTGTCGATCGTTCACATCGAGATGAAGATCTGTGTAGCGGGGATCAGCGTCGGTCCGGTGCGTAGTGATGATGCGTGGAGTCAGCGATGCGCGACGATCACGCGAGTCACCGCTCCGCGCGAATCTGGCACGGGCCTCACTTGCCTCGTCTGCGAGCGCTCGGGCCCGCGCATCGATCCGTTTGACACGTTCTCTTTGCGCGGCGCGGTACTCCTGCACGAACGACGCACTGTACTTGGAACTCCCAGGGGCCGGTAGGAACCCATTTGCGGTGTCGTACATATCCAGGTCACGGATGACCGATGTCGGATCGCCCTCGTCGGCGACCGAAGGGTCGATACACTTCAGCAGCACCTGGCCCTGTCCCGGATGAGGTGCCAGGAAGACAACGCCATTCGGTTGCGGCATCGGTGCACCGGACAGTTGGATTCGACGCCCGGCTGGTGTGATATCGATTCGATGCTCTGGTTCGGTTGCCGCTTGCTCGATGTAGAACGCTGCGAGGGTGCCACCACCGGAGTGACCGAAAAGCACGACGTCGTCGAAACCGTGCTCTCGGAGGAAGTTCTGACCGGCAGCCATATCGAGTATGGCTTGTTCGTGCACCAGATTGATGTCGTTGTTGGGTGACCTGGTGTCCTGTGTCCACACCGATACGCCCATGCGCAGAAACCACGACACCATCGGATGGTGTGTCAGTGACTGCCGAGGGTGCATCAGACACACCACGGTGCGAGAATTCTCAAGTTCACGTAGCAGACCAGCGACGACAGCACCGTCGAAGGTCGTCAACTCATGGGCAGTGGTCCGAACCCCGAGCGGAATCGCCGCGCCAGCCACTGTCCGTCCGGCACCAAGTCGATCGACCGCTTCTGTCATGCTTTTCGACCTTCTCGATTTGTGACGACAGTTTCCCCTGACCACTCAGTTGACGGCTCGATACACAGCACTTCTTTGTCCCACCGCGTGACCCGACCGCTCTGGATGGCTGCCACTGAGCTGAACCACAGTGCGTTACGAAGGCCGGTCGCGTTGCGGTCGATCTCAAGAGTGTGGTGGCAAGTGACCTCGTAATACGGTCCGCGTCTCACAACATTGACATCTGGATTGTCGGCGGCAGCCTTCGCCAGTGGCACGAAGTCGACGACATCAAGGACGTAAAGAATCGTCATGCGAACGACACCTCTGTCAGCTCACCTGCGAATCGATCGGCGATGATCTGCGCCTTGATTCGATAGAAGGCTTCCAATGTCGGCTCATCCTCATCTACAACTGCCATGAGCGCATCGGCGCTCAGGTTGGCGTCGATGTCGTCTTCGGCGGTGATCTCTCGAAGTGGACGGGTTACTTCGATCAGATACCCGTTCGGATCGGTAACGTAGATGGACTCGACAGTCTCGTGTCGCACTTGAAGTTCGCATGGGTGGTTGCTCTCGTCGAGGCGCCGCCGATACTCAAGCAGATCTTCCTCAGAGTCCACATGGATTGCGAGATGACGTGCGCGCTTCAGAAGTTCCGGGATCTCAGTGTCCTCGTACCGCTCCACACCGAAGTAATAGAAGAACGCCAACCTGTCGCCTTGACCGATATCGAAGAAGAAATGAATGAAGTCGGGATGTTCGCCGGCGCCCCACCCGAGAGCACACGTCGCATGAACGACTGGAAATCCCAACACGTCACGATAGAAACGGATCGTGGCTTTCGGATCGAAAGTCGGGAACGCGGCATGATCGACGCCGCGTACCTTGTGAACGAGCTCGTTCATAATTGCCTCTCTAGGGTGGTAGTCGTAAATTTGGATTTGTAACTCTGGATTCGTCCTGTCATGACGGTGGTAGTAACGCCCGTAAACGTTCGAGATCACCCGCAATAGAATCGACAACTACTCGTGGATCTGCGCTCGCTCTGTCGGCTCGCGATATCATCGCAACGGCACTGTCGGCCATTTGTTCTGCAATAGAGACAATTTCGGGTTCGTGACCGGGTTCGTACCACCATGCGACCCAATTGCACATACCGATGATTTGCAGTGCGGCAACCCTGGGATCGATGTCACGAAACCACCCTCCATCAATACCCTCCGTGATCACTCTCACCAGAGCCGACAAGGCAGCCCTACGACCACGCAAGAATTGCTCCGCCAGTTCAGGAGGAAGCACCGATTCTGATCGGTCGAGCATTCGGAATCGAGTTCGGTTGGCAGCGCGGTCGAGGACCCAGGAACGCGTGAAATTGCGCACGCGGTCGGGCGGTGTCCCCTTCTCGTTCGCAATCTCCTCGACGCTCTCGACGCTCCGTATCGTCATCTCCGATACGAGCTTTGCAAGGATCTCTTCTTTGCTCTTGACGTAGTAGTAGAGGTTCTGCCTACTCAGGCCGACGGCGTCGGCAATATCCTGAGGCGTAGTGCCAGCGTAACCACGCTCGGCGAATAGCCGAGCCGCCTGCTCGAAGATGGCACTCTCGAGAGTTTCGCGACGCGCACCGGATGATCGGGAGGTGTTGGTGTTCGGGCTCTGTTGGTCATCCGGAGATAGGTTCTTGTTCATTTCGCCAGCATAACCACGTTCAGCGATACCATTGGGCACTGGTCAACCTCCCGCCGAAGTGGCGCCTGTTACGACGGACTCAGCGGCTTGCCGGCGGAGCAGCCGACGATCAATCTTTCCGATTTCGCTCGCGCGTGGAAGCGCGTCGAGCCATACGAGATGTTCCGGCCACTTGTATTTGGCGACTCCGAGCGAATCCAGATGCCTACGAACTTCCTCCAGGCTGACTTCCCCTGCAGGGCCGGTGAGAAACGCGCACGCGCGTTCGCCGAGTCTGACGTCGGGCACTGGCACCAAAACAGCTTCGTCGATATCTGGATGGGACATCAGCAGCAACTCGACTTCTGCGGTGCTGATCTTTTCGCCGCCCCTGCTGATCATGTCTTTGATCCGGCCTTCGATGGTGAGGCAGCGAACCCCATCGATAATTCTCTCGCACACGAGATCTCCACTGCGGTAGAAACCGTCCGCAGTGAACGCGTCGCGATTGTGATCGGGCGCGTTAAGGTATCCACGGATGGTGTACGGCCCTCGCGCACACAGCTCGCCCACCTCCTCCTGGCCTACTTCGTCTTCGGTCCCCGGATAGAAGATGCGAATCTCGTCGAATTCGCTGATCGGTACCCCGACGCCCGCAAGTCGCGCGGATCGCGGATAGTTCACCGGCGTTGTCGCGCAGAGACCTTCGCCCATCCCGAAGACCTGTCCCGCCCAGATTCCTCGAGCCTCCAGGGCGCGGAAGTGGTCCTCGGACACCTTGGTACCGCTGAAGAGTGCACGCTTGAGATGCTTGGCATCTCCCATTCGCCGATCATGAACGGCTTCGTAAGCGAACGGGCCGACAAAGGCGTCCGTCGCTCGACCGTCGGTCAGCGTCCAGAAAAGACTGTCCAGGGTGGGGCTTCCGAGAACGAGAGCGGCTCCCACACTGTGTGGGCCGTGTAACCCGATCACGATGCCAGCATTGTGCACAATGGGTCCTGCATACGAGACCCGAGTCTCGCAAGTCCATTCTCGTGCAGCGGCGAAGTCGGTGGCATAGGTCCAGTAGCTAGCCTGCAGACACGGAATCACCTTGGGAATACCTGTGGTTCCTCCCGACAGTTGATAGGCGGCCACGGACTGTGGACCCATCGACTCTTGGATAGAGGTGATCATCTGCCGGGCCAGCGCCGGGTCGACTTCGCTGCCGAGGTCATCGAAGCTGACTGTGCCCGCTCCACGCTCGCCCTCACAGGTAATGATCATGCGTTCTCGATCACTCCCAGCGGACTCGGCCAACGCGAACTCGACGAGGTCGAACTTGGGATTGTCTGCCGGCACCAGGTGAGCGATCGCCGCAGTCTGTCGACCGATCTCAGAGATCTCGTGATGTCGATGGATCGGCAAGGTGCACACTGGCACGAGCCCGGCTTTCAGGAGTGCGTACCACGCGACGACTGTGCTCGGACGATTGTGGAGCTGGAGCAGCACTCGCCCCCCTACAGGTAGACCCAGCTCGACAAGTCCAGCTGCGCGGCGATCGGTCACCGCGTCGAGTTCGGCAAATGTCAGAGTTCCGCTCTCACTGACCAGTGCTGGCCGTTCGGGCCACTCCAGGGCGACGGTATGCAAGTGTTCCGCGATCGTGCCTGGTTTCCACACCCCCTTCTGGAGGTAATCGACCTCGATTTCCTGCGGGTACAACACGACGCCCACGCCCGAATCGTCGAGATTTGTCACGGTGATCCTTTCAGCAGATGGCACGCAGTGTCCCGGTTTCTGTGGTGCCTGTCATCAGAGCTGCGTCTCGTACATGTCGATGACCGCTTTGTTAGCACTCCTGAAGTCGGGGTATCGGATGCGGCCCGTTCGCATGAAGTACTCGAGAGCGAATTTGACCGGATCGTCGATTTTTCGTGAAGGCAGGCCTTCGTACCAGGAGATGCTGCGGAGAGCGGCGGCCTGAAAGCCGGATGCGATGGGCTTGCGCCTTGTCTCGAATGCGCGCAAACCCTCCGCGACATCCCAATCCGCCTGTTGCATTGCTTCCATTAGGTAAACGGCGTCGCGCATGGCAAACCTTGTACCGGAACCGATGGAGGGGTGAACAGTGTGGAGGGCATCGCCGATGAGAACGAGGTTGCGATGCGTCCAGTTGGCGCAGCTGACGAATTTCGCTTGGAACCACGGCGAGTGGTTGCTGAGAAGCTCGGCGCCATCGAGGTAGTCCGTGAACAGTTCCTGGCAGACGGCACGCGACTCTGCCTCTGTCTTGTCCGCGAATCCAAACGCATCGAATGTGTCTTGACCCACTTCGACTGTAAAGTTGCTGAGGTCGGGTGCGAAGGTCGATGCATGGCTCATCACCACGCCATGGTCGGTGTCCTGCAAAATAATCGAGGGATTAAAGAACTTCGACGTCCCGTACCAAGCAAGCCAATTTTCGGTCAGGACGACGGATGGTTCGAAAACGTCAGCGAATCGCTCTCGGGTCCGGCTGTTCACCCCGTCTGCGCCGACAACAAGGTCCCATTTTGCCATTTCGGATTCCGACAGTTCCTCCGCGACGTCATGCTGAACTTCCACGCCGGCTTCGATCGCTGCGGCTTCAAGCACTCCGATCAGTGACCAGCGTGCGTTCAGATGGGCGGGATCGACGGTGACGGAGACGGTTTGGCCGTTCAGTGCGATATCCATCGCCTCGTGGCTCGAATTGCCCTCGAGGCTTGCCAGCACATCGGGAGCTGCCGGCCGGAGGGCATCGATTGCACTCTGAGAGAAGGCGACTCCCCAGCCGTAGGTGACTCCTTTAGGGTTCTGCTCCCGCACCAGCACCTGAGCATCGGGCATGGCACGCTGGGCCATCAGCGCGAAGAACAGACCCGCAGGGCCCCCGCCCAGTATCAGAATGCGCTTCAACGGTTCATCTCCTTGTGATTCCAGATGCGCGCGGCATGCGCAACGCGGCTTCCCAGTGAATGTGCCGTAGCGAGGTCACTGTCGAGGATTCCTTCGATTCCTTGATCCGTGTTCGTCTGCGCCATAGCGCCGATATAGCTACCGAGCCTATTGAGATTCTCGTCGGATTTGTAGCTCGCGTTGTTGCCGTCCAGCAGCCCAAGACCAACCCAAATCATGCCGTGCTGCATTGCAAAAAGGTTGAGCTGCACAAGCGTGTTGAGCTTGTCGCCGCTGTAACCACCGGAGCTGGTGAAACCTGCCGCCAATCGTCCTTGCCAGCGCTGCGCGGCCCACAATCCGGACGTTCTCTCCATGAACGATTTGAAGCTTGACGAAGCGCTACCCATGTACGTAGGGCTACCGAATATCATTGCGTCACAGCCGTCCAGAAGTTCCGGGGCAGCTGCAACGTCGTCCGCGAAGTACAGCCGCGCGGTCACCTCGTCTACCGATGCGGCTCCTTCCCCGACGGCCCGAGCCAGGGCCGCGGTATGCCCGTATCCACTGTCGTACACGATGCCCACATGAGCCATTTACATGTCCTCTCATTCAAGTGCGTTGCCGTGCTGCGGGTCGAGATTGAAATGACCGGCCACCCGGTTTCGAGAGACACCGCTATGCACCCATTTGACAGTATTGTCTAAAATTTGTCCAAATGCAAGAGTGGTAGGTGACGGACCGAACCATCGGGGACCGCAACGTGTTCGATCGCCAGAAGGAGCTGCAATGCCAATCGCACCAACGACGTTTGTTCACGAGGTGTCAGTGATCGCCCGCACTCATCTAGCGGACGACGTCGTCGAGTTGGTCCTTCGATCAACGAACCAAACACCGCTGCCACAATGGGAACCGGGAGCGCACATAGACCTCGTCATGGAACCCGGACTGGTCCGCCAGTACTCGCTATGCGGCGACCCCACCAATCCTCTGACCTACCGGATAGCGATCCGTCGGGAACACGACGGCCGCGGCGGCTCCGTCCGCGCACATCAATTGAACGTCGATGATGTAACCACCATTCGCGGGCCGCGTAACCATTTCTCCCTATACGACAGTTCTGCTTACGTTTTCGTGGCAGGTGGCATCGGCATCACCCCGATCATTCCGATGATTCGACGTGCCGACGCCAACAGGCTCCCGTGGCGTTTGCACTACATGGGGCGCAGCAGATCCTCAATGCCGTACCTATCAGAATTGGCCGAACTCGATCGGGGCCGAGGTAACGTCCATATTTTGCCATCCTCGGAATTCGGGCGAGCTCGGATCGAGCATCTTTTAACCCCAACGGACGTAGGCTCGACGGTGTACTCATGCGGCCCGGGCACACTCCTTCACGCAGTCGAAGATGCATCAAAGATGATCGGATTATCCTGCTATACTGAACGATTCACTGCACAGGTGAACGATGATGTGGTGGACGTACCATTCGTTACAAGGTTGGCTGCGTCAGGAATCGATCTCCTCGTTCCAGCCGATCGCACGTTGCTCGACATTCTGATCGATGCCGATATCGATGTCTCGACCTCATGCGAGGAGGGAACGTGCGGCAGTTGCGAAGTTCCGGTCATCGACGGGGTACCCGATCATCGCGACACCGTTCTCACCGCAGAAGAACGGGCATCCTGCGACCGAATACTGGTCTGTGTTTCCCGCTCACGAACGCCCATGATTGTCCTGGATCTGTAGCCGGCCATTGCCAAGGCCGGCCATCGACAAGAAAGATTCGATGGCCGGCCCTATTCGTACGCTCAATGCACCTGACCCGGCCGCGGTGACTAAACCTCCGCGCTGAACACCACTGGCAGCGATTCCGTTGTGAGCAGCTTCCCCGCGACCACCTTCTCCTGGCACTCTTCGGTGAGTTGCAGGTCTGGCAGGCGCTCGAGAACCCGACTGACAGTGACACGAATCTCGGCTCGTGCGAGATGCTGCCCGAGACACACGTGACTGCCACCACCGAACGCTATATGTGCGTTCCGACGCCGATCGAGATGAAACTCTTCAGGGTCCTCGAATCGTCGTGGATCACGATTGGCAGCGGCAAGATCGAGGAGAATTCTGCTCCCCTGCTCAATGCGTTCGTCGGCGATTGTCGTGTCCTGGACTACGGTTCGCGCAAAGTACTGCAGTGGCGTGTTGAGCCGCAAGCTTTCGTCGACAGCCCTCGTCATTGCCTTCTGATTGTCGTCTGCCGACGTGACCGCCTGGCGTATATCTTCTCGCGTGAGGATATCGTGCAAGAGCGCCGCGATGCCTGAACCAGTCGAATGATGACCACCAAGGAGATAAGCCAGCATCAAACTCGAGACTCCGTCCGAGTCGATCGGCATGCCTTCTACTGTTCCCGAGGCGAGGTCAGAGAGGAAATCTTGGCGCGGGTGGCTTCGCCGACTTGCAAGCTGCGATTCTACAAAATCCCCGAAAGCTTCCATTTCCACAGAAAATTCGCTCGTTCCGATCGATGAATACAATCGCGCCGCGACATCCCGGGCCGCCAACGACTCATCATGATCCAACCCCACAACTCGTCCAATCACGATGGACGGTAAAGGCTCGGCCAGCTCGCGCACCAGGTCGGCCGATCCTCGCGACGCGAAGTCGTCTATCAAGAAGTCCGCGATCTCCAGAATCGTTGGCTCGAAAGCGCGAACGGCTCGGACCGTCAACGGCGGTTCCATGATCCTGCGCCACACAGCATGTTGGGGATCATCAAATTCCATCGCGGCCGCTCGTGGTGTTCCAGTCGGTGGAATGAAGACACCGTCCGCTGACGAGAAGATTGTCGGCGCAGACAATGCCTCCCGCACCTCGTCGTACCGTGTAACCACGTCGAATCCGCCGTGACGGTCACTGTGGGCGACGGGACACCGTTCTCTCATCTGCGTGTGGCGAGCTCGAAATTCTCGAGCACCCAAAGTCGAATCGTTGTGATCAAAATCTGCAAAGGTCCGGCCCCGCTCGTTCACGCCGGTCTCCTCGTTTACTGATGGCATGTATGACCTCCTGGATCGAAGTTATGAAAGAACGGTGTCTCGATGGATATCAGTCGATCGTTCGGCGCAGGCGTAGTAACGGAATTGCCTGCGCCCGAACACGATCCTCCTGATAATTACGCCTTGGAATTTCGGGCTTCTTGCACACCCTCGTCGACGAGCTGCTCGGGAAAGGCATCCGCTGCCGGAAGACGAATTCCCGCAACGAGAAGTGCGCCACCGAACAGAGGGATCGCGAAGGCGACGAAGAGTGCCGATGGCGTCCAATCTCTGTCGATCAGCAGACCCGCGACGATCGGAGAGGTGATGGCGCCGATTCGGCCGAGCGCTGATGCCCAGCCGATCGCGGTGGCCCGAACCGAGGCGGGGTAGCAGTCGGGAGCCAGAGCGTAAAGTCCAGTGGCGCTGGTATTTACGAATGCACCCAAAGCGACCGTCACAATCAGTGCCAGAGTCAAGTTTCCGATTACTGTGCTCATAGCGAGGAATGACATCGCAGCTCCGACCAGCGCGCCGACGGTAAGGATACGACTACGTACGGTGATGGCAAGCACGCTGAAGACGAGAATTGCTGCGGCACCGCCAATATTGAGAAGAACGCCGCCGCTGATGCCCTGCTGCGCCGAGAAGCCACTTTGCTGAAGTAGCTTCGGCGTCCAACTCGCCGCAAAGTAGAAGGCAGCCATCATGAAGAAGAAGGCACCTCCGAGCAGCATCGAACGAACCCCATTGGCGCCGGTGAAGATTGCAGTACGCACTCCCGGCGCTTCTCGTCCGACCACGGCGGGAAGCTCGGCAATCGCGCCAAGGTTCATCTTGGGAAGAATCCGATTGATTTTTTCGAATGCGCCCGCCGGACGTCGTACCAGCAGGTAGTCGATCGACTCCGGCATGCGCAAGTACACAACGATCAGCAGTATCAAGGTAAGCACCGCTCCGGCCACGAAACTTGCCCTCCAACCGTACGAGGCCGTGAGCAGAGTTGCGGCTATACCCCCGAGCACGCCACCTAGCGGTAGGCCCATCGTGTACAGCGCAATCATCGTGCTGCGCCGGCTTCGCGGTGAGAATTCCGCGGTGATGACGGGAAGGCTGGCCACCAGCCCACCGATACCCAATCCGGTGAGAAGTCGAACTAGGCCCAGCTGAAGATAATTTGCTGAGATCGAGGCGAAGCCCATACTTATTGCAACCAGAAGCAGGCATGCGAGTGTGAGTGGCCGGCGACCTATGCGGTCTGCGAGCGGTGCGAGAAATGCCGATCCCAATGCCATACCGATCAAGGCACTGCTGAGCAGAATCCCCGTCTGAGACCCACTCAGACCCCACTCGCTCGCTATCTCCGGCGCGGCGAAGGCCATCAACAACAAGTCGTATCCCTCGGATAACACGATGGCGAGACAGAGTCCTACAACCATGACTTGATATCGGCTCATCGGTCGACTGTCAATCGATTCCCGAATGGACATTCTGAGTCCTATCTCCAGTGGTTGCAACGAGATGCGGCCTTGAGGTCGAGAGCGCTCCACATCGGACAGTCGTCCAGGAGTGAACATTCCGGAGTTGCTGCGAGTTGCAACATCTGGGTACGTCACCCAGCCACCCCGTCAACCGGTGTGGCATCTCATCGCTGTTAACTACCCTGACGCGAAGGCGCCAGGCATATGAGACTAGCGTCACGTTTTCAAATATGTCAAGAATCCGACTCGATTGTCTATTTACCCCGGTGCTCCCTCAGCTCCACTGTCTCAACAACGCGGTTTCGGAACAGGCAGGCCTCGTGGCAATCGTTGGTGGCTGGACCCTCTTCGACGACAGTCGATAGCGAATTGGTGATCGCGGCGCCATCGCGTGTGTTCAACATTGCTGATGTGGCACCACATCGTGGCGTCCCGAATGTCGAGGTCCTCGCCACCATCGCATGCGATGGACAAGCCCGGGAATTGGGTCATCACAGCCAAGGCGAGGGCCTGTTCAAACGAGATCCGGACGCAGCCGCGCCCCCGAAGGGCGCAACCGCGACCGCCCTGCGCTGCGGAAGAAGGACCCACCGTTGACGTAACGAGATCGAAATGACGGTCTGTGACGTCACTGGATTCTCTCGATGCCCGAACACTGGGGCAATGGCACACGAAGCTCGTTCCACTGATCGGAAGGGACTGCCCCGGCTCTGGTTGACACCTGACCCGTGAGGGATCCACCCTCATGTCGGCGGACATGAAAAACTGGCCATAGGCGGTCACGAAAGTGCCCGGTAGTGGTCACGAAACTGCCCGCTGACGGACATGGGTTTCTGCCCACTGGCGGACACGAAACTGCCCACTCGGGTGTGTCCGCTGGACGACACGTTTGATCCTCGCCCCGATCGCCTCCCCGGATCGGGGCCTCTCCTCGGGTTCGCTCGACGGTGCTACCACGCCGAAACGCGAGTCCTCGAGGAGAGGCCGCCGTGAAGTCTGCCAAGGAAGTCATGGAAATTCTTGCCGCCTACGACCTGACGAAGTCATATCGCGCCGCCGCCGCGCTGGCGGGGTGCTCGCATCACACCGTCGCCCGTCTTGTCGCCGAACGCGACACCGCCGATATCCCGACCCCACCGCGGGAGAAGAGATCGATGCTGATCGACGAATATCTACCGAAAATCGAAGAATGGGTCGAACATTCGAGAGGCCGCGTTCGAGCCGACGTCGCCCACGACAAACTGCTCGCCCTCGGACACTCACGAAAGAATCAGGCAAACCCGGCGCACGCACCCAGCGTGACTGCATCAACTCGATAACAAAAGCCGAGCGAAGGGAGCCGCCCAGCACGGGCGGCTGCCTCCGTTCAAGACACCGTCCACAACGCAAGAGTCCAGCTCAGCTGGCCACAACGACAACGAGCTAAAGATATCGACCGATTCCGAGACAGTTCAGGTCCCCTACGCGATTTACTAACTAACTAATGGAATCGAGGCAAGATTGGCCGGGTGAACCTTGCCACCGCTACCGACTGGATGAATGACTGGGATCCCCTCATCATCCTCGTATCGACAGTCGCACTGACTGCCATCACGGGCTACTACGCGTACCTCACACGTTCGATGGCAAGCAGCGCCCGAACCGCTGCCGAGCAGTCCCGCATCGCAGCCGAGGCGAGTCTCTCCTCGGTCGCCGTTGCGGAAGCATCGGTCGATGTCCAGTTCGATGTGAAGCCGGGTATGCTCGCCACACTCGGCGACGTGCGGCAACTGCTCAGCAGACTGGAGTCGGAGGGATCGCGGCCGGACGACACAGTATCGTTCTCAAAAGTTACATCGTGGCAGAACTTGCTCCTGACATGCCGGGGTGCCACAGTCACTGTGCACGGCCTCAAGTTGACGTACGTCTCTGTACAGAACCCGGATCCCACCGACTCAAACGTCGTATCCAGTACCGGAACGTATTACGAAGACATGGACTTGATACCAACTGAGAACTTGCCGCGCCTCTGCCATGCAGGCGAGACCGTTCAGTTCGAGGTGAAAGACCGGAGCGCTGGCGAGAACCTAGCCGAGATTAGGGCCACCATCTCTTACTCTTTTGGCAACGGACCAGTACGCGCCCGAGAGGCCAATTGGACGCGACCGCCCGTCACACATACGCATGAGTCCGACTCAACAGCCAGGCACTAAAACCGATACGTCCGAACCATCAAGGCCTATCAGCGGGCGACTTTCAAGAACTTAGCTCGCTCAGCCTGGTCTAACATCTGATATATTCGGCTCAATTAATTCCTCGTCGTCGACGAGAGCATCTGCCCGACTCATCCTTGCCTGCCGAGGTCCATATCGGTTTTCATCTTCAATCCGTGCCATCTCCTCCGCCAAAAGTGTAATTATTTCCGGATCATTCTTCGATAATTCGATTAATTCGTCCAGTTTCCCCCCGGACGAGCCAAGAACCTTGAGTGATTCTGCGGGGTAATGCACGAGCATATTGCGAATTTCACGTGCCCGATCCTCGGTTCGCTGTTGCCTCGAAAGTTCGTTGCGTCTAGCACGCTTTATTCGTGCCCGGCCTTTTGCAGAAAGCTCTTGAAGAATAACTAACGCAGCCTGTGCGCTGACGGGATCAAAGGGGCGCTCCCCGTTCAGCATCTCCTTAACACGGAATACATGCTGGTAGTTCGCCGTCGCCGGCCGCAGCGTCGCTAGGGCATTGTCAAGTTCGGCGACGATCATAGGGTGATGCAGCTCGCTCAAGAGGTTCGACTCTGCGCGCCGCTGCTCGTTGATTTCGTCTACGACCTGAATGGTGTCTGTTTCAACGTTTGCGGACAAATGCTCGTTCGCCAGCTCAAGAAACCTGTTGAGGGACACTTGATGGTAGAAGTTCTCGGTCTTCTTCATCATCTCGACTCGCAGTTCCCTACGTGGACCTGCGGTTTTTCCGCCTACTCGTTCGTACCAGTCTTCCTTTGTATCAGAAGTTACGTACAGCAACGGACGATCAGATTTTTCAGCGTAGGCAAGAATTTCATACCATACGAGAAGGTCACCCTCGCGACCCTCACGCTTCGAGGCATCCTTATATCCTGGCGGAACTTTGTCTTCATACCGCTGATCAACGGTCGCCATCCGATCGGCGATATCTTCTTCGCTGGGCTTCTGACCAATTTGCCCCTCGTCGATAAACAGCGCGTCGATCTTCTCCCGTATTTCATCGTCAGAAGCAGAATGCTCCAGACTTATGGTGTTTTGAGACTGGAGTCTCTCGATTTCGTCGGTCACCTGTTCGATCGCGGCGGGTAGGGATTCCCTCACGATCTTTTCGAGTTTTGCTTTGACGGACTTGTCGCGAAGCATGCCGACCTCAGCTAATACGGATGACTCTGATTTCGCTAGGGCCTCGCGTATGTCGTCGTATTGCTTGACATGGTCGGTGGCAACCTTGACACGATTCTTCTGGTACTCGAATGCAGCCTGGTACGGCAGCCACAGACGCTCACGTACACCGCCTTTTGCGAAGACGTCGAGGATCTGCTGGCGCTCGTCTGCGCCGAGCCTGTACAGGTCGAGGAGGACATTCGCGTCTAACGCAATCGTGCCCGCTGTGAGGATCGAGTATATGACTCCTCCGTCAGGGGAGTACCACTCTGGAAGGACGTTGCGCACAGCAGCCTCTCATTTCGACCGGGATGCAAATCGATTCAGCGTACGACAGGGTGCGCTAACATGCAGTTGTTCCATTGACGGACGTCCCTGGTGCGGGCAGAACACCCCTCAGTTGGATTCATGGCTGTGGCCAGGATGAAGACCCTTCGTAAAGGTGAGCGACTTTTCTTGCCGAGATCGGCAGCCCATTCAAGCGATCTGTATCGGATGCCCATGCTCCTGGAACGATGCGGCCTTTTGACGACTCCTACCCCCTCCAGGATGGCCGTAGCCCGCGCCCATTGCTCCGCCCGTTGCGCAGCTCAGAGCACTTGTTCCGACGTGTCTGCGATCATGGCCAAAAGCACGAGTCGGTATTCGAACTGGTCAATGACTTCGCGGCGGACCTGCCTCGCAGCCACGCAGCGTCCAGAGAGAGGAAATAGCGTGTTCGGAGTTTGGCAAAGTTGTGGCCATTTCTCGCGTTCGGCATCAATACCCAACTTCAAAAGTCGATCCATAGAATCCGTCGAGTGGGCAGCTCGGGAGAAAAACTGGACCGGTGTGGTGTCGGCGCTGATCGGCGAACTGAAAGGGGGCGAGTGGACGCCTCGATACTTCGTAGAGGTTGAGGAGATGCGGCCTTTGACCCCCAGGCAGATCCGGACGTACTCGAACGTGAGGTCCGGGCGATGGTCATGGACGAACAGTAAGCCTCTACCCGATTGGAGTGAATTGGCCACTGCAACGATCGATCTCGACCTCCGAAGAGAGTAGGCCCGCTATTGTATCCGGCGCATTGCTCCACTTACCTGGTCTTCCCGCTCGCCGAAGCACTACGTAAAGGGGTCTATACGTAGAATACGATGTGAGCATGCTGATCGGGTACGCACGGTGTTCGTCGTCTTCGCGCGACGAACGGGACCAGCGCGATCAGCTGCGAGTGTTAGGCGTGGACAACGATTCCATTCATGTTGACCACGGACTGACGGGTACGGACAGACCCCGTCCAGCCTTGACTGCGGCACTGTCTGCGTTGTCCGCGCGGGACACCCTGGTAGTTACCTCCCTCGATCGGCTGGCACGCTCGGTCGCTGACCTCAGCGCGATCGCAACAGACCTCCAGGCCCGCGACGTGCTGTTGATGTTCGACGGCACAGTCAATGACCCTCACGAGCCGATCGGCGCAACGGTCTTCGCAATGTTGTCGACTACCTTCCCCGAGTTCGAGTCTGGCCTGATCCGCCTGCGCACGATGGAGGGCAACGCCCGACGTAAAGCTGCAGGCGGCTTCGCCGGCCGCAAGCCCCTCCTCGACCCGGTGCAACAGTCAAAACTCTTCGAGGAGCACCAACGGGGCGAGCACTCCGTCGCAGAGCTGGCGAAGCGCTACAACCTCAGCCAGGCTGGCCTCTACAAGTACCTCGCCCGCGAGAAGGCTCGACGGAACGCATCCCCTTCTCTGTCGACCACTGAGCGACGCCAGCAGCAGGGGCATTCGGGGACAAGTCAGCGCGGAGCGGTGTCGCGGCAGCACGTCCCTGCTGGAACGCATGCATGAATGAACTAATCACTCACACATTCCGATGCAGTCAGACTGCTCCCCGACCCCGATCCTCAAGTCAGCGCGCATAGGGGTCGCGAGTAGCACGGTCCTCCATAATAAATTAATGAATGCATTAATTCATTCACGCATTCAGTTGTAGCAGCCACGAGACTACCGAGGCTCACAGTTCGACCTCTCTTGGTCGAGCGGCAGACGCTACATCGCCTCGGACGCAGCGCAGGTGGAGCAATAGATCCGACTGAGGGTGCAGTCATCGCCACACGAGCTCCAGTCCCGGCAGCGGTGGCACTCCTCGCGGTTGCGCTCGGTCGCAGCGGGTGCCCAGCACGTGTTGCAGCGCCAGAAGCCGCTGCTTCGCTGCCGAGCACGGTCCATATCGTTCCAGAGGAAGTGAAAGCCGCCCTTCACCCAGTACCCGCCACCGACGGTTAACACGGTATCTGGGTGGAGGATCTGCAAGTCGTAGTCAGCTGTCCTCCGGGCTACCTGGGCCTGTTGCTCACGGTGCTTGATCAACGCATCCTTGAGATCGGCCTCATCGACCGTCCACCGCCGCCCCTGCTTGATCGCGGCGATGCGGTGATAGCCGAGCCAGACGGTTCCGTGGCGGGTCGCACATCGCCGGTACCAGTCGTAGGCGTTGCTTGGAGCGCCCGGCTCACGCTTGAAGCGATCTACAGCGTCGGAGAGAGGTATGTGCACGATTCCGACCGTACTGCGAAGCCAGGACAACCCGGTGCAACAACCGCCCCGGGGATGACTGCAACGAGGCGGGATCTCGGCGGATTCGGTGCCCCTCTTGGCCGAATGCATTCGCTTGCTGCGGTCGGTTCCGATGGGCGGCCGCATGGTTCCGTGATCACCGCAGTTCCCTCGCGAAGCCGGAGACGGCGATCCGGTCGGACTCGTCATTCCACCAGTGTGATGGGCACCCCGGGCGTGATGTACAGGTGGTGTCGAGCGCCGCCATGGGTGAGGGACATGGCCACTCCCGTGGTGTGTCCCTCGGCGAACCGTGCGAGCAGCTCGCGGGTGGCCTCGAATCTGGTGTGGCTGATGTCGTAGGTGACGCCGTTGAATATGAGGCTGGGCACCATGCCCTCCTTGCTGACGATGGATCGTTGCCGAAAGTCTCGCTGACATCCCATCCTCGGCAAGGACGGACACACCGTCGCGGCCCGAGGGGGCATCGGCTGCGGGCGGGGCTACCAGTGGTAGACGACGCTCGGATTCGGCTCGTCACTGCCTCGAATCGCGACCGGAGTCGCCGAAGTAATCAGGAGGCGCACCGTGGAATTCTGGCTGACAAAGCCGACGAAACCGCCGTTGCCGTTGTCTGCGAAGATGCCTCTGATAGCCTCCTCGAGGCCGTGGGCGGCGGCTGCATCGGCGAGCGGATAACGGACCCCGTCGTAGATCGCTTCG
Organism: Rhodococcus sp. IEGM 1307; assembly: GCF_030056915.1. Taxonomy (NCBI): domain Bacteria; kingdom Bacillati; phylum Actinomycetota; class Actinomycetes; order Mycobacteriales; family Nocardiaceae; genus Rhodococcus; species Rhodococcus sp. IEGM 1307. Next base: position 20,739 of record NZ_JASHKW010000043.1, read on the forward strand.
TAACTCATGATCCCTCTCTCGCTGCTCTCGTGATGTTCACAGCGTAAGAGCGCCGGGCCGACGGTTGTGGTGGTCGCCTCGACGGCCGCCGCGAGATCTGCCGCAATGCTGCCGCGTTGACCCGCGCCCGCTTGAGAGAAGTCCGACGCCGACGACACCTAAGAGTTTAGGAATGCCTCGGCAGCCCCAGTGCGGCGGCGTGCTCGCGCAGGTACTCGCGCAGATACGGCATGGTGAAGTCGAGCATCCCGTGACCGACCGAGGCGATCAGCTCGGCGTCGATTAGACGCAACCGATACTGGCTGGCATAGGTTCCGTCGACGCCGAGCCGGACGGCGATCTGACCGATCCGGCTCGGGCCGTCGTCCTGCGACATCGCGACCAGGAAGCTGCGATCGACATCGGAGATCCCCGCGAGGCTGGGCTCGAGGACCAACGATCCGATCCGGCGACGCGCCGCGGCGACACCGACTGTGACATCGCCGGTTGAGACCACCGACGCTGTCCGGTTCTGCCTCCAGATGTGGTATCCGACAAGTTGAATCAGGAACGGATAGCCGTTCGTGGCCTCCGCTGCGGTGCGGCAGTCGGCGTCGGTGATCGAGCGTCCGGTTCCCTCGATCGGCTCACGGATGGCCTGGGCGACCTCGTCGAGGGGCACGGCGCCCAGGGAATGTCGGTCGGCGCGTCGTAGGAAGGTCAGGACGTCGTCGTTGAGGAGGTCGCTGATCGAGGCGGGCAGGCCGGCGGCGACGAAGGCCAGTTCCCGCTCTTCGCGGAAGGCATGCTGGACGATCGCGCCGAGTGCACGCAGGTCGTCGGTGAGTTTGCGGTGGATCTCGTCGACGGTGATCAACAGGCCGGTTTCGTGTTCGGCAAGGGCGTCGGTGAGTTCTTCGATTTGGTGCCGCAGGCTCACCGCCGGCGGCGGTGAGTCGGTGGTGGTCCAGTTGACACCCCCGAGCCCGGCGGCAGTGATCCCCGAGAGGCGTCGCTTCGTTCCCCCGTTTTCGCCGTGTTCGCGGAGCAGCCGAGGGAGGTGTTCTCCGGTGAGCCGGTCGACCAATCCGGGTGTGGCGGTCTCGGATACGACGAGCCAGCCACGGCTGCGGGCCTGTGCCTCCGCCTCGTTGAGCATGACCGTCTTACCGACTCCGCGGGCGCCGGTGTAGATCGTCGCGCGACCGGGAGCGCCGGGACCGTCGTCGAGGGCGTCGCCGAAGTCTGCGACGAGGTCGGCGCGGCCCACCAGGGATGGGGGCGGCGCCCCGAACGACGGGGTGAACGGATTCCTCATGAAGCAGGACGCTACCAGCACCTTTAGCTTCTTTTAGTGTTTTTAGTCTTTTTAGCTTCTTTAGGGTTGGGTAGCGTTTCCGATCCCGCTCCGGCTCACCCGCGCGCGGTGAACTCGGCGTCCTCGACCATCGGTCCAGGTCCCGACGCTATCGCGTACATCAACTCGAACATGGCGCCATCCCCGGCTGGGGGCGCGCCGCCTGGCCGGTGGCGGCACTCGGATCCCCGAGCCCACGACGCCGACGGGCGACCCGTCATCAGCCGGGACGGTCCGGTCAGGTCGCCGCCGCCGCCGCCGGGGAGTTTCGCCGCCCCTGCGGCCGCGAAAACGTCCTGCCACCGGGCCGGACGAGGCATGTCAGTGAGCGTCGCGGAAGGCTTGCTCGATCTCCCCGGAGATGCGGCCGCGGGAGGCGAGCTCGTAGCCCTGCTCGATCGCCCAGGCGCGAATCTTCTTCATTTCACCCGGCTGCCGCTTCGCGACCCCGGGGTTGACCGGCCGGTCCGAGCGGTGTTTGCGGCCACCGAGGCGAGTGGAGTGGGCGATGTAGTACTCGAGCGTCTCGCGGAACTCCTTGGCGTGCTCGTCTTTCAGATCGATCTGGTACTCGACTCCATCGAATGTGTAGCCGATGCTCTCGCCGTCCGCACCGAACTCGGTCCCGTCGATGTCGTCGACCAGCTCTACCACGACCTTGCGTGCCACAGATTCCACTCCTCGATGTTCTCGGTACAGACAGGATACTGGTTTGCGCCCGGCACCCACCGCACGCTCCGCGGCGACGACGGGCTCCCCAAGGCCTAGATCTCGCCGGCGGGCTTGGCGGCGGGGTGGTGCTGATGTCGGCCCCGGGGTCCAACGGGGTCGCCCGGCGCGTCCGGGTTGATGGTGTACGCCAACCCCCGATCGGATCCCCGACTCGGCCCACACCTGTGGATACGACGAAGCGTGGCAGACGAGCCCTAGGACCCCATCTGCCACGCCCGGACCACTCACGGATGGGTACCACGCGAACGTGCATCACCTGGTGACCAAACCATCAACACATTCGGCGTGCGTGCTGCCGGCGTCTCCACCGGGCAAACGTCACTCTACCGAGCTGCCGCACAGCATCGGCCTCCGATCCTGAGCGGGCAGGGACCAGGGACCATCGCCCGCCCGGGCCGGGCGGCCGGTTACCGTCTGTCGGTATGGGGACCACCTTCCACGGACCGAGTCCGTGGCCGCACATCACCCGCGCCATCCGCACCCGAGGCGCCCGGTACGCCGCGATCGGCTACCTCGGACAGGACGCACCCGAACTGCTCCCGCTGCGCGCCGGGGACCTGTTGGTCGTCAACGCCTCCAAGGCCGCGATCCGGGCGCACGCCACCTCCCCCGCCGCCCTCGCGTACTACGTAAACAAGGGGGTACGGGTGCTGTCGTCACCGACCCTGCACGCCAAGGTGATCGTCACCAACACCCGGGCCGTCATCGGGTCGGCGAACGCGTCCGAGAACTCCACCCTCGCCGACGACGCTGTGGTCATCACCGACGACCCCGACATCATCGCCTCCGTGCGGACATTCATCGACAGCCTCGACGAGATCACCGAGGTCGATCAGGTGTTCCTCGACGACGCACTCCGGGAAGGGGAGATCGGCCGCGCCGTCCCGCTGCCCGGGGTCACTGGCCGCCTCCGCACCGAGACAGACTTCCTGCCCGCACCGGTCACCCGGATGTTCGTCAAACACGCCGTCGACTACGAACCCACCCACACCGAACAGCAGGTCCTCGACCACCAGCGGGGCCGGCACTCCACAGCTGGTGGGCCGGCGGTGAAGTACCAACTCGAATCGCTCCGCCTCGACAAACCCAGCACCGTTCGGCGTGACGACGTGATCGTCTTCGTCTCCGCCGACGACGAGTGGATCCACCCTCCGGCCATTGTGATCTCCGATCCGATGCGGATCCCGCGATCGGGCGGAGCGGTGCTGTTCTTCCTGCGCACCCGCACCGACCTGCCACCGCTGCCCCTCACCGACGCCGAGAAGGCGCTCACCGATCTCGGGCACCCTGGCTCACGGCTGCGGACCGACCACTACGTCCGCTCCCCCAGCCTCCGGACCGCGCTGCTGGGACTATGGGACCTCTGACGGTCAGTGAGCCTGTGTCAGGGTGGAGTCAGCTGCAGAACCGACGAACCCGACAGGTGAAACGCTAGACAGCGCTAGATATCGCGACACTTGCGAGTGCGGCCTGATCACCGCCGCCTCTGACACTGCCTGCTGCCCCGCTGGGCGCTGGCGTGCGTGTTCCGGTGGCGGCGGGTGTCCCGTCCTGCGTTCGTCGTGCCTCGGTAAACCCCGAGCAGCCACAGCTCCCCTCGACGACAGCACACTGCCGATGGGGCCGGCACCCTGACTCAGTTACCGGGCTGTAGGTCTCGTACTCGAATCATTCTCGCGGGGAGCGACTCTCAGGAGATTCACAGACACCGTGGGCCGAGCGATGCGACGATGAAGCATGCGCCGCCATCGTTGGCCGGCCCTCGCGCCGCCCACCACCGGAGGGATCACCGTGCACGCGGGCATGCCGATCGTGGCCGAGAACGACCTCACCCTCGAACTATCCGCCGCGACCGCGTTCACGTCCGGGCTTCTGCTGCGCTTCGCGCTGTACGTCACCGGTGTCCGCGCCGACTTCGCGCGCTACGAAACCCGCCCCCTGACCGACCCCCACGACTGGTCGGCGCAGTGGTCCTATCTGGCCGTGCGCATCCTCGCCGACGACCTGGGCGGCCCCGCCGACCCGTTCCACCCGATCCCCGATACCGACCCGAAGGGATCCGGGCCGTACCGAACCACGCCGCAGTACTGGATCGGCACCTACCCGACCACCGGATCACTGACCGTCACCACCAGCTGGCCCCAGGTCGGACTCCACCCCACCACGGCCACCCTCACGCTCGGCCCCAGCCCCTTCCCCACCATCTTCGGATCCGATGCCCGTCGGTGACGGCGTCCGACTGCCGTTGACGAGCCGAATGCCCAAGCCGCTGTTGTCGATTCTTGGTGGTCGGAACTTACCGGTTCCGCGAACCGCACACAGGATGTCTGGCGCTCAGCCGATTTGGGCAGTCGCGCACATCGGGCATCGGGTGGTCTCGCCGACGACCCACCCGTTGATCCGGGCGAAGGCCACCGCCGCTGCTTGTCCGGCGACCGCAGCATCGAATCGGTGCTCACACAGATCGCACCGGACCGCCCACCCGTTGTGTCCACTAGATTGGATTACCTGCACAGTCATGTCACCCTCGCGACGTCACCGAATCCGAACCGTGGCACCAGCATCGCACAGCCCACCGGCGAAGCAGAGTCCCGGAGTCCGGTCCTGACAACATTCATGCACCCGAACACTGGCGCGGCACCGACCACGACAGACCTCCGTCGGCGCCGCTCGGTCCGTCACCGATCCCCGGACGTGCAATGCCGAGAAGCGGACGCCGTGGGATTTACACATCTCGGCGGATGCGCCCCGCGGGGTGAGCGGCGTTCACGGTCCCGACCCTCCTCGAAGATGTGACGAGGGTTTCGCGGAACTCGCTGGGGTACCCGTCGTTGAAGCCGATACCCGACCCCTCGACCGTGCAAACTGTTGCTCGCGCCCGGATCACCGGACACGATCCCGTCGATGGCATCGACCTGTTGCACCACGGCCTCACTCACCACGAAAGCGGCTTTCGAGGTGGTCAGCACAATCGCATCATTGCTAGCTATGCTAGCTGTGCTCGCTAGGATTGTGTCGCGCCAAATTCCGACGATCAGGTTCGCGCACAGCACCCTGTTGCGGAGCCGGCCGGAATCCTTTGGGGAACCTCATCAATGGCGCTAACCGGATTTTCGCCAGACGATCCCAACACACCCCACACCCCTCGCCACTTTCGTCACAGTGATGCAACTCGCGCCGTACCGCTCCTCCGGTCACCCACTAGCGACGACCGACCCTGAAACTGCAGAGGCACTCTCGACCTACACCTGCGGCAGCGATGGAATCTGTCGAGCCGGATGCACGTAGGGCAGGTACCCACCCTGCCCCTGTGCCCACCTCCACTGCCCCCGCGCAGGACTCCGCTGGCGTAGTGCGGCCCGGCCTTCCGGTGCAGGTGGGCGAACTCCTGCGGACCGGAGTCCAGGCCCTTCGATGTCGCAAGAAGGAGAGTTGCTCACTCGGCGCGGCGCCGGCTTCGCCCACAGAAGAGGTCCCCGCGGAGCGTCGAGTACGACAGCTCGGTACCGGTTTCCCCTTGATCAGGTCGATGACCTGATCAGTGGTCAGTCGATGTGGGTTGGCCATCGGATGAGCGTCATAACTGAGATCGATCGCCCACGAGAGATGACGCTGCACATCAACCATTCGTAGGGCCTCGCAGCACGGTCCAACGACCAAGAAACGGTGTTGATTCGCCGTGAAGAAGTCACGACTGTTCGTAATCAGCTGGGTAGCTTTTACTTCAATCGAGCATTTCATTGCGGATCGCATCCTGAATTCTGCCCTGCGTGGCATTGATGATGCCGGCCAGCTCACCGAGCCGTCCCCTGTATTGGATACTCAACTGGTCGTCCACGGCGTCGACATCCATCTTGTGTAGATGTGGCAACACGGACATCACACGGAACAGTTGGAACGCCTTGATCTGTTGTGCCAACTCGTTGAATCGTTGGTATACATCCTTGCTGGATACGACCTGCGCCCTGCTGACCAAGGAATCCAGTTCGTCGCTGTCGACCTCTTCCAAATTGGCAGCAGGATACGTCGCCCACATCGTTGCGTTCGCCGCAAGGCGAGCCGTCACTCTCAGCAAATCGGCATAGATTACAAGCCGCATCGACGTGAGCTGTTCCCTCCGGGCATTCTTGGCGCGCAATCGCTCGACGACCCACGGCGATACGGCAGTACCGATGATTCCGGCCACTGCCACCCACGCAGTCGAATCCACAATTAACACCTCCGTCGCTACCTGCAGGCGCCCAAGAGAAGAATTCAGCCGCGTCCTACTATTTTCGCTGCGAGCAGCGGTTCCACGAGGATCGTCACAATCGAACGATTGCGGACCACTTCCGTCACCGACGACGGAAGCCGACCACTCCTATCCCTCGCTCATGTGGCAACCCGCCAGGGTCGATTCGGTCAACTCATGAAGGTGGTCGAGGTGGTGGTAGCGGGGTCGGCGCCGGGGCCGTGACGGCGCCTTGCACGCCTCGCGGAAGTGCCACGAGTCTGGACGTAGTGCAGTCGAGGAATCCGTCGGAATCGGCCTCGCGACGGACACAAACCTCAAGACCCTTCGATTGCCAATCCTCGTCCATCACGCTAATCAATTCCGGCGTGAGTTCCGCAGCAAACGACAGTTCCGACTGCGGTAAGACCTCGCTGGTCGGACATCCGTGAACATACTTCGGTTCATTTCGTTTCTGACACCAAAGAGTCGAAAGATCGAAGAGTTGAAACCCTTTTTCAGTGGTTCCAAACCCGCCATGTATTAGGAAGATCGATGTTGTTCCTGTATTAGCCACTGTAAAATACCCGTAGCGCACCGGGTTGTCCGACCATACTTCGAGTGGTATAGATTCGAGTCTTGAGTTTTGCTGCGGATAGATGATTTCATCACCGCCACCTTTACTGAGTCCCACCCACACTCTCGAGACTGACATGACTCCTTGTTCATTGGCGAGACTTGTCTTCTGGATTTCAACCGACTGTTCTTGCAATTCTTGCGCTTGTTCCTGCAACTCTCGCGATTTGTTCGCGGTCGAGTTGCTAATCCAAAGAGCCAGGCCAGAGACAACCAGACCAGCGACCGTGAGCAGAGTCTTGACGGCTTCCCAGTTGAAGACTCTGCTCAATGCCGACCTCGACGGATCCGTGCCCAGTTGAGCCACGCTCGGCTGGTCGGCGGTTTCTTCACCGTGGCCTAACTTCGCCTTATCAGGGTTGAGATCGCCAGCATCGGTACCGTTAGGTTTTCCCATACCGCGCCTCACTTCGAATGGCGACCCATCGAAACAAGGCCGACCGGTCTATTTCGATGCTCCTCCATGACGTTGCTGCTTGTCACGGGTCGTTTGCCGACGAAACCTCATTGCAGGCCCTCACGGCGGGTTCGAACACCTGGAGCCGTTTCCGCCTGGCGGCCGTCTCCGGAGACCGAGCAACCGCTACAAGTTGTGCACGCGTTTGACAACAGGCGACACGGTGATGCTCCACCCTCAAGGGGTCTCGAAGTTCAAAATCCTCAGCATCGATGAGGACGGCCATGCACTCATCGAGTCCCTACTGGACGGCCCAGGTTGTGCATAGTCGGTCAGTGACCGCAGAATCGCCGACCCCTACCCGGCAACGCCTCGCCCGGCAGGGGCTCGTTAGCTCGGGCGCTCGGGCCGCAGGCTTGGATGATGGATGTGGACTGTCTCGCCGCTGGCAAGGGTTACTGCGACGTGCAGTTTCTCTCTCCACCGCGCGCGGAGCACCGCAAACACGACTCCGTCGTCGGCTCCGACACCTCCGGTGTCTGTATAGAGCGACGACCTCACTTCGAACTGAGACACGCCTTCGGCAGCGATTCCGGTCAGTGCCATCCATCCGAACTCTGGTGGTTCCTTCGCGACGGACGGATCGCCGGATTGATGGACGGTCAACCGCTTCAAGTGCGAAGCCCGAAATGAGCGACCGAAGTTGGCGCGGGGATTGGGTACCCCGAGGATGAGGGATGCCTTCGGTGAATCGTCGCCTGGCTGAACAAGAACCGCCCAACGGGTCGTATCTCCGGCGAATACGACGGCGACATCGGAGTCGCGCTCGATGAGCCGGACTGGACCGAATCGCTCTCCGGAGGTGCGGTGCATCAAGGGGACTTCTTCGCTCGCAAGCCTCACCGCTGGATGGGTTCGTAGATCTTCGTCGATTCTGTCGCGAACCGGCAACAACGTGTTCCCCGGTTCGTCCTCCGGTGTGTTCGACGATATTCGGATGCTCATGAACCCTCCAGACCGTGCCCTGAGACCCGATGGATAGTCAGCAGTCCGTACATCGTAGAAGAACAGCTGGCGTGGAACCCGGCGATGTAACGATCGATGCGGACTGCTGCCATAAGAGGATCGGTAACAGGCCACCCGCGGAGGTGCTCATCGGGTCTCACCGGTGAAGATCTGGTATCGGGCGTCCTATTTTCCGCGACCCTGGCGCGGGTGTCAGACAGTTACGGCACGGACCAGGCGCCGGCGCCGGGTACGAGGGCAAGTACTCGGGTTCCCGCCTGGTCGGGCACGGTGACCGCGGCAACCACCATCCCGGAACCGGTCCGGATCTGCGTGCCGCCGGGGTTGTCGAGGTACGTGCTTCCGCCCTCGCCGGTCGAGATGTTCCGCCAGTGGACGAAGACTCCGGTGTAGGGGCCCACGCGGGTGACTCCTGGCGTGTCCGGGTCTGCGGTGGCGGTCATGTAGAAGTGGCCCGCGTTAGGGAGTCCGGTCACACCAACTCCGATCCCGGCGACCGGAATGGGGAAGACGGTTTCGGTCGGCGCCGCGGTGGCCGGCGGCGCCCCAAACAGCAGCACGGCCGCGACTCCGATGGCGGAGCCGACGACGAGCGAGGTGCCGGGGAGTCGGTGGTGTGTTCGCATCGAGGAATCTCCCGGGTCTGTGGTTCGAAAGAGGATGCGGGATGCACCTGCCAGGGTGCTCTGGTGGCATCGCGAAGTAAAGGCTCCAGCCGGGGCCGTGGGCGGTCTCGGTGATCGGACGTATTCGTGCGATCTACACAGCAATCCAGCACCGGAAGTGGATCGTCATCCGGTACTCCGACAGGCGTTCGACGGCGCACCTCTGCTATACGACTGTGTCACCTGAGCTGAGGCACGCCACGCGCAGAGCTCACCGATCAGGCAAGTGACGGAGCCGGCAGCGCGGTCGATCCAGACGGCGTTCCCATCCCGGACTTCAGGTGCGAAAAGCAGCAAGGGGCTCCGGCTCGACACGGGCCACAGAACGAACTCGTATCCCGAGAGCCAGTCCTGAACTGCCTCGGCAATCACGGAGGTCGCCGTCGCGACGTCCGTCTCGCATGGGAGACCGAAACCGAATCCGCTTGGAATGTTCGGACCGTTGGCCCGGGTCTCGACGGCATTGAGCCCGATCGTCCATGCCGGGATCTCGTCCGTGGTGTCTTCGATTGTCCAATTGAGTGAGCTGTACTTGTTGAACTCGGTAAAGCACTGAGTGTCCCGACCGACTGCATGGCACGCCTCGACGAAGTGACGAGGTGCGTCGGTGGCATCGTCGGCATTGAGGTTGAGTAGCCACTTAGGCTTTCGCGGAACCTGTGGTTGAGGCCACGCCTGTGTCGCCTGGTACCGCCAGTCTTTCGGCGCTTCTGCGTCGGATTGCTTCCACTCGAAGTCGATCAGATCGCCGACATTGAGTTCGAAGGCATCTTCGCTCTCGATTGCGGCAGAGGGCAGCCAACAGCCACCCGGGGTCTGGGACGAATCCACTACGCCCGACCTCGATTGGCGGTCCCAACTTCGCACGGTTCCGCGGGTTCTCATTTCGCAATCATCCCAGTCCACGGGCCGGCCATCTTGCGATTCCCCAAGCCGAACCTGCACCGAGACGAAGTGGTGTTCGAGCGCGGGCCGGCGGCAGTCCGCCCTCGTTCCGTATGCGGATCGCCGACCGAACACCGATCCTTGGCAACTCCGAGCGCTACCTACCGATTCGTTCAACGCGCCAAGGTGGGATCTCCCGCCGCGGCCTGACCTTGATCGCACGGAATTTGTATCCGTCCTGATCGATGACCGACTCCCATTCGAAGTCGACCTGCTCGCCGACGTCGAGACCACGGATTCCTCCGCCGATGCTGAAACTGTCGCCCGGCTGGGCATTGATGACTTCATCGGGGTGTAGGGCGCTGTAGAAGGTCCAACAACCGCCCGGTGTGTCCGCAGAGTCGATCACGCCCCAGCCTTCGTCGTCATTCCACGTGGTGACGACGCCGCTCGCTGGGGTGCCGATCCGGGGCGGGATCGTGTCGTCGAGGTCGGCAATCTCGTGGGCACTGCCGTCGGGATCGATATGCCAAGCCCTGGAGCTGAACGGCCCCGGCCGCGTGTAGGGCTCGGTGCCGACTGGCCATGCGCGCACCGTATGAAAGTCGTAACCGTCTGCCGGCTCGTCGAGTTGATGCCACTCGAACTCGACTTCCTGACCTTCAGCCAAACCGGGGAACCCAGGAACCGCTACGGATATCCATGGAGTCCAGCTACCGCCGGCGGATTCTCATAGTCGTTGCAACACAGGTCATATGGGAAGCAATTTTCCCCTGGTCAGCGACACTACCCGAAGTGCTCGTTCGGCTCGGGGCCTCCGTCGTATGCGCCAAGCCGTTCGCGGCATCTTAGGACTGTTTGGACTCGTCGGCTCGAACGATGGATCCGGTGAACCGATCCTTGTATTGATGGAGAATCGCACTGCTGGGCTCCGCTGGCCACACTTGCAACAGCATTCTCACGGCCGGTTGCTCCTCGATCGGTGCCACCGCATCCCAGTACCGGGCGCGGCCGACGGCCGCAGCGCGGATCCGGTAAGACCCGGGCCGGCCGGCGTGAGGGTGTCGATGTCGGGGACATGCCCGCCGGTGACACTGCCGAGCCGCATGTCGTCACTGCTGGTGATGAAGGACCGCTCGGCGATGTCCTCCCACCTCGAACGGAATTGTTCGTCAACAGGCGAAGGTGCCGTATCCCGCACCTGGACGGTCACCGCGACGGGCCCCCGTTGGCCGGCGTGGATTACCACTCTGTCTGGCTCTGTGCGCAGGAACCAGCGTTCTCCCTCGTATGCGACACCCAGCAACCGAGTCTCGAGGGGGTCCTGAATTAGCAGGAGGTTGTAGTCCACGTCGACGATGATCTGGTGTCCCTCCATGCCCGACCGTTCCGACGATTCCTGCATGCAGATGATCCTGCTATGGGGAACTGCGAGATGGTGCCTAATGCATCAAGTTGGCCTCAGGATCAGCTTTCCGAGTTTGCAAAGGGGGCATCCGCTCTGCGTTGAAGAGCGACGCGGGTGTCGCGTAGTGAAGGGTCTTTCGCGGCCGTGTGTTGAGCTGCCTCATCACGGCCCTGACCCGGCCTTCGGAGTGGAGGGACAGGTCAGTTCCCTTCGGAAAGTACTGACGGACGAGTCCGTTGAAGTTCTCGTTTGCGCCGCGCTGCCAGGGACTACTGCGTTCGGCGAAGTAGATGTCGACGCGGGTGGCGGCGGCGACTTCACGGTGCTGCGCCATCTCCGTGCCTTGATCCCAAGTTAGAGTCTTCCGTAAGTGTCTCGGTAAACTGCGAAACACCTTGATCAGTGCGACTTTCACCGTTTCCGCGGTGTGGTCGAGCGGGAGGTTGACGATGATCCCTTACCCTCGATACACCGATTCGCATGAGTGCCTGAGGGTGTCATAACGGCGAAATGCCC
>NZ_JASHKW010000044.1:0-26919 GCF_030056915.1 Rhodococcus sp. IEGM 1307
CGGTGTTGGGGCGGTGTCCGGGGGTGGCGGCTGCGGTGGTGGTGGTGGGTGAGGGTGGTCGGTTGGTGGGGTATGTGGTGCCGGAGGTGGGGGTGCGGGTGGATCCGGGTGTGGTGGTGGAGTTTGCGGGGTCGGTGTTGCCGGGGGGTGTGGTGCCGTCGGTGGTGGTGGTGTTGGGGGAGTTGCCGGTGACGGCGAGTGGGAAGTTGGATCGTGCCGCACTCCCCGCACCGGACGCTCCGGTGCGCCGATTCCGTTCTCCGGCAACCCCGTTCGAGGCCGTCGTCGCCGAAGTGTACGGCGACGTCCTCGGTGTCGACCGCGTCGGTGCCGACGACGACTTCTTCCGGTTGGGCGGAGATTCGCTGTCGGCCACCCGGGTCGTCGCACGGGTCGATGCCGCTCTCGGCGTCGGTGTCGGCGTGCACGCCCTGTTCGAGGCGCCCACCGTGGCCGGGTTCGCGGAGCGCGCGGCGAAAGCCGGAGTGCTGACGCACCGGCCGGAGTTGCGGGCAGCGCCGCGCCCCGAGCGTATTCCCCTGTCCCTGGCCCAGACCCGCATGTGGTTCCTCAACCAGTTCGACACCTCTTCGCCCGCCTACAACATCGCCATGGCGTTCCGGCTCACCGGCGCACTCGACCTCGACGCACTGCGGGCCGCGATGACCGATGTGGTGGAGCGCCACGAATCGCTCCGAACCCGATTCCCGATGGCCGGCGACGAACCGGTGCAGGTGATCCTCTCCGCTGCGGATTCGATGCCGGACCTGCCTGTCACGACCGTGTCGAGCGACGAGGAGTTGCGGGAACGGCTGTCGGCGGCTGTCTCGGAAGGGTTCGACGTTACCGGGCAGATCCCCTTGCGGGCAGCCGTATTCGAGACCTCCCACACCGACCGGGTGCTGTTGGTCGTGGTCCACCACATCGTCGCGGACGGCGTGTCGATGGTCCCGCTCGCACGCGACATGATGGTGGCCTACACCGCGCGGGCGGCCGGGCACGCCCCGGAGTGGCACCCGCCGACAGTCCAGTATGCCGATTTCACGCTCTGGCAGCGTCAACTCCTCGGATCGGAAGACGATCCGCAGTCGATGGTGTCGCAGCAACTGGACTACTGGCGCACCACGCTCGCCGGTCTCCCCGCCGCCCTGGACCTGCCCTCCGACCGCCCACGGTCGATGCAACGCACACCCGACGGGAGCAGGGTCGGATTCGAGATCGAGGCCGGCCTGCACCGCCGGCTGCTGGCGACGGCGTCGGCGCACCAGTCGACCGTGTTCATGGTCGCGCACGCCGCCCTGGCCGCCTTCCTCGCGAGGATGTCCGGTACCGAGGACATCGCCGTCGGCACCCCGGTGGCCGGGCGCGGCGAGGCCGAACTCGACGACGTCGTCGGGATGTTCGTCAACACCGTGGTGTTGCGGACCGTCGTCTCCGACGCGAGCCGGTTCTCCGAACTGCTCGAACAGGTGCGCGACGTCGATCTCGGTGCGTACGCCCACGCCGAGGTGCCGTTCGAGAAGGTCGTCGAAGCGCTCGATCCGCCCCGCTCGACGGCACATTCCCCGCTGTTCCAGGTGCTGCTCGAGTTCCAGAACGTCGAGCGCCCCGACCTTTCGCTGCCCGGCGTCGAGGTCGAGGGCATCGACCTCGGTGCCACGATCGCCAGGTTCGACCTGCAACTGACGTTGTCCGAGGAGTACACGGACGACGGAACGCCGGCAGGCATCACCGCCGGTTTCACCTACGCCACCGACCTTTTCGACGCCGAAACCGTCGCCGGCCTGGCCGACCGGTTCGTCCGGATGCTCGATGCGGCCGTGTCCGATTCGTCGATCAGGGTCGGCGACCTCGAGATCCTCGACGCCCTCGAACGGGACGAACTCGTGCCCATGCGAGGCTTCCCCGCGGTCGCGGAACGTACCCTCCCGGACGTCCTCACCGCGGGCGCCGCGCTCGCCCCGGGGGCCACCGCGGTGTCGTGCGACGGCGTCACCGTGTCGTACCGGGAACTCGACGAGCGGTCGAACCGGCTGGCCAGGGCGCTGATCCGTCGCGGTGCCGGCCCGGATTCCTTCGTCGCGATCGGCGTGCCGCGATCGATCGAATGGGTGCTGTCGGTGTGGGCGGTCGCGAAATCGGGGGCGGCCTACGTGCCGGTCGATCCCACCCTGCCGCCGGCGCGCACCGGCGGCATGCTCGAGGATTCGGGTGCGGTGCTCGGGTTGACGGTGACGGCGCACCGTGACCGGTTGCCCGGCGTGATGCCGTGGCTGCTGCTCGACGATCCCGACGTGGCGAACGGGTACTCGAGCGACCCGGTGACCGACGCCGACCGTCTGCGTCCGCTGAGAGTCGAGCACGCCGCGTTCCTGCTCTACACATCGGGATCGACGGGAACACCGAAGGGCGTCGTGATCACGCACGGCGGTCTCGCGAATCTCGCTGTGGAGGAACGGGAACGGTTCGCGTCGATGCACGGTGCCCGGGTGTCGCACCTGGCGTCGCCGAATTTCGACGCGTCCGTGTTCGAACTGCTGATGGCGTTCGCCGTCGGCGCGACTCTGGTGATCGTGCCGCCGAGAATCTTCGGGGGAAGGGAACTGGCCGAACTGCTCGAGGCCGAGCACGTCACGCACGCCTTCTTCACACCCACGATCCTGGACACCCTCCGCCCCGAGGACCTCCCCTCCCTGCGGATACTCGCGATGGGGGGCGAACGGTTCCCCCCCGAATTGGCGGACCGCTGGACCCCGGGGCGCTTCGTCTTCAACGGGTACGGCCCGGCCGAGGCCACGGTCCAGACGACGATCAGCGAGGTGCTGTCCCCCGACGAACCGGTGAACGTCGGAGGCCCCGGGCGGGGCGTCGAGGTGATCGTGGTGAACACGTGGTTGCAGCCCGTTCCGGTGGGCGTGATCGGGGAACTGTGCGTCGCGGGGCCGGGGCTCGCGCGCGGCTACCACCGGCGGTCGGCGCTGACGGCCGCGTCCTTCGTGGCGAACCCGTTCGGCGAACCCGGCTCCCGCATGTACCGGACCGGCGACCTCGTGCGGTGGAGCGAGGTCGGCAGGCTGGAGTATGAGGGACGCAACGACTTCCAGGTGAAGATCCGGGGCCAGCGGGTGGAACTCGGCGAGATCGAATCGGTGCTGGCCCGCTGCGACGGCGTCGGCCGCGCGGCGGTCACCGTGCACAGCGGCACCGGCGACCGGCTGGTGGGATACGTGACCGCCGAAGCCGGTGCGAGCATCGACACCGCCGAGGTGCTCCGATACGCCGGATCCCATCTCGCCCCGTACATGGTGCCCACCCAGCTGGTGGTGCTCGACCGGCTGCCCGTCGGCCGCACCGGCAAGCTGGACCGGCGAGCGCTACCCGCACCGGTGCTCGCGCCCAGAGAGTTCCGGGCACCCGCCACCCCGGTCGAGGAGGCGGTGGCGGAGGTCTTCGCCGACGTCCTCGGCATCGACCGCGTCGGGGCCGACGACGACTTCTTCGAACTGGGCGGGAACTCGCTCGTCGCGACCCGGGTGGCGTCCGCGCTCCGCGACCGGCTCGGCACCGACGTCGTCCTGCAGTGGATTTTCCGCAACCCCACGCCGGAGGGCCTGGCCCGCCGCATCGTCGACCCGTCGGCGCTCGGAAGCATGCCCGCCGACGACGTGCTGAACGTCGTCGTTCCGTTCCGGGCGTCCGGTGCGCAACCCGCGCTGTTCTGCGTGCACCCGGCGGGCGGACTCGCGCTGGGATACGCCGGACTGATGAAGTACGTCTCACCCGACCGTCCGGTGTACGGGCTGCAGCTGCCGATCCTCAGCGGCGGAACGACGTTCGAGTCGATGGAGCAGCTCGCCCACCGGTACGTCGTCGAGATGCGCGCAGTGCAGCCCCAGGGCCCCTACCACCTGCTGGGCTGGTCCCTCGGCGGCGTCATCGCCCAGGCCGTCGCCGTCGAACTCCGCGAGTCCGGCGCCGAGGTCGGCACGCTCGCGATGATGGACAGCTACGTCGCGGAGGGCGAAGACTTCGGTGACCTGGAGGTGAACGCCGAGGAGTGGCTGCACGGGCTGGGTGTCGAGTTCGAGGGCGAGGGCGAGGGCGGCACGTCGTACCGCGAGCAGCTGGTCGAGATGCTCGGACGATCCTTCGGCCGCGACCCCGCGTTCGCGTCGACCCTCCTCGGTCGCATCAGCACCGGCCTGGAGAACTCGAAGCAGATCTCCACCGGATACCGGCCGCGGGTGTTCGACGGCGACCTGGTGTTCTTCAGCGCCGCGCAGTCCGCCGACGGGGAGGAAGGCGAACGGCCGTCGCCGAGCGTCTGGCAGCCCGCGATCACCGGCGTGATCGTCGAGCACAAGGTGGAATGCGACCACCTGCGGATGACCACGCCGGAAGCCCTCGCGGTCATCGGGCCGATCCTGGAACACTCCCTGGGGTCACGCCCCGATCGCACTGCCGATGACGGGCCAGGACTCCCGTAACTCGGTCTCGAACAGCCCCCACGAATGCGTGCCCTGCGAGACGTAGGCGAACGTGGCGGGAATCCCCAGCGAGTGCAGCCGCGACTGGAACGCGGCCGCACACACGTTGGTCACCATCTCGACGACGCTGCCGCCGATCGTCTGGGGCACCACCAGCATGGGGTCGTGGTTGTCGATGCTGCCGGGAAGCCCGTTGCCGCTCGAGACGAACAATTCTGTGCCGCGCAGTCGTTCGGCATTCAGCATCGGGTCGTGTACCCGCCACCGCGGATCCATGGCGGAGCCCCACATGTTGGCCGCATTGCCGCCGCCCCGCAGTTCCACCATCGACCGCACCATCGCCTGACCCAGCAGTCCGCTCGTCGCGGCACACCCGCTGTACGAGCCGACGGCCCGATAGAAACCCGGAGCCTGAACGGCGAGGTCGAGTACCGCGCCGCCCGCCATCGATACCCCGCCGATGGCGTTCGCCCCGGTGGTCGTGAACCGGCTGTCGATGGCTGCGGGGAGTTCACTCGTCAGGTACGTCTGCCACTTGTTCCGGCCGAGGACCGGGTCGTCGGCATCCCAGTCGGTGTACATGCTGTACTGGCCGCCGATCGGCATTACCACGTTGACGTGCTTGTCGGCGAAGAAGTCCCGCACACCGGTGTTGTTGAACCAGGAGATCCCGTCCGACCCGCCACCGATTCCGGTGAGCAGGTAGAAGGTGGGCGCCGGAGCGCCCGATGCGGGAGAGATGACGTCGTTGGCCACCCACCGGCCCATCGACTCCGAATACACGTCCACCCTGGTGATGCGGGGCTCCGCCGAAACCGACGGCGGGCCGAGCGCCGCCCACCCGGAAACGACCAGCAACATCACCGCCAGCACACGCAGAGAGAACGCGGATCGCAGAGCTTCGAACGGTCGCATGGACGCCCCCTGGCTGTGGCCTGCCCTTCCAATCTAGAACTGCGGGGGACCTGCTTGGTGCGGTTCCCGTGAACCGGTGTAAAGATGATTCGGTGACCGACAACGACCGGCCCGACGAACGTTTCACCCTCGCAAGCGAGCGGACATTCCTCGCCTGGATGCGGAGTTCGCTCGCACTCCTGGCCGGTGGCATCGCGATGATCCACCTGGTCCCCGAATTCAGCACCGGGTGGGTGCGGACGACCCTCGGCCTGATCCTGATCGGCCTCGCCGCGGCAGCCGCCCTCGTCGGCATGCGGCGGTGGTCGCAGGTCGAGAAGGCCCTGCGCGACGGCGCACCGATGCCGCCGCCCCACGAGTTGTGGCTGTTCGCGGTGACACTGACGGTGGTGGCACTGGGAGCGGCGCTCGCCAGCCTGTTGGCCGCGCTCTAACCTGCAGAAGAGGTTTGCATCTCGCGAACCGGACGTGAAGACGAAGGAGTACACGGTGGCCCACGAACTCAAGCTCGGTTACAAGGCGTCCGCGGAGCAGTTCGGTCCGCGGGAGTTGGTGGAGCTGGGTGTTCTGGCGGAGGCACACGGTATGGATTCGGCGACGGTGTCGGATCATTTCCAGCCGTGGCGGCACGAGGGTGGTCATGCGCCGTTCTCGTTGGCGTGGATGACGGCGGTCGGGGAGCGGACGGAGCGGTTGCAGTTGGGGACGTCGGTGATGACGCCGACGTTCCGGTACAACCCGGCGGTGGTGGCGCAGGCGTTCGCGACGATGGGGTGTCTGTACCCGGGGCGGATCATGCTCGGCGTGGGTACCGGTGAGGCGCTCAACGAGATCGCGACAGGCTTTGCGGGGGAGTGGCCGGAGTTCAAGGAGCGGTTCGCGCGGCTGCGGGAGGCGGTCCGGTTGATGCGTGAGCTGTGGCTCGGCGACCGGGTCGACTTCGAGGGTGAGTACTTCAACACGAAGGGCGCGTCGATCTACGACGTGCCCGAGGGTGGGATTCCGGTGTACATCGCCGCCGGTGGTCCGGTGGTGGCCCGGTATGCCGGTCGGAGCGGCGACGGGTTCATCTGCACGTCCGGTAAGGGCATGGAGTTGTACACGGAGAAGTTGATGCCTGCGGTCGCGGAGGGGGCCGAGAAGGCGGACCGTGATGTGGCGGAGATCGACAAGATGATCGAGATCAAGATTTCGTACGACACGGATCCGGAGTTGGCGCTGGAGAACACGCGGTTCTGGGCGCCGTTGTCGTTGACGCCGGAGCAGAAGCATTCGATCGACGATCCGATCGAGATGGAGAAGGCGGCGGATGCGTTGCCGATCGAGCAGGTGGCGAAGCGGTGGATCGTGGCGTCGGATCCGGATGAGGCGGTGGCGCAGATCCGCCCGTATCTCGATGCCGGGTTGAACCACCTGGTCTTCCACGCTCCGGGCCACGACCAGAAGCGGTTCCTGGAACTCTTCGAGCGGGATCTGGCGCCGCGGTTGCGGGGGTAGGCGGCTTCGCCGCCCGTGCACCTTTTTGGAAGTGGGTGCTACCAGAAAGGCGCACGGGTGCGGAGCGCCTCAGAGCATGTTCACACGCTTGTAGAGGTGCCGGGAAGGACCGCCCAGCAGATCGGCGTCGTCCAGGAACCGCATGAGCGGCTGCGAACTCTCGCGAATCTTCTCGGCCCGGAATCGGTTGTTCTTCGCCTCGCGCAGCGCGCGTTCGGTGTCCAGTCCGGCTGCCGCGTAGACGGCGGGATTGATCATGCTGGAGACGATCAGATTGGACGCGATCGCGATGCAGGCGCGGCTCGCAGCACGGTGCGCCTTGCTCATGCCCTGGGCTCGTCGCAGGGTCTCCTCCCGGGCGAAGCGCATGTGCCGGGCTTCTTCGACCACGTGAATCTTGCTGGTGACGCGGACGATCGGCTGGACGCGTGTGTCCTTCATCCAGTCGCGCTGCATGACGTCGAGGATCTCCTCGGCGACGAGAATGCCGGCGTACGCGACCTCCCCCGAGGCGAGCGCCTTGAACCCGCGACCCAGCGTGACCACCGACTTGCGTGGAACGTAGGAGGGGCAACCGAACTTCTCGGCGGTGCGAGCGAACATCACCGAGTGCCTGCACTCGTCGGCTACCTCGGTCAGCGCGAACTGGAAGTGGGCCTGCGACGCGTCCTTGGCGTACATGTCCCGGATGACCATCTGCTGGAGGATCATCTCGAACCAGATTCCGGTGCCCATGATCGAGGACACCTCATGCTTCGTCAGCGTGATCTGCTGCTCGAACGTCATCTCGTCCCACATCGGCGTGCCGTACAGCGAGGACCACTCGGGGGTGAGGCCGTACAGGTCGTCGGGGACGGGCGCGTCCCAGTCCACCTCGACCGTCGGGTCGTACGACATGCGGGCGGAGGACTGGAGGAGCCGGGCGCCGGTGTCCTGGCGATCCGTGATCTTCGGATTGCGGATATCGAGCGTCGAGCGTGCCATGAAATTCCTCCATGTCAGTGTGACCGGCAGTTACACCTAATCATGTCGAAGAAGTCTCTTGACGTCAATGCCTCTGGTGTACAAACAGTGGACAAAAGTCGGGTCGTTCTGCGTACGTCAAGGCCTCGGTGATGATCCCCACAACTCCGACGCAAGGCTTGCTCAAAATTTGCCGATCGTCTGTAGTGAGTTCTCGGCAGCGGGCCCGGATGATCCCTTGCCCCGGCATCACCCTGCAGAAAGCGGAATGAACCCATGTCTGATCAGAAGAGTGCCGCCCAGCCCCACAGCCCCGACGTCGTCGTCGGCGCTCGCGTCCGGGTCCGCCGCGACTCCGATGCTCCCGCGCCCGGTGTCGTGATCGAGGATTTCGCGGACCTGTCCCAGTCGGAGGGACTGCTCGGACGTGATTGGGCGCCCGTGCACCGCTGGGCCGTCGCTCTCGACGACGGACGCCTCGTATTCGCCGACGACGGCGAACTCGACCTCGAAGCACCGCAGGCGGCGCGCGGCTGATTCAGCCGAGTCCGTCGGCGACATCCTGAAGTTGCTCGACGGTGCCTGCGGCGATGGTCCGCACATGTTCGGTAACGATGGAATTCGGCCAGTCCCACCACGCGATCCGCACCAGCGCGGCGATCTCGGTTTTCGAATAGCGGTCCTTGATGTGGACGGCCGGATTCCCGCCCACGACCGCATAGTCCGGCACGTCCCGCGTCACTACCGAACCGGTCGACACGATCGCACCGTGCCCGATGCGGACGCCGGGCATGATCGTCGCGTTGCCTCCGATCCACACGTCGTTGCCGACGACGGTGTCGCCGCGCGACGGTAGGTCGGCGAGTAGATCGGAATGCTCGGCCCACGACCCTCCGATGATCGGAAACGGGAAGGTCGAGACTCCGCTCATTCGATGATTCGCGCCGTTCATGATGAACGTCGTCCCGGTCGCGAATGCGCAGAACTTGCCGATGATCAGCCGGTCCGGCCCGTAATGGTGCAGGACATTGCGCGTTTCGAACTCGTCCGCGAACTCGGGGTCGTCGTAGTAGCTGTACTCCCCGACCACGATCAGCGGGTTCTCGATCAGAGGTTTGAGCAGGACCACCCGAGGCTGACCCGAAACAGGGTGCAGGGTCATCGGATCCGGTGCGGCATTCGTGGGCAACTACTTCTCCATTCCTCGGCGCAGGCGTGCGCGATCTCTTGTATAGCGCCGTACGGTCCTGTGCTGCACGCACTTTTATCGGCGTGCGGCTATTGCCATTGTTCACGAACTGTTGCTAGAGTCGAACATGCATTCGAACGACCTTGGGGGAGGGTTGGTTGTGGGGGAATCGATGGCGCCGGATCTGGATGAGCTGCGTGCGTTCGCGGCGCGGTTGCCGGTGGTGTCTGCTGACGGGGATGCGGGGTTGGGGATCGAGTGGCTCGATGCGCTCGAGGTGTTGAAGTCGGTCGGGTGTGCGGTGCAGGCGGTGATCACCGATGGCGTCGCCACGTGTATCCGTGCGGATCGCAGGGCTCGGGGGTTGCCGCGGGTGGAGTGGGACCGCGGCATTGCCTCGCAGATTGCGTTGGCGCGCAGGGAATCCCCAAACCCGCGGCGGCCGGCATCTCGGGTTCGCGCAGGCGTTGGTGCACGAGATGCCGCACACCCTGGCGATGTTCCGCGGCGGTCGTGGTCCGGCATCGCACGGCGGTGTCGGAGCGTCGGGTCACGACACGGCCGGCGCCGGATTCGATGGCCTACCTGAGTGTGTTGATGCCGGTGGAGCAGGCGGTGTGTGTGCAGGCCACGCTGGGTCGGGATGCCGACAGTCTGATCGCCACCGGCAACAGCGGCGGCCGCACCCGCGGGAATTGCCCGGCAGCTGGTGGCCGAGGCCGTCGACAGTGGCACCGAGATGTCGTTGCGGCGCGTGTATTCGTGCCCGCAGTCGGGTGCGTTGACGGCGATGGAGTCGCAGTCGCGCACGTTCCCGAAGGGCCTGCGACAGCTGATCGACCTGCGGGATCGGACGTCCAGGACTCCGTGGTGCGATGCGCCGATCCGGCATCACGACCACATCCGCTCACACCGAGAATCCGGTGCCACGACGGCGGACAACGGGTCCGGCCTTTGCGAGGCATGCAACCACGCGAAGGAAGGCGACGGATGGTCCGCCCGCCCCGTACGCAACCCCGGCCGCACCCACCTCATCGACCTCGGCACCCCGACCGGGCACCATTACCGGTCGGCGGCCCCACCGCTCCCGGCCCCGGCACGGCGCTCGGCTCACGAGGCGGTGAGAGCGAACACCCGCATCGTGCGGTTCGTTCGGTGCTCGTAGACGCCGTAGACGCGCACCATCTCGTCGAATTCGCGATAGATCCGTGTCCGCTCCGGTTCGGCGAGGAGGGTCGCGGTGACGGGGATGTCCTTCCCTCCGATCGTGACCTTCGCGTTCGGCTGGGCGAGGAGGTTCCCCGACCACGCCGGGTGGTGATCCTGCCCGAAGTTGCTGCCCACGACGAAGATCTGCTGTCCCTCGCGGTAGTACAGGAGCGGGCTCGTCCGCGGTGCGCCCGACTTACGACCCGTCGTCGTCAGCAGGACCACCGGTGCGGCGATCGGACCGAGGATCGTGAAGCGTCCTCTGCTCTTCTGGAGGAGCCGGCGGTCGACCCCGGCGAGATTCCGGATCACCCACGATCCGGGTCGGGTGGCGGCAAATTTCGCGGCGGGTTCGCGGAGGAAGCTGTTCTCGCTGCCCCACCGGACGTCGGGGAAGGGTGATTCGGCCATAGGTCATCTGACCGCCGGGCGGGTGCGGTGTCAATCGCCGGGCGGCGGCGGCCGGATACGCTATGGCCATGGCTGCGCCAGCGACACCCTCACCCGTGAATCCGCCCGCACGTCCCCAGCCGTCGAGCGTCTACATCGCCTCACCGGAGGGGGACACCGGCAAGTCCACCATCGCGCTGGGTGTCCTGCAGATGCTGTGTGCGTCCGCGGCGAGGGTGGGCGTCTTCCGTCCCATCGCCCGATCGACGCAGGAACCCGATTACATCCTCGAGCTGCTCCTCGAACACACGACGGCCGACGTCGGCTACGAGGAGTCCCTGGGGGTCACGTACGAGCAGGTCCACGCCGATCCCGACGGAGCGCTCAGCGAGATCGTCTCCCGGTATCACCAGGTGGCGGCGCAGTGTGACGCCGTCGTGGTGATCGGCAGCGATTACACCGACGTGGCGAGCCCGAGCGAACTCGGCTACAACGCGAGGATCGCCGCCAACCTGGGCGCACCCGTGCTGCTCGCCGTGAAGGGAGCCCGGCGCACCCCCGAGGAGGTCGCGCAACTCGCCCATCTCGCGATCGGTGAACTGACTTCTCACCACGCCCATCCGCTCGCTGTGGTCGCGAACCGCTGCGACCCGGATCAGCTCGATGCGGTCACCGCCGCGTTGGCGTCCACCGGTGTGCCCGCGTGGAGCCTGCCCGAGATCCCGCTGCTGGTCGCACCGACCATGGCCGAACTCCTCGAGTCGATCGACGGCAGCCTGTTCAGCGGCGACCCCGAGCTTCTCCACCGCGAGGCGCTGCGGGTGATGGTGGGCGGAATGACGGCGGAGCACATTCTCGAACGGTTGACCGAGGGCACGGTGGTGATCGCCCCGGCCGACCGTTCCGACGTGCTACTGGCGATGGTGAATGCGCATGAGGCCGAAGGTTTCCCGTCGCTGGCGGGCATCATCATGAACGGTGGCCTGATGCCGCACCCGGCGATCGCGAAGCTGATGGCCGGCCTGAAGCCGCGGTTGCCGATCCTCACCACCGGACTGGGCACGTTCGACACGGCCAGTGCGGCCGCGCAGACCCGTGGCCGGGTGGCGGTCGGTTCGCAGCGCAAGATCGACACCGCCCTGAGCGTCATGGAACTGCGGGTGGACGCACCCACCCTGCTGGAGCGGTTGAAGTTGCCGATCCCCTCGGTGGTGACTCCGCAGATGTTCGAATACCAGCTGATCGACCGTGCCCGCCGCGACCGCAAGCACATCGTGCTCCCGGAAGGCGACGACGACCGCATCCTCCGCGCGGCTGGGAGACTGTTGCAGCGGCAGGTGGCGGCTCTGACCATTCTCGGCGACGAGGTGCAGGTGCGGCGCCGCGCGGCGGAACTCGGCGTCGACCTCGGTGACGCACAGGTTCTCGACCCCCGGACGTCCGACCATGCGGGGCCGTTCGCCGAGGAGTACGCGCGGCTCCGCGCCCACAAGGGCATGACCGTGGAGCGGGCCCGCGAGGTGATGGGCGACATCTCGTACTTCGGAACCATGATGGTGCACTTGGGAATCGCGGACGGCATGGTTTCCGGTGCCGCGCACACCACGGCGCACACCATCCGGCCGTCGTTCGAGATCATCAAGACGCAACCGGGGGTGTCCACGGTGTCGAGTGTCTTCCTGATGTGCCTGTCCGATCGGGTGCTCGCGTACGGGGACTGCGCGGTGGTGCCCGACCCCACCGCCGAACAGTTGGCCGACATCGCGATCTCCTCGGCGCAGACGGCGGCTCAGTTCGGCATCGATCCGCGCATCGCGATGCTGTCGTATTCGACCGGCGACTCCGGCAGCGGCGCGGACGTCGACAAGGTGCGCTCCGCGACGAAACTCGTCCGCGAGCGTCGCCCGGACCTGCTGGTGGAGGGCCCCATTCAGTACGACGCCGCCATCGAGCAGAGCGTGGCCGACAAGAAGATGCCCGATTCGGCGGTGGCCGGGAAGGCGACGGTCTTCATCTTCCCCGACCTCAACACCGGGAACAACACGTACAAGGCCGTGCAGCGCAGCGCCGGCGCGATCGCCGTCGGACCGGTGTTGCAGGGCCTCGACAAACCCGTCAACGACCTGTCGCGAGGGGCGCTGGTCGAGGACATCGTGAACACCGTGGCCATCACCGCGATCCAGGCGCAGGGAGCAGAGCAGTGACCGAGGGGTCCGTACTGGTAGTCAATTCCGGTTCGTCGTCGATCAAGTTCCAGCTGATCCACCCGGACACCGGTAAGGCCTCGGCGTCCGGGCTCATCGAGAGGATCGGGGAACCCGAGGGGCGCATCGTCTACCACCACCGCACCGGATTGGCGGAGCGCCACGTTCACATCGCCGACCACCGGGTTGGGCTGAAGATGGTGTCGGACATCGTCGCCGAGGTGGGCCGACCGCTGAGGGAGGCCGGGATCGTCGCGGTCGGTCATCGCATAGTCCACGGCGGCGACGTGTTCTTCGAACCCACGATCATCGACGACGCGGTGGTGCAGTCCATTTCGGATCTCTCGAACCTTGCACCGCTGCACAATCCGGCGAATGTGATCGGGATCGAGGTGGCGCGGGAGGAGCTGCCGGACATCCCGCACGTCGCGGTGTTCGACACCGCGTTCTTCCACACCCTGCCCGCGGAGGCGTCGACGTATGCGATCGACCTGCAGGTCGCGAAGGAGCACTCCATCCGGCGGTACGGCTTCCACGGCACGTCGCACCAGTACGTGTCGGCGCGCGCGGCCGAGTTCCTCGGCAGGGACCTGTCCGAGCTGAACCAGATCGTGTTGCACCTGGGGAACGGCGCCTCGGCGTCCGCGATCCGCGGGGGGCGGGCCGTCGACACGAGCATGGGGCTGACCCCGCTCGAGGGGCTCGTCATGGGCACCCGGTCCGGGGACGTCGATCCCGGTGTCATCCTGCACCTGCACCGCAGCGGGATGGGTGTCGATCAGATCGACGACCTCCTGAACCGGCACTCCGGACTCAAGGGCCTGTCGGGGGTCAACGACTTCCGGGCGCTCCTGACGCTCGTCGGTGAGGGTGACGAGGCCGCGGCGTTGGCGTACGACGTGTACGTGCACCGACTCCGCAAGTACATCGGCGCCTACCTGGTGGAACTGGGTGGTGTCGACGTCATCACGTTCACCGGGGGAGTCGGTGAGAACAATGTCGACGTCCGCCGCGACAGCCTGGCCGGGCTGGGGCGGCTCGGCATCGTCGTCGACGACGACCGCAATCGGGCGGATTTCCGGGACGCACGCCGTATCTCGGCGGACGAGTCCGACGTGCAGGTGCTGGTCGTGCCCACCAACGAGGAGTTCGCGATCGCCCGTGCCGCGGCGGACCTGATCGGGGCCTGAGCGTTACAGCAGGCTCTTGGGCCGGATGGCGTTGGCCAGATCCACCAGCGTGTACCGGTGAGTGCGCTCGGGGGCGTTGCGGGCCAGCGCCCGCAGGCCGGCCTCGGCGCCCTTGCGGAGGCCCCGTTCGGTGAACGGCACACCGAGGATCTGTTCGCGTTCGGTCGCCGACGTGTGACCGGCACGCATCCAGTCCAGTGCGGTGCCCAGTACGAGCGTGCGCATCTGCAGTGCCCGGCTCTCCTCGGGTGCGAGCGCGGCGACACGGAGTGCAGCCTCCCGGAGGGCTGCTTCGTCGATCTCCTCGATCGGCTTGCCGGACAACAGCATCAACACACTCGTCATCCGGGCCATGGTGAAGTGCCGGGAGGTCGCGGGAACCTGATCGAGGGCGGCGATGGCACCGGGCAGGTCGCCGCGTTGGGTGAGTTGCCGCGCCAGCCCGAATGCCGCACTCACCATGCTGTGGTCGGTCCGCCACACCGTCCGGTAGTACTTCTCGGCGAACGTCCGCCACTGATGGGGATCGGAACTCTCCCAGTGCTGCAGAATCAGTTCGGCGGTGGCGGCCAGCGCAAGCTTGGGAGCCGTCTCCCCGGGCATCGCCTTCAGCACGGATTCGAAGCGGGAGAACGCTGTCTCGTACTCGCCGGCGATGAGCGTCGCGAGTCCGGCGTACCAGTCGACGCGCCAGTTCCCGCCCATGTCTCCCTCCACGTCGCGGAGGAGTTCGGTGGCGGTGGCGGCGTCACCGAGATCGAGGTGCGCCTTGATCTCGGCGAGCGTGAGTTCCCGGGAGAACGACACGTCCAGGTCGCCGACGACTCGTTCGATACCGTTCTCGCGCGCGTGCCGAATGGACTCCAGTGTCTGCTGCGGTTCGCTGTGCACCGCGGCGGCCAGGAGTGGGGCGTTGGGATCGGTCGGGTCGATCAGGGGCACCGCCAACGCCTGCGCCACGGACTGCGGATCGAGATTCTCGTCCCGTTCGACGCCGTCGACGTACACGTCGGTCTGCTCGACGGCCTCGTTCGTGCCGAACGTCGTTCTCTGCTTGCTGAACACGGTCGACAGTCCGGGATGCTCCTCGCCGGTCTGCTGCGCGAGCACCTCCCGCAGTACTGCCGTGAGCTGCCCCGCCATCTCCTCGGCGGACGCGAAACGCCGACTCGGATCGGGGTCGGTGGCGCGCAACAGGAGTCGGTGGAAGAACTCGTGTTCCGCGAGGAGCGGCGCCTGCTCGGGGGACGGGATCCCGTCGAGGTACCGGCCCTTGTCGGACGGCATGTCGAGCGTCAGGACGGCGAGTGTGCGCCCCACCGTGTAGATGTCGGACGCCACGGTCGGGCCCGTCTTGACGATCTCCGGCGCCTGAAACCCGGGTGTGCCGTACAGGTAGCCGTAGTCCTCGATGCCCGCGACGGCCCCGAGGTCGATCAATTTGAGGGCGTCCTCGGTGACCATCACGTTGTCCGGTTTGAGGTCGTTGTACACCAGGCCGGTGGAGTGCAGATACGCCAGTGCGGGAAGGATTTCGAGCACGTAGGCGATGGCCTGCTCGACCGGCATGCGCTCGGGCTTCTCGTGCGTCGACAGCACGTCCCGCAGCGAGTGACCGCCCACGTACTCCATGACGATGTAGCCCATCGGGGTCCCGTCCGATCGGGGATGCTCCACGAAGTTGAAGATCTTCACGATGCTCGGGTGGGCCACCTCGGCGAGGAACTGGCGTTCGGCGACCGCCACGGCCTGAGCCTCGGCGTCGCCGAAGTGCAACAGGCCCTTGAGAACCACCCACCGGTCGCTGACGTTGCGATCGATGGCCAGGTAGATCCAGCCGAGGCCGCCGTGCGCGATGCAGCCCTGCACCTCGTACTGGCCGCCGATCAGCTCGTTCGGGTCGAGAAGCGGCCGGAAGTCGTAGGTGGCTCCGCACGAGGGGCACAGACCGTACTCGGAGCCCTCCGACGTGGCACTGGTGCGGCCGACCGGTTTGTTGCATTTCCAGCAGAAGCGCTTGCTCTCGGGGACTTTCGGGTCGGTCATCACGGCGGACGCCGGGTCGAGCGTCTTCACGACGGGAACCTCGACGAGACCGCCGCCGAGTCGCAGGCGCCGCCCGGACCGGGTGCGCGGTGAGCGCGTCGAGCGGCCGGTGCCGGACGCACCGGACGGCCGGGACGTCGGCGTCGCCTGGGTGGCCGGACCCTCGTCCGGTTCTTCCCGGACCGCGGCCTGTGTGGCCTCCTCTTCCGGCTCCCGGACGGCGGCCTGGGTGGCGATGTCCGGGTCGGTGGACTCCGGGTTCTTCGAATGCTGCGGCATGCGTCCCCTCAGTCCTGGTACACGGCGGACGGCGGGGCGGGGGACGGCCCCAGCATCGACAGCCACTGGTCGTACATCCCGGTCCAGGTACCGTCGCGGCGGATGCGTTCGAGCGTGCCGTTGACGAATCGCACCAGGTCCTCGTTCGCCTTGGTGATGCCGACGCCGTACGGCTCGGCGCCCATGCTGTCTCCGACGATCTCGAGATACGGGTCCTGGGACGCCAGGCCGGCGAGGATCGTGTCGTCGGTGCTCACCGCATCGACCTGCCGTTGTTGCAGGACCACCAGGCAATCCGACCACATGGGCACCGTCAGGATGTCCGCGGTGGGCGCCACCTGCTGCAGCCGTGTCAGCGACGTCGTGCCGCGGACGACGCAGACCCGCTTGCCGTCCAGGTCGGCGGCGCTGCGGATCGGGGAGCCCTTCACGACGAGGACCCGCTGCTGCGCCTCGAAGTACTCGGAGGAGAACGCCACCCGTTCCTTCCGATCGCAGGTGATGGTCATCGTCTTGGCCACGATGTCGACCATCGACTCCTGCAGTGCCTTCTCACGATTCGCCGACGTGAGGATGCGGTACTCGAGCCGGTCGGGATCGCCGAACAGGTCCCGCGCGATCTCGCGGGCGATGTCGACGTCGAAGCCCTGGATGGCGCCGGTCGCCGGGTCGCGGAAACTCATCAGGTTGCTGCCCGTATCGAGGCCGACGACGAGACGGCCCCGCGCGCGGATGGCGTCGACCGTCGGCATCGGCGGTGCGGCGTCGGCGTCGGCGTCGGGGAACGGGCGCAGGCTCGCGGTGGGATCGCCGCAGTCCTTCTCCGGAGTCGGCGGCGCAGCGCTGGTCTCGGGCGCCGGCGTCGCGGCCGCGGGTAGCGGGGGCTCGGTGTACGACACGCTCGGCGATCCGACGTGCTCCGGACTCGACTCGGCGCACCCGCCGATCAGCAACGTGGCCGCCACCAGCGCCAGCGCGATCCGGCGCCCCCTCACTGGTATTCCCGCAACCGAGGCCACAACCCGATGATAATTCCGCCGAACGCGATGAGTGTCAGGACGAGGGCACCGGAACCGAGCGCGGTCAGCACGCGGGCCGCGGATTCGACATGCGACCGCAGACGGTCGCGGGCGGTGCCGATTCCGTCGGTGAGCGCGTCGTCGACGGCGGTGAACTGCGCCGCGGAATCCGACGGTCCCGGTCCGATGGCGACTGTTGCCGCCGAGGCGAAGTCGCCCTCGGCGAGGATCTCGTTCATGCGGTCGTGCGCCGAGGACCAGAGCGTCCACGCCTCCTGCGCCCGCGCCACCTCGTCGTGGCCGACCGCGCGGTCGCCGTCGTGGGGGTAGCTCGACAGCAGGGTGTCGAGCTGACCGGACTTGTCCTCGAAGACGGCGTCGTAGTCACCGTTCGAGTCGCGGCGGACCAGTTTGAGGGTCTCCTCGGTGCGCGCCTGCTGGGCCAGGATGCGGGCGGCGGTCAACTCGTGCATCGGGCGGGCGCCCTCGGTCAGTGCCCGCTTGGTGTCGACGGAGGAGACCAGACCGGCGACCAGCATCCACACCAGGAGGATCGCGGTGCACGACGACGCCACGATCAGCCCGAGATTGAACGTGCGCCGGCTGAGTCTCGCGATGACGATCTGGGCGACGAGCAGCGCGACGAGCGCGACGAGGATCAGGATCAGCGCCAGCCAGGGCGGGCGAGAGTAGTCCCGCTGCGTGTCCGCGACGTCAGCCTCCTGCTGGGCGTGCAACTGCTGCGCCATCGGCAGCATGCTCGTCTGCATCAGCGTGGACGCCTCGCTGAGGTAGGCCGCGCCGACGGGATGGCCGGTGCGATTGTTGGCCCGCGCGGTCTCGACGAGACCGGCGTAGACGCTGAGGTCGCTGGAGATGGAGGCCAGCAGACGGCGGCTGTCCACGTCGCTCGCCGCGAGACCGCCCGACGCGTACACCAGGTCGGCGGAGGCCGTGCCGATCGCCTGCGCGTAGGTGTCGCGGAGTTCGGGAGGTTCGAGACCGCCGGAGATGAACGCCGTCGTGGCCGCGGCATCCGCCACGGACAGGGCGCTGTAGAGGTTCTGCGCCGAGAACGACAGTGGTTCCGTCTCCGCGAGGACGCTGTCGAGAGTGGCTTCCCTGCTGTTCACCGTCGAGGCGGCCACCAACCCGGCCGCGAGTGTGAGCAGGACCAGGAGGGCTCCGAGGGCGGTGAGTTTGGCGGGAGTCGATGCCAGGAACGCGCGCAGTTCCTTGCGGCGCGCCACCGCGGGGTCGACGTCGTCGTCCGCGACGGCAGACAATGCGCGGCTGCCGTGGGGTTCGATCGACGGTGCCTCACGCAGAACCACCTCGCACCCCTCCCGTGTCATGGCCGCACCTTGTGGGGAGCATATAAGCAGCGGTCGGTTCACGACTGCCGACGGGCAGTTCCGGAAGAAACCGTTAGTGTGAGGGAACTGCAGGGAGACCCATCAGGTCGGACAGGGGTAGTCGATGCGTGGTGACGGTGACGGTTGGGCAACCGGGCCGGACGGCAGTCGTCATTGGGGCAAGCACGGTGCGGCCGGGTTGTTGCTGCGTGCGCCGCTCCCCGACGAGACGCCGGCCGTGCTGCTGCAGCACCGTGCGGTCTGGAGTCACCAGGGCGGTACGTGGGCGTTGCCCGGCGGTGCCCGGGACAGCCACGAGACCACCACCCACGCCGCGGTGCGCGAGGCCCACGAGGAAGCCGGCATCGAGAGCGCGGCCATCCGCGTCCGCACCGAGGTCGTCACGATGAAGGCCGCGAGCGGCTGGAGTTACACCACGGTGATCGCCGACGCCGAGCGCCCACTGCCCACCGTCGCGAACGGCGAGAGCACCGAACTGCGCTGGGTGCGGGAAACCGACGTCGCCGGGTTGCCGCTGCACCCGGGATTCGAAGCGGGGTGGCCGCAACTGCGCACCACCGAGGTGCGATTGCTGCTCGACCGGCACGACGTGCTGGGCGAACGCGGCGCGCTGGCGCAGTTGTCGAAGGCACTGCCCCGCACGGTGCACCTGCCCGACGGCACCTACGGGTGGTTGCCGCGCGTCGAGGTGCTCGAAGCCCTGGACGCGGTCGGCAGCCTCGCCGAACCGGCCGGCCACGGCACCACGCTCGGAACGGTGACGGCATTCGTCACCACCGACCCCGACCTGATCGAACAGTTGCCGGCCACAGTCGTGGTCCTGCCGCCCGCTACGGTGCTGGACTGGCTGGACCAGCCGTAACTACGCGTTCTGCTGCAACAGGGCGGACAGCGAGCGCGCGGCGGCCTGCGGGTCGCGGGCCTCGGTGACGGCCCGCACGACGACGATGCGGGAGGCCCCCGCGGCGAGGATCTCCGGAACGCGGGACTCGTCGATGCCGCCGATCGCGAACCACGGGCGGTTCGGCTCCGAGTCGGCGGTCGATCGCACCAGATCGATGCCCGACGCGGTCCGCCCTGGCTTGGTGGGGGTGGCCCACACCGGACCGGTGCAGAAGTAGTCGACGCCGTCCTCGATCGCCGCGAGACTGGCCTGCGCGCGACTGTGGGTGGAGCGGCCGATCAGGACGTCGGAACCCACCACGGTCCGTGCGTACGGGACGGGCAGGTCGCCCTGGCCGAGGTGCAGCACGTCGGCCCCGGCCGCCAGCGCCATGTCGGCGCGGTCGTTGACCGCGAGCAGCGCTCCGTGCCGCCTGGCCGCGGCCGCGAGCACCGACAGTGCCGCCAGTTCGTCCCGGGCGTCCATCGTGCCGAACTTCTTCTCTCCGGCCGAGCCCTTGTCGCGGAGCTGGATGATGTCGACGCCGCCGGACAGTGCGGCCTCGGCGAACTGCGCCAGGTCGCCCTTCTCGCGCCGAGCATCGGTGCACAGGTACAAACGTGCTGTTCCGAGGCGGCGCCGACGGTCCGTGAGGTTGCTGTGATGCGAGGTGGTCACGGCATGACGGTAGCCTCTACGGTGAAAGTGCAACACGGGAGTCCCGGGGAACGTGGGGCTGAGAGGGGCTCACGCCGAGCCCGACCGTCATACCTGACCCGGATCATGCCGGCGCAGGAAGTGAGGTGGAGTTCAATGGCGAGATCGGTATCCGTCGTCGGAGGCGGAGTGATCGGCCTGTCCATTGCGTGGCGCGCAGCCCGCAACGGGTGGTCGGTACGGCTGTACGACCCGTCGATCGGTTCGGGAGCGTCCTGGGTGGCGGGCGGCATGCTCGCCCCGTTGTCCGAGGGCTGGCCCGGCGAGGAGAGCGTCCTCGAACTGGGAAGCGCGTCGCTCGACCGGTGGCCCGAATTCGGGAAGGAACTCGAGGCCGGGGCCGGCGTCGAGCTGTTCACGTCGGAGAGTTCGCTCACCGTCGCGCTGGACGGCGCCGACGCGGAGGACCTGCGGACCATCGCCGAATGGGTGGGTGCGCAGGGGCGGGAACTGCAGATCCTGGGTCGCGCCGAAGTCCGGGCCCTCGAGCCGATGCTGGGTCGCGGAGTCCGGTTGGGACTTTTGGCCGTCGACGAACTGGCCGTGGACAACAGGCTGCTGTTGAAGGCGTTGCAGCGGTGCGCCGTCGACGCCGGAGTGGAGCTGATCGGGGAGGCCGTGCACAGCCTCGACCGGCTGAGCACGGACCAGATCGTCGTCACCGCGGGCATCGCGTCACCGGCCCTGTGGCCCGGGCTTCCGGTTCGCCCCGTGAAGGGCGAGATCCTGCGGTTGCGCTCGCGTCCCGGGGTGACCCCCGCGCCCGGCCGCACCATCCGCGGCAGCGTGCACGGCAGGCCCGCCTACCTGGTGCCGCGGGCCGACGGCATCGTCGTCGGTGCCACCCAGTACGAGTCGGGCAACGACACGCAGGTCACGGTGGCCGGCGTGCGGGACCTGATCGCGGACGCCGAGGCGCTGATGCCCGCCATCGGCGAGTACGAACTGCGCGAGACCTCGGCGGGTCTGCGCCCGATGACCCCGGACAACCTGCCGCTGATCGGCCGGGTGTCCGATCGGGTCGTGGTGGCGACGGGACACGGCCGTAACGGCATCCTGCTCACCCCGGTGACCGCCGACGCGACGGTGGCATTGTTGGAGGGCTCGGCACTGGTCGAGGCGAAAGCCGCCGACCCCGAACGTTTCGAGAAAGTAGCGAGGTAGAGATGAGTGAGCAGCAACTAGTGGTGCCGATCGGCATCAGCGTCAACGGCGAGGACCACGAGTTCACGGAACCGTTGACCGTCACCGGGCTGCTGGAGGTGCTGAACCTGCCCACCAAAGGCATCGCGGTGGCAGTGAACGGCGCCGTGTTCCCGCGCGCCCGGTGGGACGAGCTCGTGGTCCGGGGCTGGGAGATCGAGATCCTCACGGCGGTGCAGGGTGGCTGACGCGACGCCCGGCGTGCAGAAGGGCCTCACGATCGCGGGCCGCACGTTCGGTTCACGGTTGATCATGGGCACCGGCGGCGCCGCCAACCTCACGGTGCTCGAAGAGGCGCTCGTCGCGTCCGGCACCGAGCTGACCACGGTCGCGATGCGCCGCGTCGACGCCGCAGGCGGCACCGGTGTGCTGGACCTGCTGCGCCGGCTCGACATCGCGCCGCTGCCCAACACGGCCGGGTGTCGCGGTGCGGCCGAGGCGGTGCTGACGGCGCAACTCGCCCGTGAGGCGCTCGAGACCGACTGGGTGAAGCTCGAGGTCATCGCCGACGAACGCACCCTGATGCCCGACGCCATCGAGTTGGTCAGCGCTGCAGAGCAACTGGTCGACGACGGTTTCATCGTCCTGCCGTACACCACCGACGACCCGGTGCTGGCCCGCAGGCTCGAGGACGTCGGCTGCGTGGCCGTGATGCCGCTGGGTTCGCCGATCGGCACCGGGCTCGGTATCGCGAACCCGCACAACATCCAGATGATCGTGGAGGGTGCCGGGGTTCCCGTCATCCTCGACGCCGGCATCGGGACCGCCAGCGACGCGACCCTCGCGATGGAACTCGGCTGCGATGCCGTGCTGCTGGCCACGGCTGTGACCAGGGCGAAGGACCCGGCACTCATGGCTTCGGCGATGCGCGGGGCCGTGGTGGCGGGCTACGAGGCACGTCACGCGGGCCGCATTCCCAAGCGGTTCTGGGCGCAGGCGTCGTCGTAGTTCTCGGGGTCGCGTCGGGGTCTCGCTCAGGGTCCGACCGGTACCAGGGGACGAGTCAGGTGTAGACCTGCGGCCGATGCGCGCCGGCCGCAGGTTCCGGCATCCTTCTCACCATGATTGAAGTGAGGGGACTTTCAAAGACCTTCGGTGCGACGAAGGCGGTGGACAACCTGACGTTCAACGTGAAGCCGGGTATGGTCACCGGCTTCCTCGGCCCGAACGGTGCAGGCAAATCGACGACCATGCGCATGATCCTCGGGCTGGACCGCCCCACGGCGGGCACCGCGTTGATCGACGGCAAACCGTACGGAGACCTGGTGCAGCCGCTGCGGACGGTGGGGGCACTGCTCGACGCGAAATGGGTGCACCCCAACCGCTCGGC
Organism: Rhodococcus sp. IEGM 1307; assembly: GCF_030056915.1. Taxonomy (NCBI): domain Bacteria; kingdom Bacillati; phylum Actinomycetota; class Actinomycetes; order Mycobacteriales; family Nocardiaceae; genus Rhodococcus; species Rhodococcus sp. IEGM 1307. Next base: position 22,898 of record NZ_JASHKW010000044.1, read on the forward strand.
CCGCGCCCACCTGCAGTGGATGGCGGCGTCCAACTCGCTGCCCAAGAGCCGGGTCGACGAGGTGCTGCACCTCGTCGGGCTCACCGAGGTGGCCGGAAAGAAGGCAGGCGGGTTCTCACTCGGCATGTCCCAGCGACTGGGCCTGGCCGCCACGCTCCTCGGCGACCCGAAGGTGCTGCTGTTCGACGAGCCGGTGAACGGGCTCGACCCGGAGGGCATCGTCTGGATCCGGAAGTTCATGCAGCGCCTCGCCGCGGAGGGACGCACCGTGCTGGTGTCGAGCCACCTGCTGTCCGAGATGGCGCTCACCGCCGAACATCTGGTGGTCATCGGCCGGGGGCGTCTGATCGCCGACACCACCGTGTCCGAGTTCGTCAGCAAGTCCTCGGAATCGACGGTGCGCGTGCGGAGCCCACAGCTGGACGCGCTGCGCAGCGCGCTCACGTCCAACGGGCTCACCGTGCGCGAGGACGGATCCGACGGGCAGCAGGCGCTCGTCGTGGTGGATTCGTCGACGGACGTCGTCGGCGGGATCGCCGGTTCGCAGGGCATCGTCCTGCACGAGTTGGCATCTCAGCGTGGATCGCTGGAGGACGCCTTCATGAAGTTGACCGGAGACGACGTGCAGTACCACGCAGAGGGCGTCGAAGATGTGATGAGGGGTGCACTGTAATGGCTGTTCTCAATGCCGAACGGATCAAGATCACGTCGACGAGGTCGCCGTGGTGGTGCACGGTCATCATCATCGTGCTGGGTCTCGGCCTCGCCGCGGTCATCGGGCTGAGCGCCAAGGCGAGCATCAACTCCTTCAAAAACCAGATCGCCGACGGTAAGCAACCGGATTTCGATCCGTTCCTGCCGCAGATGTCGGACGCGGTCGGCGGGGTCTCCGGATTCGGCGTGCTGGTCCTGATGATCCTCGCGGCGCTCGCCGTGACCAGCGAATACCGGTTCGGCGTCATCCGCACCACGTTCCAGGCCATCCCGAACCGCGCGTCCGTCCTCATCGCGAAGGCCGGCCTGATCGGCGCGTTCGGCGCCGTGCTGACGTTCGTGCTCACCTTCGGTGCGTACGCCATCGCGAAGGCGACCGCGGGTGACGAGGCCGGAGCGGCGCTCACCTTGTCGGGTGACGACGCGTGGCGGTCGATCTACGGCGTCCCGATCTACGCGTTCCTGTGCGTGGTTCTCGCCGTCGGTGTCGGCACGCTGCTGCGTCAGTCGGCGGGCGCGATCGCACTGCTGCTGCTGTGGCCGCTGCTGATCGAGAGCCTGTTCAACCTGTTCGGCTCGTTCGGCGAGAAGATCATGCCCTTCCTGCCGTTCCTCAACGCCAACAACTTCCTGGGGGCGCCGCAGGGGGTCGAATTCCACTGGGGCCCGTGGGGCAGCCTGGTGTACTTCGCGGTGTTCGTCTTCGTGATCTTCGGGGCCGGCCTGGTGGTCGTCAACAAGCGCGACGCCTGACACCCGATACAGTACTTTCGCCCCGCTCCTCCGCCAGGTGATCGTCGGGAGACCTGGCTGAGGGTGACGGTGGGGCGGGAGCCTGTGGGCCGGTGCGAAATCCATTCGCGCCGGCCCACCGGTGCTTCTGCGTTAGGCTCCCGACATGCGACTACGGGGAGCCTTCACAGTCGGAGTGGCCGGTGCGATGATCTTGGCCGGGTGCTCGTCGACGAGCGAACCCGATTCGCCGCCGGTCGACGCGAGCGCTCTCGCGGCCTCGGTCACCGAGGGCGGTGTGGTGGCACACCTGGCGCAACTGCAGACGATCGCCGAGAACAACAACGGCAACCGCGCGGCCGGAACCTCCGGCTACGACGCCAGCGTCGACTACGTCGCACAGGTGCTGGAAGACAAGGGCTTCGACGTCGAGACGCCCGAATTCGAGTTCCACAAGTTCGACGTCCGGACGGAGGCACTCAGGTCCGGCGACCGTGACTTCGAGGTGCGTGCGCTGTCGTATTCACCGTCGACCGGTCCGGAGGGGATCACCGCCCGCCTGGTACCCGCCCCCAAGGACGAGAGTCCGGGATGCGAGGTCACCGATTACGACGGCCTCGACGTCACCGGGGCGATCGTCCTCGTCAACCGCGGGGTGTGCCCGTTCGCGGCCAAGCAGCAGTTCGCGTCCGAGCGCGGCGCCGCAGGCGTGATCGTCGTCAACAACGAGGACGGACCGATGAACGGCGGAACCCTCGGCGACCCGGACGTGGGAAAGGTGCCCACCGGCGGAGTGAGCAAGGCGGACGGCGCCGCACTCGAGCAGGCCGGGGGCGACGTCACCCTCACCCTCGACACCACCACCGAGTCGAGCACCGCTCGTAACGTCATCGCCCAGACGAAGACCGGTTCGGCCGAGGACGTCGTGATGGTCGGCGCCCACCTGGACAGCGTCCCGGACGGTCCCGGCATCAACGACAACGGCACCGGCGTCGCCGCGACCCTCGAAACGGCGGTGCAGCTCGGCGGTTCGCCCGACGTCGACAACGCGGTGCGCTTCGCGTTCTGGGGCGCCGAGGAATTGGGTCTGCTCGGTTCGGAGGCCTACGTGAACAGCCTCAGCGAGGACCAGCGGAACGACATCGCGCTGTACCTGAACTTCGACATGCTCGGTTCCGAGAACGCCGGCTACCTGGCGTACGACGGCGACAACTCCGACAACGTCGGCGAGGGGCCCGGACCGGAGGGTTCCGCGGGCATCGAGCGCACGTTCATCGAGTTCCTTAAGGGCAACGGGGTCGCCGCCGACGGCACGGACTTCGACGGCCGATCCGACTACGGTCCGTTCATCGAGCACGGCATCCCCTCGGGCGGCGTGTTCAGCGGCGCCGACGAGACGAAGACCCCCGAGCAGGCACAGAAGTGGGGCGGCACCCCGGATGTGGTGTACGACGAGAACTACCACAGCGCGACCGACACTCTCGAGAACGTGAACCGGGCCGCGCTCGCCAAGAATGCCGCCGCGGTCGCGTATGCCGTCGGGGTCTATGCGGAGTCGCTCGCCGGGCCGAACGGTGTCCCCACCGGCGCGGACCGGGAGAAGGCGCGGGCGGCGGAGTGATGTCCGATTCGACACGGGTTTGTGCATGTGACGCTGGGTTACCCTTACTCTCGTGAGCGACGACCCGGCCGAAGAGGACAGTGCCGAACTCGACGCTGCGCAGACACCGAAACGAGGCGACAAGGTTCTGGGCTGGATGGGATCGGTGAACCGGCAGCCACAGCTGATCGAAGGGCTGCGGAGGGTTCGTCGTGCGCTACCCGGCGATCCGGCGTTCGGCGATCCACTGTCGACGGCAGGCCCCGGCAGCGCACGGGCCATCGCCCGCGTCGCCGATCGCTTCCTCGACCACCAGCCGGGCGCGTCCCGTGAGATGAGCCTCGGCGCGCTGCAGGTGTGGCAGGCGCTGCTCGAGCGCACCGGACGCGGCCGGGGAACGCAGGAAGTGACCATTGTGTTCACCGACCTGGTGGGGTTCTCCAGTTGGTCGCTGCCCGCCGGTGACAGCGCCACCCTCGCCCTGCTGCGTGACGTCGCCCGAGCCGTCGAGACCCCCATCGTCGACCGCGGAGGACACGTGGTGAAACGCCTGGGGGACGGCGTGATGGCCGTCTTCCCGAGCCCGGACCGCGCGATCGACGCCGTCTTCGCCGCGCAGGAGGCGCTCGCGGAGGTGGAGGTGGACGGCTACCGCCCCCGCATGCGCGTCGGCATGCACACCGGTGTGCCCCGGCAGATCGGCAGCGACTGGCTCGGCGTGGACGTGACGATCGCGGCACGCATGATGGAACTGGGCGGCGACGGCAACGTGATGGCGTCGTCCGCCACGCTGGAGAGTCTGCAGCCGGGCACCCTCGACGAACTGGGTGTCGGCGTCAAACCGTGGCGACGCGCCTTCTTCGCCCCCGCGCCCAGTGGGGTGCCCTCCGACCTCGGTATCTGGCGGTTGCGGCTCCGCCGCCCGTGAGTACTTCTTAACCGCCGGGGGGCTGTTTCAAATTTCCGGGTCGGGGTC
>NZ_JASHKW010000045.1:0-23356 GCF_030056915.1 Rhodococcus sp. IEGM 1307
GACACACTTCGCCCGCAGTCAGCACCAATACCGTTAAGAGCAATCCGCAGATGCGTGGTCGGAGAATCAACTTCTAGGAGGCCACAGTGCCTGCACTCGAACCTATCGCGGCTGGCGACCAGATCCTGTTCTGGAGGGTGGGCGCGCCGTGACGGGCGGCGTTCCTGGTACCAAAGTGCCGAGTTGGATCGCCGGCCGAGAAGTACCGCCTAGGTATTACCCAAGTCAGCGCGGGTTGGCCGCACTGAGCGGTTCAGCTGATCGCATCTGAGTATCTTCTCGGGTCTCGCTGTCAGAGTGTGCGTCGATTCGATGCAATTTGACTCCGCACATATTGGATCCTATCGAAACGGCTAGGGATCCATTACTATCCTAGTGGAGTTCGGAGAGCGTTCAATTCGGGACGCTCGTGTCCGAGCGTCGCGTAGCTGGTGGGGGTGTGCCCACATCCATGCGACAGGTCGGAAGATCCCCGCTCGATCGAATTGACTGGAGAGTGATGCAGTACAGTACGTTTGGCAGTATTACCGGACTGCGTGTCTCCGAATTTGCCCTTGGCACGGCGAACTTCGGCACAGCTTGTGGATCTGGCGCAGGACCCGACGGGGCCCGGCAACTCTTCGACCGCTACACCTCGGCCGGAGGTTGCTTCATCGACACTGCATCTAACTACCAGGATGGTGAAGCAGAAAAGGTGCTGGCGGGTTGTATCACGTCCGAGCGGGACCATTTAGTTCTCGCCAGCAAGTTCGGTCGCGGAAGCGGCCGCAAGACGCACGTGTCTGCGGCCGGGAACAGCCGTCGCGCTATGGTGCAGTCGGTTGAGAAAAGCCTGCGCAATTTGAGGACAGATCGCCTGGACCTCTTCTGGGTCCACTACGATGATGGCGTCACGCCAATCGACGAGATCATCCGGTCCTTCGATGATCTCGTCAGCTCGGGGAAGGTGCTCTACGCTGGTGTTTCGAACTTCCCGGCATGGCGTGTGGCGCGGGGCCAGACTATCGCGGAACTTCGGGGGTTGTCACCGTTGGTAGGCATACAGGTCGAGCATAGTCTCGTAGAGCGCACTGCGGAGCGGGAGCTGATACCAATGGCTGAGGCGTTCGGACTTGGAGTCGCGCTTTACTCTCCGCTTGGCGGGGGCCTGCTGACGGGAAAGTATCGAGGGGCGGCTGTCGGTCGCCAAACATCACTTCCGGACGTTGTGTATCGAGAGGACAGCCCGGCGAAAACCGCAGCACTCGATGCTGTTGTCGAGGTCGCGGACGAGATCGGCGTACCGCCAGCAGCTGTTGCCGTGGCCTGGCAGCGTGAGTTCGCCCGCCGATCAGCAACGACGGTGGTGACTCTGATCGGACCGCGCACGATGAAGCAACTCGACTCCTACATGGCGTCCCTCGACGTTCGGCTGGATGGCGAACAATTCGATAAACTTTCGCACGCCACTGCGATCCGTTGGGGAGTGCCGTACGAGAGCATCGCCGGACCGCCCGACATGGGTGACCGGGACCGGCTCGAACGGCACACCGTTCGCATCAGATGATCTATATCTGCAGCGAAACTCGTGTTCGGGCCACCGTGCCGCAGGGGCAGTACTCGATGGTGTTCTTTCCGACGAAACCGATTGTGTGCTAGAGGGATAGGATGTTGAAGGCGAATCTCAGATTGCTTGTGACGAATCGCTACCTCGCTGGTTCCTCGGGAGAGTTGCCAGGTTCACCGTGCTTTCCTCCGTCGGTGGGCCCTCATCTCGCGAGGTAGTCTCCGTTTATGCGGTGGTGTGGTCTGCACCCGAGACTGATCAAACGCCCTGGCGCGTGCAGTTGAAAGTTCGCAGCCAGGCATGTCGCGGTTGCATGCGTCCTCCACGCGAAGCGTCCCAGTTGCAAATTCCCCGGATCCGAAAGGCGGGTGTCAGGCGAACAACCTTCCTGCAGCCGATACTCACTGCGAGGTTTCGATATCCCAAACGGCCTCGTTCGATTCAAGAGTCACTGCAGGTAACAATCGTTCGTCATCGACGACCGGATTGCCTCACCAGGTATCGGCGAGTAGGTCGCGTCGCGTGTCCACGCCTAGTTTCCGCAGGATGTTCCGCATATGGGTTTTCACTGTGGACACCTCGATTCCCAGCCGAGACGCAATCGTCGGGTTGCTGTGACTCTCCATCACCAGTTGAAGTATCTCATTCTCACGGTGGGTGAGCGTTTCCGTGGAGATCAACCGCCTGGTATCAACCAGAGGCGTGAAGCGTTGCCCCAGTAGCAGTCCCCGGCGCCCCGAGGCCACCAGTTGCAGCGCATCGACCAGTTCCTCCGGTTCGGTGGCCTTGCTGATCAGCGCATCAGCACCGGCAAGTATCGCAACTTGGATGTCGATGTTGCGTGTGAACGAAGTAAAGACCACTACTTTCGCTGTGCATACGCTCTTGATTGACCGACAGAGCTCGATGCCACTACGGGTGCCTCCCAATCTGATAGGTAAGACAACAACGTCTGGGTGGAGCAGCACCGTCGACTTCAGGGCCTCGCGCGCGCTGCTTGCATATCCACTCACCTCGATGCCGCTGCGCTCCAAGAAGATCGCCTGGAGGCCACGAAGGGTCACAGGATGGTCCTCGACCAGTAGCAACTTGATGTACTCATCCATCGGTAGCCCTCCTTTTCGCTCCACCTCCGCGCCTCCTCCCATTGGGAGGAGGCGCGAGATGTACTCCGAATCTATTGTTGTAGAATGAATTACTCCATCTCGCAGAACTCACGCCGTGTCGACTTCGTCGTTGTCGGTGCCGGCGTGGTCGGTGCCAGTGTCGCCCGTGAGCTTGCTCTTCGTGGAGTGAGCGTTCTGGTGCTGGACCGATCCCCACGGCTCGGCGGCGGCTGTTCGTACGCAAACGCTGCGATCGTCGCCCCGCACCATGTCACGCCGCTTGCCACCCCGACGCTATTGCGAGAAGCACCTATCCAAATGCTCCGGCGACCACCCGCAGTCCGGGTCACTCCTGAGGTCTCTCTCATTCCCTGGATGGGAAGGCTCCTGTCGTCGACGCGAGGCGCGAAACTGGCAAGCGCTCGGCTGTCGGAGTTGGCGAAAGTGAGCACCGAACTTCACCTCCAGTTAGCAGCCGACGGTCTCACCGACCTGAGAAAGTCGGGTGCTGTCGACGTGTATCTTCGCAGCTCACCAAAACCGTCCCATAAGGCGCTGACCCTGGATAGATTGCAGGAACTCGAGCCGTCGATCGAAGGCGTTGTCGGCGCGACATATGACTCGGAGGAGTGGATCGTTGAGAGCCGGGGTTATATCGCGGCGATGCTCGACGACGCTGCTCACCACGGGGCCGAGATCAGTCTCGGTGTCAATGTGGAGCGCGTGCTTGTCGACGGTGGCCACGTAGAGGGTCTCGTTACATCGGATGGCATGATTCGTGCAGACCATGTGGTGTTGGCAGGCGGTCTGGATACAGCTGCATTGGCCGGACAGGTTGGCCTGCGGCTTCCGTTGCGCGGAGGTCGTGGTTACGTGGTTGACGTTGAGAAGCCCAAGTTCGGCGGCCCTTCGCGGCCGGTGCGCATCAAGGAACACCGAATTGTTGTGACGCCGCTCAGCGATCGGGTACGCATATGCGGCTCCATTGAGTTTGGTAAGGAGAGTCGGCTCGCCAAGGACAGTAGGGGAGAGCTATTGCGGCAGGTTGCTCTCACTGTTCTGCCCGCCTTGCGAGATCAGCCGGTCATCGATCGGTGGGCTGGTGAGCGACCGTGTACATCGGATGGCGTTCCAATAGTTGGCACCTCAGGCCTCGTTGGCAATCTGTCGGTGGCCGCAGGCCACGGTATGTGGGGAATGATACTTGCCCCGGTCACCGCCCGACTTGTGGCGCTAGCTGCCGTGGAAGGAAAGCCGAAACCCCACATGGAATGGCTGGGTCCCGACCGTTTCTCGTCACGCCAACGGATGCTGGCCCGACGAGGCCCGCGCTCGTGACCACGGTGCCCCGTAAGTCCAGTGAGAACCGGGCATAGTCGGATTCGGTTCATGCCAAATAGGACGAAAAAGGGGTCTCGATCACCACTCCATCTGGGGTAGGAGGCATGGACTCGCAAGGGTGCGAGCCAGTTCATTCCGACTGTTACTCGCCGCGCTGTGGACCGAGCGGTGTCGGGATGCTGGCCGCGCCCCCACCACCAGGTTGGTCCTGACAACCCGCGCCGGGCGGTCTCCCCCAATTGGGTGAACGAGACCGCCGGTGCGGCCAATGTCGTCCGGTGTTGAAGCGGATACAACAGAGGCGTCGACCTATCACCAAGTGGCGGTTGTCGGGACACGAGCCCTCGGGTAGACCGTTCGGTGCGAGTGTCAGAAGCCGGCGGCGAATCCGTCCTTGCGAGGGTCGGATCCTCCCAGAATTCGGCCGTTGTCGATCATGATGGCTTGGCCTCCACCGAAGTTCCCCCGGTTCTTGTCCAACATCGTTCTAAATCCCTCGACTTCGAGCTCCTCCGCTCGGTCCCATAAACCTTCCTCAAGTTGTACCGTGCCGGTGTCGGTCCGGAAACGAGCGCGATCGAGGGCGGCCTGCGGATCGAGGCCGTCGTCGATCAAAGCCGAGACCAGCTGGATGTGCGCTTGCGCTTGGATGTACCCGCCCATCACCCCGAAGGGACCACGTAGCTCATCGCCTTCCATCAGCATGCCCGGGATGATCGTGTGGTACGGACGGCGTCCTGGGACGACCTCCCCCTCAATGCTGAAGCACTTCGCGCGGTTGTTCATCAGGATGCCGGTTTTGGGTGCGACGACACCGGACCCGAAGCCTTCGAAGAGGCTCTGGATGAACGACACCGCCATGCCATCGTCGTCGACTACACAAAGGTAGGTGGTTCCGCCCGCCATTTCAGGCTGAAGACGGATGTTGGCAGCGAGCCGTCCGCAGAGGTAATCCTCCTCAAGCAAATGCCTCACATCGGCACCGTCGCGTGTAGATGCGAACGCGTCTTCGAGAGCCAGGCTCACGCATCTGACTGTGTTGACGAGGGTGGGCTCGAGTTTGTCGAGCAGGGCAAGACCCTGGAGCGCAGCGATGCCTTGGGTCGGTGGCGGAAGTTCAAGTACATCGATGCCTCGATAGCGCGCCTTCATGGGCGTGACCCATTGGGCACCTGCGTAATCTGCCAAGTCGGCTTCATCCAGCCAGGTCACGTCGGCGATAGATCTTGCGATGTCTCCGCGGTAGAAGGCGCCCGCGCCGCCTTCCGCGATGGTCCGCAGGGAACGTGCTAGCTCTGGTAGTTGGAAGACCTCACCGACCGCAGGGGGGCGGCCGAATTCCTCTGGCGCCCGCTTCGAGTGGCGCCAGGTGTTGGAGCAATGCATACCTGCGGCAACACCGTTAGTCGCTATGTCGATCGCGGCCGTAAGGCAGGAGTCCAGCCCCCATCGCCCGAATCGGTTGCTGAGGACCTCCCAACCGGACACGGCGCCTGGAACGACCGAGGAGTTTGCGCCGGCCACTGGTACGGGCAGTGTCGGTGCTTGGAGGGGAGCGGGGCCTGCACCGTCTAACGCGTGCACCTTGCCGTCGGCGTACACGATCGCGAACGCATCCCCGCCGATTCCGGTCGCGTACGGCTCTGCAACGCACAGGACGGCAGCGGCGGTGATGGCGGCGTCGACCGCGTTGCCACCTCGCCGGAGTACCTCCAGGGCGGCGAGAGTGGCGCTGGGTTGGCTTGTCGCCGCCATTGCGGACGCCGCCGTGGCCGGGCCGCGACCAGGAGAAAATCGAAATCTCGGAACGTCAAGTTTTGAAGGATCCAATCGCATAAGATTGGATCCTAAACCCAAAACGGATTGATCCACAAGGATTTTGGCTGGCAAAAATTTTTCAGGATCCCATCTTGCGATGTTCGGATCCTTTAGGTTAAGTTCTAATAATCGTGTCCGGGAACACGTAGACCAAAGGTAGTGTCGCAGTTCACGACCTGGCGCACACTCTGACCTTCATCGACTGTGCGCGCGTCGACTGCTCTGCGTACGGAGTTCGAGGAGCGAGCTCGACACTATCGGGTCTGTCGACACAGACTGCTAAGACGAACTCGCGGGGGCGCGTCTAGCGGATCTGCAGCCGAACAACCCTCTAAGTATCGACGGGTCAGTGTTGTGTCAGCGCGTGGTACTTGAAACCAAGGTCCGGAGGGATCGATCCATGAAATTCCGTAAAACTGCCGCATTCTGTACCGCCCTCGCCGCCATCGGTGCACTTGCCTCTGGATGCGGACGACAAGACCAGGGCCCTAATGCAGCTGGGGGGCAGGACAGGTGTTCGCCTGGAGTACTGGAGGAAGTGAACGCCCGCCTCGGAGAGTACAAAGCCGCGCCGACTTTCGAGGCCCCGGGCCCCGCCTTCGATACGTCATCGGCGGTCGGCAAAACCATCTTCGTCGTCCCGTTGAACAGTACTGACACGCACACAAAACTCACCGTAGCTGCTGAGGAGGAGGCCGCAAAGGCCGCCGGCGTGAACCTGCAGGTCTACTCGACACAGGGATCGCCCTCGGAGTGGGTCTCTGGCATGACGGCCGGCATCAACGCTCGTGCAGATTTGATACTGCTTCACGGATCGCCCGACCCGTTGATGCTTCGACCCCAATTGCAAGCGGCGACAGCAGCGGGAATTCCTGTGATCAGCACCCATAGGTTCGACGTCGAAGATGTGGACGCGCAGTTGCAGGCAATCCCAGATCTAGCCGGAATTGTGCCTGCCAACCACAAGATGGGCGCTGGGACCTTACCTGCGCTCTACGCGATTGCGCACACAAAATGTAGTGTAAACGCTGTTCTACTTTCCGCAAACGACGTCACTCCTGCAGACCAGCTCATCACCGATGCGTGGAACGAGGAGCTCGGCAAATACTGTCCGGACACCTGCAACGTGAAGGTGCTCGGGCTGCCCTACAGTAGATGGGCCACAGAAGCGAGAGGTGAACTCCAGTCAGCGTTGACTACGGATCCAACGGTCAACGTCATCGCGCCGAACTACGACTACGGAGTGACTTTCGCCGAGGCAGCGATCATGGCGACGGCGCGGAGCGCTACCTCAGACATTTTGTCCTACAACGGCTCAGCGCCCATCATGCAGATGATTCAGGATGGCAGGCCGCTCGTGATGGATGTAGGTGAACCCCTCGGTTGGCTCGGGTACGCAAATATCGACCAGGCACTGCGTGTCTTGACAGGCAATGATCCTTTAAAGAACCACAACACTCCGTTGCGGGTATGGGATGCTTCGAACCTCGCTGACGCAGGTACTCCGGTGTCGCAGACCGAGGGCTACGGATCGGCCTCGGAATACATAGACGGTTACCGGAGCCTTTGGGGTCTCCAGAACTAATTGAACGCGCTCGGCCCGGACCGTCACCGCACATCGGCCCTGTCCGCGAGCACACACAGACCAGGAGATTATGTCATGGGGACAGGATCTAGCCAGACGGTTGACGGTCCGGAAGCCGAATGTCCAGCGCTCGTCTTTAGAAATGTGACGAAGAGCTTCGGCGGCGCCTATGCACTGCGAGACGTTAATCTAACCATCGCACCGGGAGAGGTACATGGCCTGCTCGGTGAGAACGGATCCGGAAAGTCGACGCTTATCAAAGTGTTGGCCGGTTTTCACACTCCAGACTCGGGTGAGCTGGAAGTGCATGGTGTGCCAGTCAGCCTCCCTCTGCCTGCTGGCAAGTTCCGTTCTCTAGGTATCGAGTTCGTCCATCAGGACCTGGGTCTTGTCCCGTCGATGACCGTCGTTGAAAATCTGCGACTCGATCGGATAGCGCAGCCGAGAAACAGGTGGTTCGTATCCTGGAAGGACGAGCGGAAGCGTGCGGCCGCCCTCTTCGCCAAGCACGGGCTCAACCTCGACCCGACCGCGAAGGTCACCTCGCTCCAACCGGTCGAGCGTGCACTTCTGGCAATCGTGCGAGCCATCGAAGGACTCCACGAGGTCGGATCAAACCGCGCCCTTCTCGTGCTCGACGAACCCACCGCATTTCTTTCCAACCCGGACCGTGTCCGCCTTTTCGACTTCGTGGGCACGATCGCATCCGCCGGCGGCTCAATCCTCCTCGTCTCCCACGACCTCGATGAGATCCGGGCGCATACCGATCGGGTGACCGTCCTCCGGGACGGGTACACGGTAGGCACCGCTGTGACTCGGGAGACCTCCGAGACCGCCCTCGTGGAGATGATTATCGGTCGCACATTCATCAAAGTCGATCGAGCGCATCGAAATCCGCATACGGTCCAGCATGAAGGCGGCAGTGTAGTAGTGGACTCGCTTCACGGTGGGCGCGTCAAGAACGCGTCGTTCACCGTCGGGAAGGGCGAGGTGCTTGGCCTGACAGGCCAGATCGGCGCCGGCTTCGAGGACGTTCCCTACCTCATCTTCGGAGCAGAGAAGTGCGAGGATGGAGTCGTCAGCATCGGCGTGGGCAAGCACGCGCTGACTCGGATGGCACCCCCGAAGGCGATTCGCCTGGGCATGGCGCTGCTGCCCGCTGACCGCCAGAACACCGGCAGCATTGCCTCACTGACGGCACTCGACAACATGATGATGCAGGTGCTCGAACGCTACTTCCGGAAAGGTTTCCTTCGACGGCGCGAGATCTTGAAGGACGGCCGACGCCTGTTCAACGAGTTCGACGTGCGCCCAGGTGATCCCAAGCTTCGGTACTCGAACTTCTCGGGTGGGAATCAGCAAAAGGCGCTCATGGCGAAGTGGCTACTGACGGAGCCGTCATTGCTGCTCCTCCACGAGCCCACCATCGGCGTGGATATCGGCGCCCGCCAAACAATTTTCGGACTGATCCGTCAAGCCGCAAGTAGCGGCACCGCAGTGCTTTGTGCCAGTAATGACCACGAACAGCTAGCTGACGTCTGCGATCGGGTTCTCATCTTCAGCCGGGGACAGATCCTCGACGAACTGGTAGGCGGTCAGCTGAGCAAGGAACAGATATCTCAGCGGTGTTTCGACCTGGCGTTGTCGGCCACCTCAGCAGATGCCTTTTCCACCCCGACTGAGGAGAGTAGTGCACGATGACTGAAAAGGTCGAGGACATGACCGCCCCGCCCCAAAGTAAGCACGAAGGTGTACCCAAAAGCGCTGCAGTGCAGAATAACCAAGAAGAACTGAGGTCGACGCGTCCAACCGTCGGTAGCGTGATCGATCGATTCGGACTTGTTCTGGCATGGCTGCTCGTGATCGTGTTCTTCTCCATCCTGCCAGCGACGTCGGCGATCTTCCCGACAACAACGAACTTCTCGACAATCTTCGGATCGCAGGCAATGATCGCAGTCCTGACGCTCGGACTGATCATCCCGCTCAGTACCGGCGACTTTGATCTTTCCATCGCCAGCACGATGACGCTGTCCGCCATGCTCGTTGCAGTTCTGAACGTGAACCATGGACTGCCGATCGGCGCCGCGATTCTGGTAGCACTCGCGACCGGACTCTTGATCGGAGTCGTCAACGGTTCACTCATTTTGTTCTTCGGAATCGACGCCTTCATCGTCACTCTGGGGTCTGGCACCTTTATCGCCGGAGTTGTACTGTGGATCAGCAACTCCGACACAGTGACCGGAATCGATCACCTACTCTCCGATTGGGTCATCATCACGACCTTTCTCGGTATCCCCGTGAATTTCTGGTACGCCGTGGCGCTCTGCGTCGTGCTGTGGTACATCTTTGAGTTCACTCCGCTCGGACGCCGGATGCTCGTTGTCGGACGGGGAAGGGCCGTCGCCCGACTCTCCGGAATCAACGTGGGCCGGATCAGGTGGGGTTCGTTCGTTGCCTCCGGGTTGATCAGTGCCTTTGCCGGCATCCTTTATGCGGGCCTGTCTGGTGCTGCCGACCCGACATCGGGAACACAGCAGATGCTTCCGGCTTTTGCCGCTGCCTACTTGGGTGCAACCGCAATCATTCCCGGCAGATTCAATCCCTGGGGCTCGCTTATCGCAGTCTATTTCCTGGTCACCGGCATCACCGGACTGCAACTTCTTGGAATGCAGAGCTATGTCCAGTCCCTCTTCTACGGCGGCGCGCTGGTAGCGGCAGTGGTGCTATCGCAGCTCGCTCGACGGCGGGAAGCGACCAGTGACTGACGGTTGCGCCGACCTCGCATAGAAGTGTCAGACGAAAAGAATGGGAGAACAATATGATTGAGCCGAAAGAGATCATCGACCTGGGCCAGCCGCTCTATACTGGCATGCGCAATCTGGGAGCGAACATGGTGGCCTTCTGGCCCACGCAAACGCACGAAACAACCAGTCTTGAGACTGCCGGAAAAATGGAATACTCCCAGAAGATGATGCTTTTGAGCGAACACTGCGGCACCCATATGGACGCACCATTCAGCTGGAACAAGCAAGGCAAGACTATCGATCAGATTCCTGTCACATCGATGGTCCGACCGGGATATTTGTGCGACTTCAGCGACAAGAAAGCCCGCGAGCCCATCACGATCAGTGACTTCGAGGAAATTGAACGTAAGAAGGGTGAACCGATCGGATCCGAATGGGCCGTTATCGCCTGGGCCGGGACATGCGAGAACTGGGGCGAAGAAGGATTCGAAACGGAGCGTCCCTATATCCCGACCGACACCGCCGAATGGCTGGTCGCGAGGGGTATCGAGGTGTTCGCAACCGACATCATCGGAATCGACGACCCAGGCCAGTGGTGGTGGCCGACGCACGCGATCTTCCAGAACGCCGGCGTCGTCATGGTCCAGCAGCTCAACAATCTCGACAAGCTGGTTGACAGGGACTTCCTCTTCGTGGCCACGCCCCTCAAGATGCTGGGAGGGACGGCCTCGCCGGTGAGACCGATCGCGATCGTGGGGTAGTGCGCTCAGCCTGGACCGAGAGAAACATCGCGACGATGACAGAGATAGGCAGGAGACATGGAGATGACGACCACGGCCGAAGAAGCCGCTAAGGGTTTGCTGGGTAAGCCGATGGAGTTGTGCCAGATCGGACTCGTTGTGCGCGATCTCGACGCGACGATGAAGCAGTACAGCAGTTTGCTTGGTTGGGGTCCCTGGAAGGTGTACAGCCATGAGCCCCCGCGCCATGACAACACTCGATTGCGTGGCGAGAGTGTCGAATACACCATGCGACACGCTGAATGCGAGGTCAATGGGATCGGATTCGAACTGATCGAGCCACTGACAGGACCGAGCATCTACAAGGAATGGCTCGAGGAGCACGGCGAGGGCATCCACCACGTCGCAGTATCGGTGCATGATCCAGAGGAATCCCGGCAGCTGAAGGAACGCTTCGCTGCCAACGGGGCCGATGTGATGATGGAAGGGCGAATTGCTGGGTCGATTGAGTACTACTACCTCGACACCCAACCGCTTCTGAAGCTCATCATTGAAGCTGGCAGTGGTCATGTTGAGGGCGGGGCACTGCCCTTCGGCCCCGATTACGTCTACGGATAGACGAAGAGGGCCCGGTTGGTAAGGCCGGGCCCTTTGGATTCGCTCTGGCCTCACCGGCATGAGTTAGGCAAGGTGCGCTGGTGGACTACTGCGCAGTAGCGCTGGCAACGGTGCGCTCGTACCAGCGTGAGATGAGTTCCGCGGCGCGGCGAAGGTGTTGCCGTGCATGTTCCCTGGCAACTGGGGCGTTGTGTCGCTCGACGGCGTCCGCAATGGCGATGTGCTCCTCGAGATTTTCGTGGAGGCGTCGGCTGTCGCGCCCGATCGCTCGAAACGTCATATTGCGTGGTAGTCGGCGCGAGAGGTCATCAATGCTTTGGCGCAGCTGGTTGTTCCCGGCCGCGTTGAGCAGGGTTCGGTGAAACTTCTCATTGGCCTCGCGCCAATCCGCCGCCGCGGTACTTTCGTCGATCTCGTCGGCAAGGTAACCCTCGATCAAGGACCTGAAGAGGTTGATGGATTCACGTAAAGCAAGGATGTCGGTCTCGTGGGCGTGCTCGGCGGCAAGTTCCGCGGCATACCCTTCTAGTTCTGCGCGGACGAGGCACGCGTCTCTGATCTCGCGCGCAGACGTCCCCTGAACGAGGGCGCCGCGACGTGGATGCAGCACAATGATGCCCTGCCCCTGGAGCGACCGGAACGCCTCGCGAATCGGTTGGCGACTCACATTGAACTGCGCAGCGACGGCGTCTTGGCGCAGCCAGGTGCCAATCGGAATACGACCGTCGACGATCTGGCGACCCAACTCGTCCGCGATCTCATCCGCGACAGGTTGCTGTAACGAACTGTCGGCCAATCGGTCTGAGGATGAGTTCGGTGCTTTCATATTCGTCCTCTATTTCTCTAAAGGGCTTCCTCGCTACCACGAGGATTGTTAGGATCCAAATCATACCCTTATCTGATCCGATACCCACCTATTGGATCCATACCTAGGAGGCACACTTAGTGACCGCTCAAGAAATTAGCACCAATGTCGGCACCGATGTTCTGTTCGAGAATGAGCGTTTGCGGGTTTGGCGGATGAGGCTTGACCCCGGCGAGGCATGCCAGGTGCATATCCACAAGTACGACCACGTCTTTGTCTACGCGAACCCGAGTCTGATCGAGGCAACCCTCCTTGACGGATCGGACTCGGAGCCTTTGCGACAGCCGTCCGATGAAGGCTTTGTCTACTACCGTGAAGTTGGGGCAGAGGGGCTGCCGCCACACTTCATCCGTAACGTCGGCGACACGGTCAGCACGCACTACATCGTCGAGCTCCTCGGGCCGAGCCTCAGTCGTGAGACCGCCGATGGCGTGCACAACGGTCGCTTTGTCGAGGGCAGGGAAGCCGACCTCTAAGCAGAGGTCGCGTATCAATATTGACGGTGCGCACTTGCGCGCCACGAAGCCAGTGTTCGCACACATCGATGCGCCTGGTCTTTTCAGAGCCACCTGTGCATAGGCGCGATCTTCGAGAGCTCACAGAGAATCGGCTGACTTACCTATTCAGAACAGCGCGCACTCGTCGCGCGTAGCGGAGGAGGAAAATCGAATGGAACGCCTCAAGGGAAGGGTCGCCCTAATCACCGGCGGAGCACGGGGACAGGGTAGAGCTGTCGCCGAGAAGTTCGCTCGCGAGGGCGCGGACATAATGTTGGTCGACAGTTGCACCTCGCTGGACCACCTTGCATACCCCCTCGCGTCCAAGGATGACCTTGCAGATGCTGTCAAGGCTGTCGAGGCGACAGGCAGAAGGTGCCTGTCGGCCGTTGCCGATGTACGCGACCAAGGCGACCTTGACGCCGCGGTAGCGGAAACGCTCGACACGTTCGGGCGCATCGACGTCCTCGTCGCCAACGCCGGCATCGTCGACTTCAAGCCCTTCTGGGAAATTACCGAACAGGAGTGGCGCGACGAGATGGAGATCAATTGCACCGGCGCTTGGCGCGCCGCCAAGGCGGTCTCCGCGACGATGCGCGAGGCAAAGAGCGGTGTCATGATCTTCAGCTCTTCGATGAACGGTGTCGAGGGCGGAACGAATTTCATGCACTACATTGCCGCCAAGCACGGCGTGCTGGGCATAATGAAGGCAGCAGCGTTGGAACTCGCACCGTATGGCGTGCGATGCAACGCCATCGTGCAGGGCCCCGTCGACACGCTTATGAACAACAACCAGAAGGGTTACGACCGCGTCGCGGGCCGACCTGACGGAACCCGCGAAGACTACATCCGCGGAGTGCGAAATTGGGTGGCCCTGCGGAACGGAACTGTATTGCCACCGGAGGCGATCGCGGATGGAATGATCTGGCTCGCATCCGATGAAGCACGGCACGTGACAGGCCATCAACTCGTCATCGACGCCGGGCACCTGGTGCTTCCGGGCTTCAATCTTTCGCCGGTCTGGGATGAGTGAGTGAATCCGCAGGTGCATCAACAGTATTCGCGAGCTGACACTGATTGGGATATGCCATGACAATAAGCTCCGTCAACCCGGCGACCGGTGAAGAACTCATACGTCTTCGCGCCGCCACCCCAGGCGACGTCGATTGTGCTCTTGCTCGGGCAAACTCCGCCTCCGAAATCTGGCGACGAACCTCGTTATCGGAACGCGCGCACAAGGTGCTCAAGGTGGGAGAGGTGCTGCGCTCGCGCAAGGAAGAGCTGGCGCGCATTGCCACTCTAGAGATGGGCAAGGTCATCACCCAGTCGCGTGCGGAGGTGGAGAAGGCCGCGGCGAACTGCGACTACTACTTCGATCACGCCGAGGAGCTACTTGCCCCCGAGAAGCTCAAAGGAGGCCAACTGGAAAACTGGGTGCACTACGAGCCACTAGGCACCGTTTTGGCAGTAATGCCATGGAACTTCCCGTTCGGTCAGGTATTCCGATTCGCGCCGGCGATGCTGCTCGCCGGCAACACCGTGCTGTTGAAGCACGCATCGAACGTACCTCAGTGCTCACTCTTGATTCAGGAGGTCTTCGAAGAGGCAGGCCTGCCCACGGGCGTGTTTCAGGCCTTGCTGGTCGGGTCCCAGGCCGTCGAGGGGATCTTGTCTGATGAGCGCGTTCAGGGTGTGACACTGACCGGAAGCGAACTCGCCGGCATCAGCGTCGCTGCCATCGCAGGACGAGAACTGAAGAAATCGGTTATGGAACTTGGAGGTTCCGACGCCTTCATCGTACTCGACGATGTAGATGTTCGAGCCGTGGCAGCGGCGGCGACCCAGGCGCGATTTCACAACTGTGGGCAAGCGTGTACCAACGCAAAGCGGTTCATCGTGCTCGAAAGTGTGGCTGATGAGTTCGAGAGGGCGCTGGTCGACGAAGTGATGAGGCTACGCATCGGCGACCCACTCGATCCGAGAACTCAACTTGGACCCATGGCAAGCACAGAGTTCACGAGCGAACTCAAAGAACAGGTTGAGCACTCCATCGCCGCCGGGGCCGAGCTCCTGACCGGCGGATTCCGTGAAGAAGGCAGTGCGTACGTAGATCCGATCGTTCTGACCGGCGTGACCCGAGAAATGCGGGTGTTCCGAGAAGAGACATTCGGTCCCGCGGCCGCAGTAATCCGGGCATCGGACGAGGCGGCTGCGATCGAACTTGCAAATGACAGCCGCTACGGTCTCGGTGCATCGATATGGACGGCAGATATCGAGCGCGGTCGCTCCGTTGCCGCACGGGTGGACGCTGGCATGGTGTTTGTAAATTCGGTAGTCGCGTCCGATGCCAGGCTGCCATTTGGTGGCATGAAGCGGAGCGGCTACGGTCGTGAGCTCGGTGTATGGGGCATTCGCGAGTTCACTGAAGTGAAGTCAGTGGCCTTGAGCAGTCCGGCCCAGTAATGAGCACGGCGCGCATCCCCAAGCGTCTTCCCTCCCTGCTTACCCAGTCAAGGACCACGACCCGAGAACAGTGAGGACAAATTGGAACGTAACGGCAGAACGAGAATGCCTGCGACCGCTCGTCGGAACGCAGGCTGCAACACAGCAAACGGAGGCAACTCGTGACGGGGATCGACCAGGTGCGAGGAGCTTCGTATGATGCGCCTCGCGCGATACACACCGCCCTCGCGGCCTCTCCTGCCGGCACGTACAACCAGGCTGTGGCGGCTGGCGAGTTCGTTTTCATCTCGGGGCAGACGCCGCGACTCGCCAATGGCGACCGACTGCTCAACGTACCTTTCGGTGAGCAGGCAAGTGCCGTCCTCGACAACCTTGAGGCCATAGCTGCGGCCGCGGGACTATCGCTCGGGGACGCTGTAAACGTGACCGTCTATCTGTCTGACCCGACGAATGCCGCGGAGTTTGATCGACTCTACAAAACACGAGTTGGTTCAGTCCTTCCAGCCCGTGCCATCGTGCAGTCAAGCCTGACCGTTGGCGCCCTTGAGGTGACAGCAGTGCTCTATCAACGAACCGTCGGTGGGCCATCATAGATAGCCTCGGTCACGGACATCGAACTCGTGACGACGCTCGGGGAAGTGGGTGCCGAAGGCGCGGTGGCGGTTGGTCTTTCGGATGTTGGTGCGGGGCTTCGGAACGTTCACCAAACAAAACGACCCCGCACCGGCTCTTGGCCGTGGCAGACCCATCAGCGCGTCCATGAACGTGGACAGCAAGTTGCGGAGCAGGTCGGGGTTGGCGTCGGTGAGCCGGTCGTTCAGAATCTGGTGCAGGTCGATATCGTGGTCGTGGTTATCGCGCGCTCCGAGGCGACTTTGTAGCTCTAAGCCAGTCACGCGGTGACCGCCCACTTCCGGCTACGACACGCCGGTAACGTCTTTTCCGACTCGTACACCAACTTGCTGAATTCCGCAGAAGACCACGGTCTGCAGCCATGATCTCCGAGGTGGTTGCTTGTCGGTCAGGCTCGCCGTACATCTGTAGCCTTCGAATTGAGTCCACGATCGCCTGCCGATCGGTCGCCACCGTGATTGAAAGAGAGGCGCGCAAAGCCGAAAGGCGGTCAGGACCAGACGACAACGGTCGGCGAGGCTTGGTCGTGCGATCGGGGAAAACCCATGAGTGGTAACAGTGTGCACGCGTCAGACTGTTCATCCGCCATTTGGACTGATCAGAAACTCCGTGAGTCCCCGACACAGACCGACCAAACTACGCTCGCTCAGTCTGTGTCGGAGACTCGTCACGGTGCGAACAAGCATCAGCCACGTGGTTTACCGAACCGCTGCGCCAGAGCAACGACCTCTCGGTGGGCGGCTGCCTTGTTCGCTTGTGAAGCGTTGATCCAAGACGCCATAGGGGGGACTCGTGACGCGAGAGTCAGCTCGGCGCGAACAAACGTCACGTCCATACCTAAAGCCACCGCGAGCACTTGCCGAAGGGGTGGTATCTGGTGATCGACCAACTCCTCGGGGGTCCCAGGGCCGTATTGGTTTCCGCAGCTGGTCACCACAATCGCAGGCTTGCCCGCCAACGGCTCCGTCACGGAATCGAACGTACTGGTGGTTCCGGGTACATGGATGTAGTCAATCCATGCTTTGAGCGCCGAAGGAATCGACCAGTTGTACATTGGGGCACCAATCACGACCACGTCGGACTCGATCAGTTCCTCGACGAGTTCGCGCTGAAGTTCATCCGCCTCGACCGGTACGGGTCTTTCAGGATTGCGAAGCCTTGGTGCCCAGTGTAACTCGTCTGTAGGGATATGCGGCAGGGGATTGGCGTGTAAGTCGCGCCTTATCACCGAATTCTCGGGCCCGAATGTGGACCATTCGGAGGCGAACCGGGCGGTGAGTTCTCGGCTGGTCGACGAATGTACGTCTGCCGACGAATCGATGAGCAGTAGTTGGGGCACGGTCGTCCTTCTCTAGGTGAGGCTGTGTGCAGGCAAGCAACGGCTGGGTATGACGGGTCTGCATCGATTATGCCCGCTGCTCGTGCGGACGCTGGTGTCGACTGGGAAATGTCTGAGAGAGGTCAGCTTCACACGCAAGCTGCGTGGCCGGAACTTCCAGTAGAGCCCTCTGGAAAGCCGCGCGGTTAGAGTATTGACCCGATATATCAAGCGGAATAATGACTCTCGAAGGGTGCGATTTCGAACGGTGAGTCTGGCAGCCACTGTGGACACGAATGCATGCACGAGTACCCACATCGTCTCCTTGCCGCGATAGGCACATCGCGATTTGTTTGTGCAAACAGAGTCTCGTGGCCCAGCGATCAAACGAATGTCCCAATCTGACACATGTTCGCGGACTGGGAGCCAAGTATCACCAGGTCTCAAGCAAACGGAAGTGCTTGATCGATATCTGTATGTGGTGCATGTCACTCACGAGAATCTCCGACGGTGTCGATCGACACCGGATCCACACGCCGACAGCCAGGCCGGGTTCGCCGAGGCGGCCATAGGTGGCACGTACCTCAGCCGAGCACCACGGCGGACGTGACCTCGTTTATGAAGCTCTTGGTCAACAGCGAAGGTTTCTCGTCGCACAGCGCAGAGAAGGCTTCGACAACATGCGAGCCCCCATCAGGGAGCAACCGGACAAGCCCGTGTCGAGCGCATTTGAGCGCTAGAGGGATGATCGCCGCCTTGGCGTCTGTCTTGCGATCCGCCGCCCAAAGGCACGTCACCAACAGCCGGGTGGCGTAGAGCAGTGCCAGCTCGCGTCCAGTTCCGGTGAGCGCATCAACCCAATCTTCGGCCCAGTCGCAGGCAAGTCCCATCTCCTCGCGGTTACCACTTTTTGTGAGCAAAATTATGGCGGCCTCGTCCTCGAGCTGGGAGGTCATCTGCTCGATTCCGCAGGCCTGCGCTGGTTCGAATCGTCGGGTTGCTGGAACAAATCCCGGGCGCGGTGACAAGCCGATTCGGACCCGTTCGGTATCGACAGCGGATCGAAGTCGCCGAAGCGACAATGAGTCAGCGGTCTCGACACCGGCGTCGAGTTCGTTCGCAGCACCTGCCCGATCACCTCGAAGTGCGAGAATCCGCGCATTCAGGCAGTAATGCCGGATCATGAAGTCCGGCGAACCGCCTAGCGTCATCACGTTGGAGGTCTCACTCAGTAGCGCCTCAGCGTCGGAGATTCTGTTCTGCAGATAGTGCACCTCGGCTATGAGAGCGCGAGTCAGACGGGCGTGATGGGACTGGGCGTTGCCTGCTTGCTGTACGAGGTCGAATGCCTGGTTGTACTGTTTCGCGGCTGCGACAATTTCAAGCTGTTCTGCCTTCGCGAGCCCGGCGTAACAGTATCCGTAGGCGACGGCGTAGGGACCTACCGCTTGGCTGTGATACGGAGCCGCCCAAGTCTGTCTGAGGTAGGCGTCATCAAACCGGAATTCGTAGACATCGACAATGGTGTCGATGAGAGCTGCCATCGAGACAACAAAGGGAGGATGATCGGTTGCGTGTTCCAAACATTCTGCGACGAGATCCTTGACACCGGCCGTGTGGTCGAGTGCACTCTCGATGCCAGCCAACAGAACGTTGGCTTCGACGCGCATCTGGGTTCGACGATCAGCCGGTAAGTCGATGACGCCGAGCAGTACGAGGGCGCGACGGCGTGACTCCCGCGCCATATCGATCTGCTGTAGCTCTGCGTTCGCCCACCCGGTCGCAAGTTGCAAACGTGGGCTTGCTGCAACTAGATCGGTTGGAAGTTTAGCGATCAGGGCGAGGAGCGTCGACATCTGCGAACGACTCAGGAGATACAGACTGTCCGCTTCTAACAGTGCAACTGCTGATGCCTGGTCTCCGGCGGCCAGAACGTGATCGAGCGCCTCGCCCAGCATATGTCGTTGCTGGAACCACTCGGATGCTATCCGATGTAACCGTGCCATTCGTCTCGGGTCGTCTCGTTCGAGTCGTTGGCGGAGGACTCGTAAGAAAAGGTGGTGATACCGGTACCACCGGCGGTCATCGCCAGAGCGTCCGAGGAATAAATCCCGGGCTACGACATTGTCTAGGCCGGCCTGGCCGTCCGAGACTCCGGTAAGCGTCGACGCAAGCTCTCCGCACACGCGTGCTGGAACGGCGGTAGCAAGAAGGAAATCGAGCAATTCAGGTTCGAGCACATCGAGGACGTTCTCGGCGAGATACTCGTCCAGTGTGTCCGTCCCGCTGCGGAATTGCTCGAGTAAGGCTTGTGATGGTCCAGCATATTCGGTGCTCCCTCCCGCCTGAGGTCCTTCCCGTAGTGTCAGCGCCGCCAGTTGCAGTGCTGCGATCCACCCGTCAGTCGACGCTTGTAGAAGCTCGATGTCGGAATCCGCCAGGGGCGTGAGTAATCGGTCCGCGAAGAATTCTCGGGATTCTTCAACGTCGAAACTGAGCGACGTTGCATCGATCTCCTGTAGCTCATCGTGCACGCGCATTCGGCTGAGCGGCAGGCCCGTCCGGCTTCGACTGGCAACGACGAACCTTAGATGGTGGCAGCCGTTGTCGAGTAGAAACTCCAGCGCAGAGATTGTTTCGGCTGCCTCTACTCGGTGCCAATCATCGATCACAATGACCAAAGGCTCATTGCTGTCATGCAGTCGGTTGATCAGCGAGATCAGTACGAAGCGTTCGACTGCTCGTCCGTTCTCCTCGAGGACCTGGCCGAGTTCGCTGACGACTTCGGAGCGCACTCGCCCGATCGCCTCGACGAGATGCGAGAGGAACCACACCTCGTTGTTGTCGTCCTGGTCGACTGTCAGCCACGCCACCGCGATGCCATTGCTCAGGAGCTCGTCTCTCCATTGCGCAACGAGACTGCTCTTGCCGAAGCCCGCAGGGCCGTGGACGAGAACAAGCCGACTGTCCCCGCAGTCTCGGAGCATGTCAAGGAGGCGGTGGCGGCGTACGAGGCGCCGGGTGGTTGTGGGCGGACGGAATTTCGTTACGGCTGAGGGCGGCGGTGTTCGCCTCGCATGCGCCACGTTTGGAGGGCGCTGATGCGGTGCAGGTGCCGCCTGTTCGTCCGCGTCCCGATCCAGGTGCGCGAGATGTACCTGCGTTGGAATCTGCATGGCATCGACGAGGAGGCCGTGGCGGCCTTCGATCTCGCGAAGGTGGTTGCCGAATGAGGCAGCGTCGGCAGGTCGCTCGTCCACTTGCCGCGTCATCGCGTGCTCGACTGCGGCGCAGACGTCGTCTGGGATACCGCCGTCACGAAGGTCAGGTATAGGCGCTGACGAGATTCTCAGGAATTGGGCGACGAGGTGCTCACCGCTGTGCCGCTCGAACGCGGCGTGGCCGGTGAGTGCGCAGAACAGTGTGGCTCCGAGGCCGTAGACGTCCGAGGCAACCGTCGGGGGTCGCCCCTCCAGTACCTCGGGCGCGGTGAACGCCGGCGAACCAGTGATCGACCCACTCGTCGTCTCGAACCCACCCACGATCCGCGCGATACCGAAGTCCGTGAGCTGCGGCTCGTCGTAGTCGGTCAGCAGGATGTTCGCGGGTTTGACGTCGCGGTGCAGGGTGTCGCCGCGGTGGGCGGTCTCGAGAGCCCCGGCGATCTTGACACCGAGACGCAGAACCTCCTCCCACCCCAACGGCCCCGCCCGACGGATCTGCGCGTCCAGGGACCCGTGGGCGTGATACGGCATCACCAGGAAGGGGCGCCCCTTACCGGTGACCCCCACTTGATAGAGGTCGACGATGTGCGGGTGTCCGGACATCCGCCCCATCGCTCGCTGCTCTCGCACGAAGCGGGCCAGGTTTTCGGGATCGAGATCGGAGGTGAGTACTTTGACCGCGACCGTGCGGTCGAGGTCGCTCTGCAGGCAGCGGTACACGACCCCGAAACCCCCGCGTCCGATCTCCACGGCCTCGCCGAAACCGGCAGCGGCCAACTCGACCACGATATCCGGCTCGCGCTGCGTGGCCGACGGGTCGCCCGACATAGGCCTGCACCACCTCGACATCCTTCACTCAGGATAGTCCGCAGCACGGCTAGGTTTCGCAGGAACACCGTCGTACCTTCTCCCGCGTTCCTACTGCGGTTCGGCGAACTGCGCACAGAAAGGCAGTTCTGGCCGGGGCTCAATCGAGTTGATGCCAGCGTCGCTTCCCGGGAGGCGAACCAGCAGATTCGGGCTCCACGCCGGGCCTGGAGAATCTGGCAATCGCTCACACGTAATTCGGTTTGCGTCCATGAGGATGGATGCTCATATTGCTGTCAAGCCGTGTCGGCCAGGCAGAGGGAGCTGGACTTGTGCTCGCGGTCGGTGAGCCACCGCGAGTAGGTGGCGGCGAGATCGGGGTCGAGGCGTTGCCCGATCTCCAGACGTCGTATGCGCTGGTAGGGAACCGCGAGTGCGGTTGCCAACGTGGTGATCGGGATGGCCAGTAGTCGGCGACGTTGGCGAAGTCGGCCTGTGCCGCTATTCACTGGCAGCGGATTCTCCGATGATCTTGAAAACCTCGCGCGCGACGAAGCGTTTGAGGCAGCGGATGATCTCGCGCTCGGACTTGCCCTCCGCTGTGCGTCGCGCAATGTAGTCGACGGTACGTGTGTCACCGGCGGACATCCGCACGAGCACGATGCGATGGATCGCGGAGTTGGCGGTGCGGTCACCGCCCCGGGAGAGCCGGTGCCGCTGATGCTTACCCGACGAGACGGGGATGGGTGCAGTTCCGCACAGTGCGGCGAACTGCTGCTCAGTCGTTCGGGGTTGTCACCACAGGCGACCAGAAGCTGGCCGGCGACGAGAGGACCGACGCCGGGCAGCTGCAATAGGGCCGGGTTGACCTGGACGGCCAGCTCACCGAGCCGGGAGTCGATGCCATCGATGTCGGACGTGTGCTGCTGATGGCCACGGCCAGTCGCTTCACAGGGCCGCGGAGGGTTTGCTCCGGGCCCTGACCGGGAATCGGCCGTGATCGAGACAGTGCGGCAACGAGTTTCACGTTGCCGAGATTTCGGTAGGTAACGCGGATGTGTTCCGGTGCGGTCACCAGCAGAGCATGGATCTGGTTCATCGCCACGCCTCGCGCCTTGCGCCGAGGACCGTTCGGTGAGCAGGATCCGCATCGATTCGACCAGCCCGTCGCGGTCTTTCGGGGTCGCCAGCCCGCGCCCGGACAGTGCAATGACGGCCGCCTGGAGCGCGTCGAGCGGGTCGGACTTGCCGTGCAGACGGCGTGCACGGCGGTCGGGCCGGGCGACCTCGAGAACGGTCATCCCGGCACGGCGCAGTATGCGTGCCAGTTCGGCGCCGTAGCTGCCGGTGCCCTCCACTGCGACCGCGACGACGACGCCGAATCCGCGAAGATAATCGATGACCTTGCGGTAGCCGGCGCCGGTGGCGCCGAACTCGCGGTCACCGAGTGGCCGTCCGTGTTCGTCGATGACCGGCGACGTGATGGGTGTCCTTGTGGGTGTCGATTCCCCCGCAGACGCTGATCTTGCTCTCGTAATCGGTGCCCACAGATGATGCCCTTCCCTCGATCGGTGTGGACACGCACCGACGGGGCGGGCAGACAGCACATAGACGAGACTGCCGAAGTCAAGCCCTATCAAGTCATGCCTGCCCGGTCGGTGCGCAGCCACGAGGTGACGGACAGATCCACCGGAAGACAGTCCCCACATCGGGGCGTCGGTGTACGACCGGGTCACGTCACCCCGCGGCCGTATCCATCATCTATGTGTACGGACCGGATCCGAATCTGACCGGCGTGTCGTAGCCCAATGAAGGCGGCCACCGCATGACTCTTCGAGAACCGACCAAAGTCATTCGAGGAAGGACCACGAGATGGCCGTTGCCCTGGGTCCGGCATGTTCGCGCGCCGGACTCAGCCGCAAGGACTGGCGGCTACAGGGCTTTGAGTTCCTCGGTGACCTCGGAGACCGACTTCTTCGCGTCCCCGAACAGCATGGAGGTGGTGTCGGCGAAGAACAGCGGGTTGTCGATGCCGGCGAACCCGGAGTTCA
>NZ_JASHKW010000046.1:0-18352 GCF_030056915.1 Rhodococcus sp. IEGM 1307
CGCTCGCCGACAATCAGCGGGGAACACTCTCCGAAGGCAGGTTCGCAGCCGGGGGCGCGCGGTGACACTGATGAACGCCAAGGGCTCACCCACCACCCCGATCCCACTCGACCCCGGCGCCCGGATCCGCTTCGGCATCGAACCCCGCCGCCCCTACACCGTCCGCGCACTCTCGGAGCACTTCGTCCTCTGCACCCGCCAACGCGACTTCGCCACCACAGGGGACTTCGTCTACACGGTCATCGACTGGCGGAACGGAATCCGCGGCCCGATCAACGTGATCGGGCAAAGCACGGACGTGAGCACCGATGAGCAATGCCGCGACCTCCTTCACGACCTCGAAGCCGGCCGGTGGGAAATCAGCCACCGCAACCGAGTCCAACTCGACATTCTCGACATTCTCGACAGGGACGATCCATGAGAGAGGACACACCCGAGAGGGCTTCTCGCGCCGCGCTAGTGCTACATAATATATACTGTAGGCGCAGTGGTGGTCTTGCTGCAGCCGGAGCTGCTGTTCGACCACGCGATACTGCCGATATACCCATGCTCACGACCTGATGGCTGTGCATGCCACGGATCTGAGTCCGGGTCCTCGGTCCCCTTCCCGATGGTCACCGTGAGGCAATGGTGCGCAACGTCATTGGAGTCCGCACGGTCCGATGCTCCGTAACATAGCGCCGATGGTGGCTACGGCGGTTTCGGTTCGCTGTCGTGGCAGGAGCTGGAGCGGGGTCTGCTACGCCGAGCCAGGATGTTTGGCCGGCGACGTCCGGTTTCGCGGTCGAGCACCGCGCGAAGCCGACCTTCAGGTCTTTTGGCGTCGGGAATCGGTGCCGGTTTCGCAGTATCGCCGGATGGACCGACATCTCACGCCGTTCGCTATCCAGCGCGTCATACCGGAATTTTGGAGCGGACACCTATACCGAACGGGTCGCGACCGATTCACCAGCCACAGGTTCGCTGTGGAGCGTCGTCCTCGGGTGTTCCGGTAGAGCGTAGGCCAAAACGGACCCTGGTGGCCGCAGAACGGCGCTCAGCCTGTTTTCCCTCTTCGATCGGACTCGGTTGCAGCTGACGGGGCGATGCTGTGGCCGTCAGCTACTGCTCGCCCTAGAAATGGGTAGACGCAGGAATAGTCGAACCTGTCGGGTGTCATCGGAAGCGTCCTCCGACTTGCTAACATTCAAGTTTCTATTGAGGGGGATTGCCCATGGACGACGACCACATTTCGAAACAAGAGTTGAATGAAGGTTTCGGACGGTTCATCGCGCGTCTGCAACGTGCTGTGGAGCATCGTGAATCCTTGGAAGAGTACTGTCAGAACGAATCCGCAGTAACAGTAGATTTCACGGCGAATGAAAATTCGGTCATCGTGTCCGTCAGGCAATCAGAACCGATACCACCTGTCGGATCTACCATCCTAAGCGATTGGCTCCACCAGGTGCGATCCGCGCTAGATGGAGCATTTTACACCCTTGCGGCGCTCGAAACCGGCTCATATCCACCATCGCGTGCACGAACTCGAACCTTCCCTATCCGTGCTACCCGTGCCGAATTCGATCAGATGATTGCTTCCGATTCTAACCCGACTCGAGGAATGACCGCATCAACTGTCGAGAAAATAGAACGCGCACAGCCATACAACGGCAAGTATGGCGCTGATGGCGACAGCCTTCTGTGGATTCACAATATGGCCCGCATCGACCGACATCGCCACTCCTTCGATTTAGCACTTCGCATACTTCCCGACGAGAAAAATTGCATAAATTTCCATCCTAGTTCCCCGAGGCCGGTTTCGGTGGCAGCTGGACCCGAAAATACCATTCTTAGTGTTGATAATGACACGGTTTTTGCGACAATTGAGTACGAGTCCGCCGAGACGGCGCATAGGGCGTTGCGCGAGTCGTGGATAAAGCCAAATTTTATGTTCGGAATGGAAGCAGCTGAATGGTACGAAGATGCGGTTGCCAAGAATTTGTCTAAAAATATCAGAAATGACAGCCTAACTACGCGAATGCGTTTCTGTGAGTGGTTCGTGTCAGCTATGGTCAAGATGTTGTCGGATCGGGTCACCATAGAACAGCTGCACATACCCGATTGGATCAATGTTGGGGACTGAATGATCGCGCCCGCCCGCACCGCAGTTGGCGCCTGCCTTCACCAGGTGAGTGTCGGTAACAGCTGCCGAAGCGAATCCTTCATGCGATACGCGGCGACGATCGATCACCGTATCGATCGACCTCAGACGCAGCAATGGCACGGAGTTCTCCGCCTAACGTGTGGGGCTCGAATGAGGCAGCGAGTGCGGCTGGTTCACGATGCAAGCAGTACGACCGCGAGCGCCTGCTTGTGGAGGCCGATTAGGTGGATGAGGTGCCAGCAGTTTCGACCCGCCGAATCATGTTTTGGACGCCAGGAAGGAATTCCCGCAGGGTATGCATCAGTTGATAGTTTCCCCCTTCGAACTCGAAATAGGGAACCAGTTTGAGACCACTACTAAGTTCAACGTTGTGCAGCGGGTAGTCGCTTTCGAGAACGACCATAAGTCCACCTTCGGTGATCGAGACGCTTGCCACGCGGGCGCGAATGGAATTCTCGGTATAATCCGGATGGTAGGTCCTGATTTTGAATGGGCTCAATCCCGACGGTGCGGCGAGATTCATAACTAATGGTTCCCGGTGCTTGTCGGCGATATCAAACTGGTGGATCAGCCACATGGCATTCTGGGCTAAAGGAATATCAAACCTGTAGGGCTGCGCTTCCAGGAGAGCTGAAGTCATCGAGTCTGAGAGGTAGATTCCAGTCTTGGCTTTCCAATTTCGGAAGTCCTTCCCGGCTTTGAAAATGGGGAAATAAACATCTTTGTCCTCGGTGTGGAGTTCGCCGGAGTACGTGCTGCATATGTACTTGTACATCCAGACATCAAGCGCTGACCGAAGATTGTGGACTGTGTCTCCAAGTATTACAGACCACTCCGGGAGCCGAGGCGGCGATGAGACGATAAGTCGAAGTGAGGCCGTCTTGAGGTCGCCGGACTGATCTATCACCAGTTCGGTTTCTTCGTCTACCCATTTCGCGATGCTGTCTTTCAGTTCGATCGCGTGTTTCGCGGCACGGGAAAACTTGGCCCCAATGATGGGGTCGCTGGCTATAAGGGGTGGCATTCTGCGTCCGCCATCTTTCTTCCAATGGGTTCGCTCAGGCGACGTGTCGGCCGATGCTGCCAGATTTACAGGTCAGCGACGGGGGTCGCGTCGCGCAGTCGGGCTGCTTCGCCCGCGCATACCGGGAGCGCAGGGCGTATCGACTCAGCCCATCGTTCCCAAGAAGTCACGTCACCGGACATGCCGGGGTTCCAAGGTGGTTGTGCGGGAGCTACGCGGGTTCGGGAGAGCTCGGTGCGGCAGTTGCGGTGTGCTGTGGCCAGGGCCGCGGTGTCACCGTCTGCGGCTGGGAGTCTGGATCTTCCGCCCAATCGACCTTGATTGTGCCGTGGGGGCCTATCGTCGCTTCCTGAAAAGAGACTTCTATATTGAAATCGGCGTTTTCGAGGTTGATCACGGTATCGAATCTAGTCTCTTTGAAGGTCACATTCTCGCCATCGAAGATCGCGTTGCGGAACTCGGTGTACTCGCCGGTGAAGTCGGCCTCGTCGAACTTGACTTTACCAGCGAACACGGCCTTCTCGAAAGACGTGTACTCGGCGTCGAATCTTGTCAGGAGGAAGTTGACCGTCCCTGTAAATGTCGCCTGGTTAAACACAATGTAGGCACCTTTAAACCAGGAGGTCCCGAAGTCGATGTTGTGGAGGTGGGCACCGGTGAGATCAAAGTCGAATTCACTCCAGCTCCTTGCGTACGCCCCCATAATTCCGGTGTGGTCGTTAATGATTCGTGTGATTGTGTCGCGGACCGGTTGGTCTGGTGGCTGCTGGGTGTGATTATATTGTTCGCCGTGCGGGAGTCCTTGTTGTTGGACTGTCGTGAGATGGTGGGTGCGTAGGTAGGTACAGAGGACGTCGATGCAGACTTGGGCTTCTTGGTGGTTGTCGCGTCCGATCCAGTCGTCGGCAAGGGAGGCGAGTGCGTAGGCACCAGCTTGTTGTATGGTGACGACTTCGTCTCCGAGCTGTCGTGTTGCGGTACTGAATCTGGCGCGCAGGTCGCGAACAATTTCGGCGGTGTGTTCGCGGTCGGCGATGCCTTTGTCGAGCGTGCGTTGTTGGTGGCCGTTTTGGAATGCGATTGCGGCGGCTGTAATGGCTGCGTAGCCCGCCGTCATGGTGCCGTAGGGGGTCGCCGCGCTTCTCCAGAAGTCTGCCCAGTTAGGGTCGTGAGCGCAAACCCAGAAGATAAGTGGTGCCACACCGTAGGTGATGGCCATGGCGGCTGAAACTGCCGCGATGGCTTTCCAGTTAGATCTACTTGCTGGCTTGCCAGGTGTGGCGTCTTCGCTGCCGTGCTCTTTCACGTGGCCATGCTTCCGGGTTGGTTGGGCGGCGAGAGCCCTTCTCAATACCGCCTAGAGGATAGGGGACTCGGCCCGGTCGATCGACCTCGGTCAGGTTCTCGACGTCCTAAAGCGTGGTCGCCCCCGGTCAATCCGCGGCATATGCGACTGGTGGAGGCATATTTCGTTCGCATGGTCAGCGTGTACGCCGCCATCGCGACCGTCGAGCATCGTCCCACGCTGAGCGAGCCGACATCGAGCCTGCTCGGCGCGTGCATGCTGCGCATCCTCGATGCGCTGCCGCAGGACTGCCGGGAGGAGATGCACTCGGCCGTGCCGGAAGATGCCGGGCACTTTCATGACCGGTATCTTCCCGGCCGGCACACTGCCGAGCTCGGATGGGCGTTGAAGAAGCTCGGCTTCGACATCGTCGACACACCCCTACAAGACGACATTGAGCGGCGCGTGCAATTCTGCGAGCAACAGCGCTTCTCCGCGACCGGTGAACTGCCGCCGGTCAACCTCGCAGGTAGGCACTATCCCGCCTTTAATCACCTGCCTCGGGACCGCGAGAGAGGGTCGTTGTCCGAGTTGCAGGGATTCCGCCCGAAGCAGCTCCCACCGCGGATCACCGCAGTTCGGGTCAGGCTCGACGAATCCTCACCCGCCGATACCGGCGACCCCCTCGGCCGAACGCACATCGGCTACTCCTCGGATCTCACGCCGCAAGAACTGTGGGAGCGCGGACGCGGAGTGTGGAAGTTCCGCGCCGACCACGTCGCTGCATCAACGATCGTCCTCATGGTCCACGACAAGACTGTTGTCCTGGTGGCATCGATCACCGGACTCACCCTGCACCGCGGCGGTCTGGCCATTCTCGGTGAACCGCTTACCGACCACCCCCTCATCGGCAAGCCTGACCCGCTGCATACACCGAACCCCCTTGTTCCCTGGGGGTCCGCGCCGGAGAGTGAGCGGAAATGCCGCTGTATGAGCAGGTCAGACGCTGCCTTCCCTGACATTAGCGTGGGCGACATGCGTGGTTCAAGACGACGCGCCGGGTCAAGGCGACGATGCTACGGCGGCGCGGTTGAGCGAGGCCATCAGTTCGCGGTTGGTCATGCGGGCGGCGTCGAGATCATCGTCCTTCTCGCCGAGCTGCCGGCGCAGTTCCACGACTTGCTGCTCGAGTGCGGTGTTGCGGCGGTGAAGTTCCTCGATGTCGTCGGGGCCGCCGAATCCGGACTCACGCCATGCCTGGTAGCCGAGGACCTCGGAGAGCCGGTCGCGAAGTTGCATGTTCTCTCGCACGAGTCGATTGATGTGGTCGTGTGCGCCCGCGAGATCAGCGATCAAGGAGGCGCGACTGACCGCAGGTCCTGTGGTCGGTGAGGCGGGCGGCTCGGCGGCTTTGGCCAAGACCAGCGCGCGCAGGTCGGGATGCCGGTAGAACAGGCTGCGATTCACTCCTGCCCTGCGGGCGATGGCGGAGACGCTGATCTCGGCGCCGGACTCGATGGCGGTGTTGAGGGCCTTGATCACCCGCTGGCGGCAGCGTGCGCTGTGTGCCCGACGAGCTGAGGTGATCCCTGTGGTGGGGTTGGTCATTCGCGCTCCAAGCGGAGGTCTGGTTGGGGTGCCCGGACGCGGGGCACGCCCAGCGAGGTGAGTTGACGGGCGCGGCGGACCACCGTAGTGGCCTGTTCGACATCGGCTCGTTCCTCGTCACTGAGGTCGTCCAGGTGCTGCTTGACCCGGTCGATCAGGTCCTTGACCCGTCGGATCTCCTCCTGCGACGGCAACGCCTCGGTCCTGGCCCAGTCATCGAGTTCGGCAGCGGCGAGGACCCGTTCGCGGTTACGGAGTAGATCGTGCAGGTAGGCGGTGAGATCGGGCAGATAGGAGACGTCGGTGCGGAAATGGTCACAGCCCACGCAACGAAACCTGAACGGACAGGCCCCGCCACCTGCCTGGACGTTGGTGGGCTCATGGCAGGTGCCGTAGGGGACGGCGACCTGGCCGACGGCCCGGCGAGCATGCTCGGCGTCGAGCAGGGCCTGAGCTTCCCGCCAGATATGCTTGCCGTTGCGGTTGAATTGATGGCGGGTGACCTTGTCGACCGCCTCACGTTGCCGCTGGACACCGACCCGGTAGTAAATCCGTGTGGTGTCCATAGATTCGTGATCGAGCAGCTCCCTGAGCACGTCGACCGGGACCCCGGCGTCCGCATGCCGCTGGGCATAGGTGTGACGGTAGACATAGGGGAAGACCTTGGCTTTGTCGAACTCGATCTCGGTGCCGCCGTGTCGGATCAGCAGTGGCGGCAGGGCCTTCACCCATTTCCGGTGGCGCTCGGTCACCAAATGTGGACGGAATCCTTTGCTGCCCAACGGGTTCATCTTTGCTGCGGGCAGCAGCTTCAAACCGGCCAAGGGCTCCTCGGGGAAGCGGTCACGGACACGCCGCTGCTGGTCGACGATCATGGCTGCGGTGGTGTCGGCGATGGGCAGTTCCCGCCGCCGCCGTTGACACTTGAGGTTGTCGTAGACCAGCACGTATTTGCCGTCCTTGTCACGTTCTAGGCAGTCCCACGGCAGCTCGCAGGTCTCCTCCGGACGCCGTCCGGTGTCCATCATCAACTCGATGATCACCCGAACTTCGCGGCAGGTGGTCATCGTCTCGATCAGGGGCAGCCCGTCGCAGAGCTGCCGCATGACCTCCGCCGGGAGCGCCCGGCCGGGCCCCTCGCTGCGGTCCCTGCGCGGAATATCCTCCGTAACCAGGCAGAAGTCCTCCGGCAGTCCGGCCAGTGGCTGGCCGGGGCGGGTCAGGCCCTGCGATCGAGCCGAGGCCAGCACGGTCCGGACATGCCGGAGGATGTTAATCCGCCGGTTGAGGCTGAGCGTGCCGGACTGTTGGAGGAAGGCCAGTCGGTTGGTGAAGGCGACGATGTCCGGTCGTCCCAGCAGCGGCAGGTCGACTCCGTGGTCTTCTCGCTGGAGCTGGAGGCTGGTGGACAGCTCGACCAGTGAGTTCAGGGTGTATAGCCAGATACTGGGGGCGTTGTTCCCCCGCCGCCTCGGTAGGTCCTCGGCCATCCACCGCTTGGCGGCCGTCCGCAACCACGGCAGCCCGATGACGGTGAAATCCAGGCTGCTCCGATGGCCGAACACCCGCAGATCCCAAATGTCTTTGGCTTGTTCGGTCTCCGGTGAGGACAGGCCGCGCCGGCAGTGCGCGACCAGGGACTGCTGCAGGTACCGACGTTGGCGGCGCGTCTGCTCTGGGAGGTCGGTGACTGAGCCGACCTGAGTTCGCCGCAGTTCGTCGCACAACGGTCGCAGTACCGCCCGGTGTGTCTTGATGTTCTCGGCGCAGCGCTGCTGGAGTCCGTAGAGCACCTCGGCGACGACCCGCTCGGCCAGGCCCCGCAAACTGATCGTGCCCGCTTCTACGACAGCCGATTCGGTGCGGCACCATCGGTCCAGGCTCAGCCCCTCATCAGCCCCGGCCGCGAGAGTCCATCGACGGTGATGGGCCTTGCAGAACGGGGATGTGCCGCTGTTGCGCAGCCGTGTGCAGGCCAGCACACTGCAGGGCCCGAATCCGGGCAGTGGCCGAAGGTCTGGGCGAGCCAGGAACTCATCGATGGGGATCTGGAGCACGGTGCCCTGCAGGTGCCCGTGGGTAGCGCACAACGGCCGCCGTCGTGACTCCCAGGGCCTCGCGCAGCCCACGGCGCAGAGCCCGACGCCGACCGTGTAGGTCTTCGTGCAGAAATCGGGCAGCTCGTTGCTGCCACTGCGGGCCATTCGGAGGGCGCAGACCCCGCACACGCCCTTGCTGATGTGTTCCACCAGGCCCTCGCAGCCCGGCACCCGGCAGACGGCGGATCCGAGAGTGGGAT
Organism: Rhodococcus sp. IEGM 1307; assembly: GCF_030056915.1. NCBI lineage: Bacteria > Bacillati > Actinomycetota > Actinomycetes > Mycobacteriales > Nocardiaceae > Rhodococcus > Rhodococcus sp. IEGM 1307. Next base: position 8,360 of record NZ_JASHKW010000046.1, read on the forward strand.
GGTCCGCGGGCGGGGACAGCACCATCGTCTCCCAGTCCCAGCCTGCGCCGACAAGGAACTCCTTGTCCAGCAACGCTTTCAGGCGAGAATCGTCATCGCCGGTGAACCCATGACTGTGCGGTGCGGCTTCCGAGACGGTCACTGCGCATCCTTACCGTCAGCCCGCAGACGCGGCGAGGGCACCCTCTCGACCGCTTGCCGCAGCCGCTCGGGCGCGGGATGGGCATAGACCTGCGTCGAACCGATAGAGGCGTGACCGAGGAGGTCCTGAACCTCGTCCAGCGCCCCGCCCGCGTCGAGCACGTTACTGGCGAACGCGTGGCGGAGCGCATGTGGCGGCACCCGCCGGTCGACCCCCGCCCGGCCGCGCAGCGCGACGAACAGATCGTTCACCGCCCCCGGTTTCATCGGAGCGCCGACCGGCGGCCGGAACAGGTTGACGAACACAAAGTCACTCCCGGCAGCGTCCGGGACGCCCGCGCGCTCGAGCACATACTGGTCGTGAGCCTGCACAACCAACCGGTCGACAGGAACCGTCCGCGAATGCCGCGACTTCGCCCAGGCCCCGTTGACATTGTCACGCCGGACCACGTGCAGGTGCGAACCGGGGAAGTCACAGCCCAGCCCCGACGAATCGGGCAGGAAGTGGATGTCCTCCCTCCGCAACCCAACCGCCTCGCTGCGCCGCAGCCCCGCCCGACACAGCACCAGCACCAGCAGTCGGTCGCGTGCCGAACGGCAGGCGCGCAGCAGTGCCACCGCCTCCTGATCGCTGGCCCGGTCCGGTCGGCTCTTGGCGACCTGCACCCGGTGCCGGGCACGCATCCGCAGCCGCCACGCGCCGTCCTCACCGCGAGCCTCCGCCGGCAAGCTCCGGCTGTCGGCCAGTTCGTAGAGCTGCCGCAGCGCATCCCGCGGGGCCTCGCCCTGGTCGACCGCGAAAGTCAAGAACCCCCGCACCGCGGCCAGCACGGCGTTGATCCGACGCGGTCCACGCGCCGCATCGGCCCCCGGACCGGCCAACACCACCGACGCGCCCGGCCTGCCGCATTCAGAGGGAGTGTGCCGCAGCCACAAGATGAATGTTCCCAGTCGGTCGGCGGCTGTTCGCCAGTCCAGGTGTGCCAGTCCGCACCACGTCAAGTAGAGCGCCACCGCTCCGGCGTAGCTCTTGGTCGTCGACTCGGCATCGTCGCGTCCGAACCGCACGTATCGCAGATACGCATCTGCGACCGGCACCGTCCGCAGATTGTCGTCGATCACTGTCCAGTACCGGATACCTGACGGAAGCTTCACGGGAAATGATCGCAACTCTCTACCTCCTGCATCGATCATGACTGTCGGAACACGACAGCCACCTGACCGACACGGGGTGAGAACCCGTTGCCCACCGAAGGAATGGGTCACCTACAGCAACAGTCAGCAACACCGTCCCGACCCGGAGGGAACCCTTGCTTATGGCGTCATCAATTTCTGACCGGTCGCCCCGGTGAGAGTTGGCCGGCGCGTCGGAATATCACCCGCTCCGCCGCTGTTGAAGAGAGCTGACGGTGGCGCTCATACCCCGGGTACCACACCAGAAAAGTCGCTGCGAGCGACCACTTGCCGAGAGGCGATATGGCGTCACTGTCACCCCCGAGCCGGGTAAGACCTACATTGCGTAGCGTTCCCGGGCGTAGGGGATGAGGAGGCCGCTGACGCCGGGGAAGGTGTCGGCGGCTTTCCTCTGGCCGGGCTACAGATCCTCCACCCGAACCGATTGAAAATCGACGTCGAAGCGCCGGCCCTTCAGCGAGGGGTGCCGGAGCCCACCCGCCGTGTGGGCCCTGTACGCGACGTCCACGACCAGTCGAGGATTCAGCCACTGAACCCCAGGGAAGGTCTCCGCGGCCGCTGACGGGTCCGTGAGAGGGCTGCTAGGGCGTTCCAGCGGCCGGAAGTCCTCCCGGAGCTGTCGACGCATCGGCACCGTGAGTCCGGAAGAAACGGAACCCACCTGGACCAGTCGATTCTCGGCGTCATAGGCTCCGAGGATCAGCGCCGCGACAGATCGACTCGAGCCGACAAAGCCGATCACCAAAACTGAACTGCGAGTACGGATTGCATGCTTGACCCACGATCGGCTACGCTGGCCCGGAAGGTAGATCGAAGTCGACCTTTTGGCTAAAATCCCCTCCATGCCAGCACTTTTCGCGGCATTCAGCATGATTTTGCTGCTCTGATTTTCCCAGTACGGCGGGACGGTGATGGGCAGGCCACCGACGTCCTGGATGACCGAATCCAGCTCGGCCAGCTCCGCCCGCCGCTCCAGATATGACGCTTTCGTGAGATCGGCTCCTTCGAGCGCGAGGACGTCAAAGGGTAAAAATGTCACAGGGATTCGCCGCTGCAACGGCTTCGTCGCATGGGTGACCCCCAGTCGGCGTTCACTCTCCCATCCGACATCTGTCGAGCTTGTCGCCGATCATGGGTCGACGGTCACCGATGGAAGGTAGGAGCGAACTTGAACGTGGGAGTGTTGCCGCAGCAGAGGTGGACGATGCATTTCTATGACTTCCGTCGGCGGTGGGCGGACGTTGAACATCTCGTGCCTGGAGTAGGCGACGTGTTGGGTCGGGCCAGGAGAAATGGTGCTCTCGAGGGGACGCCGTTTTTCATCGATCCATGGTTCCGGGCGGATCCGGTGGTCAACGCATACTGGCGGGCACCGAAGCCGGGGGCGATGGGGTTGAAAAGCGAGACGGTGCGCCGGTATGCGTACTCGTTGAAGGTATGGCTGGATTTCCTACACGCGGTGGGCTCAACCTGGGACCGAGCCGGTCGTGATGAGTTGTCGATGTTCAAGCAGTGGCGCCTGTCAGCCGAGGACAATCCCGACGTGATCTCACCGGGTTCTTTCCACATCGACCGGGCCGCGATCCGCCGATTCTACGAATGGGCATCGCGTGTGAGTTCGGTTCCGAACCCGGTGCGCATGCGGGTGACCAGTCGCGCCGTCGACGGTGGCGTCGCACGGGAGGTGCTCGAGGGGACCCCTTCGGCGATCCGGCGCACGGACGTGAAGTGGCTGACGCCGGAAGCATTCCGCTTGTGGCGCAACATCGGTTTGCGGGGATTCACCGCCGAGGGCCTCCCTGCGGAGTCTTGGTCCGGTCGAACCGAAGACCGCGATGTCGCGTTCGCTGAAGGACTGTTCGGGACGGGACTTCGGATGGGTGAATGGTCCAGCCAACTCACGATCGAACTGCCGGCGTCACATCAGGAGGGATTGTTCCGCGGTCAATTGTCCGCCGCGTGCGCGAAGGGGTCGGTGGGAAGAAGGTTCTGGATGCGTCGGCGGGTAGCGCAGGACGTGCGCTTGTACGTCGACGACGGAGGGCGGCCCACCGCCATTCGCCGGGCGCAGGCGGCTGGTCGGTACGACCATGTCGAGGGACGCTGGTTGTTGCTGAACAATCGGCCTGACGGTGTGGTGCGCGTCCTCGACGACCACGGCCTCACGCGGGATATCCATCTCGACGCGATGACGCCCGAGCTTCGGATGCGGTTGTACCGGGAAGGCGAACACGGATTGGAGCCGGTGTGGTTGTGGCTGAACCACGATGGCACAGCCCGACCAAAGAAGGCTTGGTACAAGACGTTCGACCGAGCCAACACACGAGTCGAGCGCCGCTTGAGTGGGCGATCGACGTTGTGGTGCCGGCCGCACATGCTGCGGCATTCATTCGCGCTGCGCTGGTACTGCATCGCCACGTACGTAGCCTGGCACCGCACCGATTTGCTCACAAAGCAGGAGCAGCGCGATTTTCGTAACCAGCTCGGCGATGTCTGGTATCTCATGGCCACCTTGCTCGGACACAGCAGTGCTGTGGTCACTCGAGAGGTTTACCTCGAGCCGTTCAAGGCACTCGAGGTCGAGCAGCTGATCGGTCTGATGGACGCCGATGACCGACTCGCGCTCGAACGGATGGTGAATACCGTCGCTCTGACGAACCCGCAGGTCCTGACCGGGACGATCATATGACCTCGCGGGGCCGCGCGGCCGCGCAGCCGTCGGCCACCTGGACCCCCCCTCCTGGCCGGCGCGGTCTGATCGTGGAGTTCCGCAGCGACGACGGCCGACAGTGCCGGACATTCGACTTCTCGGCGCTTCCGGGGTTGCCACAAATTCGAGAGGAACTTGCCGACGCCTTCGGTGAGGCCACCGGACCGCTCGGAACCTGGCGCCGGGTCGGGTCGGCAAACGGTCTGTTTACGATCGTCCGAAAGTGCGCGCGGTGGTTCGCCGACAATCGCCCCACCATGAGCTGCCTCGCCGAGCTCAGCGTCGCCGATGCTCGGATGCTGCTCAATGCTCTTCGGTCGCCTACCACCGGTGCCGTCATGATGGGCCACGTACGGGCGCTGTTCCTGCACTGCGCCACCGTTAGTGACGACGTGCAACGCGAGATGGCTCGTTTCCGATCCACGAGTGTTCCCCTCGCACGGCAGCCATACACCGAGGAAGAGTGGCGATGGATCGGCATTGCATTACGTTCCACGGTCCGCCGGGCCCGCACTCGGATACTCCGGCACCGGCAGCTCGTGGAGGACTATCGAGCCGGGAAGCTCGATGAGAGGGGGCCGAGGGACCAGCAGCGATGCTTGGGCGAAGTCCTTGACTTCTATCTGCGCACCGGGGACATCCCGCGGTCTCCGGGCGGCACACTGGGCGGGCCCACCATACGTGCCGGCAAAGGTGTGGACCGCGCAGTGAAATCGTTACTACACCTGTCCACCGGGGAGGCATGGCTCTTCGGTGCCCTGCTGGTGGCGTTGACGGGACTGAATCCGTCGACAGTCTTCGCGCTCCCCGCACCGCATGCGATGGCAAGCGCCCCAACCGAGAAGGCCATTGCCCTGGTCGACGCGGTCAAGCACCGCAGAGGGCGGTGGGCCGCGATGACCATCCCGTTGACAGACGTGCCGACCGAATTGCAACCCTCCGAGTCGGACCGACGTTCACCGCAGGTACGCGAAACCTCGCTGACGACGCCCTTCGGTGTATTCATGGAGCTTCTCGACCTCACCGAACTCGCCCGCCAGCTGAGCGGCAGCCGCAACGCGTTCGCGTTCTATAACGGACAGCTACTGACAACGAACAGCCTGACCGACACTCCACCGAATAGCTCTCCAGCACAACGCCGAGCGTGGTTGCGCGAGATTCTGACCGGGGAGCATGAGCGTGACGCGGTAGTCACCGGCATCAGTTTGGACCGGCTGCGAAAAACCTACTTGCACAGGCACCGTCGTCCTGTCGCCCATACCCAGACGACATTCGCCCGCTACCTCCGCAAGATGGATGCGGTGACCGAGGAAGGATTCCAGATCGTGCGCGAAGCCCTCGACGAACAGGTGGCCGGCGCACTGGCCCGCCGCAGGATGACCGTCGTCGCCACCGCGACCGACGAAACCGCGGATCACGACACCGTCATCGGCAACTGCACCGATTTCGATCACTCACCCTTCGACCATGGCTCGACCTGCCGCCAAACCTTCCTGACCTGCCTCGATTGTGCCAACTCACGCGCGTTTCCACGCCACCTGCCGTATCAGTTGGCAGTACTCGATGCTCTACGTGTCCGGCAGGCCCAGGTGCCGGTCCAGCAGTGGGCAACCGAATCCGCGGGTCGGGTCGCCCAGCTCGAGCAGATCATCGCCGAGTTCGAGCCCGGCCAGCTCGCCCAAGCCCGCAACGAAATCGGCGACCAGCACCGCCACCTGGCGTCCCGCCTACTCAGAGGAGACCTCGACCCCGTATGAGCACACCCGAACTCGTCGGAGACCGCATCGCCGATATGTGGGTGACCCCGAACACCCCGGTCCTCCAACGGCGGCCGGTCTTCCACACTCCCGATGTGAGCACCCTGCCGCAATTCAGCGATCCCGTATGGGACCTGTACGCGGCTGTGCCCGATCGCCACTCCTCCAGAACCTCGATCCACTGGGAGCGCTTTCCGAAGCCGTTCCGGCACGCCTGCAAACTGTATGTCTTCGCCCTCATCAACATCGTTGACCACGCACCGCGGCTTGCGTCGGCAGCGGCGTCCATTCCGTCGATCAAGACGATCGTGGCCGACCTGACCGGTCTCCGCCAGTTTGTCCGCTACCTCGCCAACCGGGGCCTCCGCGGCTTCCCCGAGGTCACCACGGCCCATCTCGACCACTACCTCGGTCACGTGATCAAGCAACCCGCCACCGCCCAGCTACGGAACAGAATGCTGGTGGCCGTGCAACGCCTGCACATCTACAAGGAGACCGTCCCCGACTCTTGCCGACTACCGATCCGCACCCTGTGGGGCGGCTCGAACGCCTACGACCTGATCGGTCAACGCGGAAGCGCCCGGCACCGCGAATGCCGAACACCTCGCATCCACCCCGACGTCATGCATCCCTTGCTGTCGGCCGCGCTCCTGGTCATCGACACGATCGCCACCGATATTCGTCCGGCCACGACACAACTGGTCGCTCTGCGCGTCCTGGCCCTCCGGCTCGGAGCTCCCCTCATGGACCACCGGCGCGGAGCACCTCCACGCGGCCGAGTGGCCAGAGATCACCTCGAGCGGCTCCTGTCAGCCCTCGAAGCACAGAAGTATCCGCTGCCAGGTTGCGACGACGGTGAGGGCACCGTGGTCGACCTCCATGCACTGGCACTGGCCGGTGTCGTCGAGTACGACGCACTGCGCCGAAGCAGCGGAATCGCCATCCTCGCCCGATCGGACCTGCCGATTCAGGCCGATCTGCTCCGCGTCCCGAACGTCAGTACGGTCGATGGCCGCCCCTGGCGCGACCAACCCGTCGAGGCAGCGGAACTGCCGAACCTGATCCGGCATGTGACGGCCGCGTGCTACATCGTCATTGCCTACCTGTCGGGCATCCGGGTGGGCGAAGTCCTCAATCTGCAACGAGGATGTGTCAGCCATGACGCCACACTCGGATTGCACTTCCTCTCCGGTCGCCAGCTCAAAGCCTCACCTGACCGTGCGGAACGGTCACCAGCAACAATCCCGTGGGTGATCAATGAACAAGGAGCTAAGGCGATTTCGGTCCTGGAAGACCTTGCCCCGAGTTCGGTGCTGTTTCCGGGTGGAGTCTTCGGCTCGCCGCTGTGGCTGCAACCGTCGCAGTGCCGGAAGGCTCGCTCCATCAACACCGACATCAAGCAGTTCATCGGCTGGTTCAACGCCGCCATCGCCCCGGCCATCGGTCACGCGGCGATCGGTGCCGACGAGCATGGAAGCATCACCGGCCGCCGGCTGCGGCGCACCCTTGCCTGGCATATCGTCCGACGCCCGGGAGGGACGATCGCGGGAGCGACCCAGTACGGTCACCTCTACACCCAGATCACCCACGGCTATGCCGGTAAAGCCGACTCCGGCTTCCTCGACGAAATCAGCTTCGAGGAGTTCCTACTGCGCACCGAACAGCTCCACGACGACCTACAACAGCTCGACCGTCGAGAGCATGTCTCCGGACCCGCCGCCGACCTCTACCGGCACCGAGTCACCGCCGGCGCCCAGTTCAACGGGCTGACGATCAGCACACCCGCGCAAGCCCGGATCACCCTCGCCAATTCCGACCTTCAGGTTCACCACGGGTCCCTGCTCACCTGCGTCTGGCGACCGGAAACCGCCGCCTGCCGAAACAAGGACACCGACCCCGCAGCGGGGCCTGCCTGGTCTAAATGCCGACTGAACTGCGGAAACATCGCCTATACAGACCGCGATGTCAGCTCACTCCGTCGACACGTCGACCAGCTACGCATGGACCTCGACATGGCGGCCCTACCCAAACCGCTGCATCAGCGGCTCAGTGAACGACTCAGCGAGCACCAACGGGCCGTCGACAACCATCACGCCACCCGTCCCTGACCACGGAGAACCACATGTCCAGCATCAACTCCACGGACGAGCGCAAGCGCATCCACGACGCCACGCAGAAGCTACTTGCCGGCACACCCCAGCGCAGCAACGGCAAGCTCACCGTCTCGAACCTCGCAATCGAGGCCAGACTGTCGCGCCAACGCCTCTACGAGCACCACCCCGACCTCGTCAGCACCTTCAAAACGCGCGCGGGCACTGGGCCCCTCACGCCCGATATCGAGGCAATGCGTCGGCAGCTAGATGACGCACGCGACCGGATCCGCGAGCTCGAAACCCGCGAGACCGAACGCCTGGACCAAATCAAGGCCGCTTTGTGCAGTCATCACCGAACTCACCCACCAAGCACACGTCGACAATCTCGTCGTCCTACCTCCCAACAGATGAAATGAGTCCGACTTTGCCGCATGACTATGCAGAAAGCGTTTCGTTCCTTTTCGGGATTCGTCACCGAATGGGCTACTGGAGACGATGCAGCTCAGAGATTCCAAGCAGAGCAGGGCTTTCGGCGCGCCTCGGCAGTCATTCCCGCAAGTACCGCCCGTACCGGGCATTCCGCGCACTCGGTCTGGTCACGCGCACCCTGCTGCGGTACCTGTCCGAACCGAAGCTGCGGGAACAGAACACCGCGAACCGTGCGGACGCGATCCGCTGCTTCGCCGACAGTCTTGGCGGCAAACTCATCGGTCACAACGACCCCGACTATCTGGAGAAGATGATCAAGTTCTCGAACAGATCTCCTCCGTCAGAGCCTGGTTCACTGAGTTAGGTGCCCTACTGAAGTTCGAGTTCGACCTCGCGGACTTGGAATATGTCAACGAGCCAGTCGAAGACCGTCGGACCCTCCGCCGCAATCGCACGTTCCAGTTGTTCGTGCATCTTCGACTTGTGATCGGGATGGCAGTGTTCGAACTGGTCCTCCAGCTGGCGCACAGTTTCTGCGTACCCGAGTGCGGAGCGTGACTCACCGCTGTATTGCCAAACGAAGCGGAATCTTCCATCCGCGGGTGTGCCGTATCCACCGATTAAGCAGTCGGAGAACGCATCTAGACTGCGACCAAAGTACCCCCCGGGCCCCGATACTGCTTCACCCACGATCGTGTAGAAGTCCGCAAGTGAATGAACGAGGCGGCCATCTATGACGTACACGGCATCTGTCTTCGACATCCCAGCTCCATCAATTGGGGATCACGACTGGTGGTCCAACTTAGTAAACGGCATCCTGTCGACATCCCGGCAGCGTTGTCGTCTAGCAGCCCGAGTGGTGGGGCGCGACCAGCCTCCCCGCCTACCGGCCGGCGCCTTTCAGCACACAAAGAAACCTCAGACGAGAGCAACTTGACGGCTAGAGTGGGGCTGCGAGTTTCGACACCGTTGTCGGGCAGTGAAGCGCCGCTGGAGCAGCCCGAAGGATGGCTTGCCCTGATCGAGAGCTACCAGTTCGCCGTCGAGAACGATGCGGCCGCGGCCGCCAAACGCCGCTGTCAATGCCTCGGCGATCTCGGGATATGAGGGTGTCACCACGTTCATGTTGCGGGTCCACAGCACCGGCTCGCGGCCGCCGCCCACCGAGGCCAGCATCCGGCACCCGTCGTACTTCATCTCGAAACTCCATGGCCGTTCCGCCGTGTCGTCCGGAAGCGTGCCGGCCGTGGCCAGCATGGGCGCAATCAGCCGCATAGCCCCGATTGTGCCCGTGACCTGGGAGCTACGCAGGTAGAAGGCTCAGGAAGCGCGTCGCCGGCGGCGCGCGATAGGTACAGGGTCAGTGCCAGGAGTTCCACCAGAGAACTATGGGCACCAGCCAAGGTGTCCACACCATCCAGCTCGTTCCCGACCCGTACGGGGGGATCGGAATCACCGCCCATCACCTCCGGGGTTAGGTGAATGGAAGCGAATCCCACCACATGCTTATTGCCACCCAGGCGTCGGTGAACTCAGGGAAAGCAGAGAAAAATCCCAGGTCCAACATGGCGAACTCCTTGGTCGGAAACGGGCTCAGTTGAATGGAAGCAACCCCCTCCTGCGCTGTGTATCGCCCGCCGGAGGCGGATCGGTACAGCTACCCAATCGA
>NZ_JASHKW010000047.1:0-13250 GCF_030056915.1 Rhodococcus sp. IEGM 1307
TCGCGGCCTTGGAGGCGTTGACGACCAACAGGTCCCCGGCGCGCAGCGGGAGCAGGGCGGGTGCGTCATGTCCGAGGTAGCCGATCGCGGCGTACCGGGCGCCGCGGGTGCGGATGGCGCGGGTGATGTGCGGCCACGGACTCGGCCCGTGGAAGGTGGTCCCCATACCGACAGACGGTAACCGGCTCGCCTTGCGTGTGGTGCCGGTCCCTGGCAACGCTAAAAGAAGCTAAAGGGGGAGGCGCCGTCGGTCCGGCGCTTCCCGGCGAGGTCGACGGTGGCGCGGGGGCGGGTTGACCGCGGTCGCCTGGGGTGCAGCGATCCGGTCGATTCTCGGTTGCGGACAACGTGTCGGCGTCGGTGTCGGCGTCGGCCCCGACCGGCGGCCCGGCGCTCGTACGCTATGGGCACCACGAGACGAGACCGGCGGGAGAAGGATCATGAGTTACGAAGCGATCTACGACGGGGTCCGTTACCCGCTCGCCGATGCGGCCGCCGCCCACGGCCTTGAAGACGACATCCGGGGCCTCTTCGAAGACAACGGCAATGGTGGATTCGTCGGTTTCGTCAGCCAGAACACGACGGTTCGCCTGCTGATCACGCCGGCGACTCCGGTCGCGATTCGGGGCAGCGACGAGCCGAACCCGAGTGTCGTCCACCGCTGGTGACCCCGCCTCCAGATGTCTCCGTCGGCGCGACGGTGTGTCCGTCCTCGGGGAGGAGTCGGTGTCAGCGAAACTTTCGGCAACGATCCACCGTCAGCAAAGGAGGTAGGTTGCCCAGCCTCATCGTCAACGGTGTTACCTACGGCATCAGCCAGACCAGGTTCGAGGCCACCCGCGAGCTGCTCGCACGGTTCGCCGAGGGACACACCCTGGGAGTGGCGATGTCGCTCACCCATGACGGCGCCCGGCACCACCTGTTCATCACCCCCGGGGTGCCGATCACGCTGGTGGAATGACGTGTCCGGCCTGATCCTGCAGGACCGCCGCCTTCGGTTTCGCGAGGAAGCTGCGGTGGTCATGGAACCACGCGTGACGCCCGCCCATCGGAACCGACCGCAGCAACCGAGTGCATTCGACCAAGGGGGCACCGAATCCGGGATGCCGGGGCCATGACGGTCTCCTCGGGTCGACGTGCCCGAGCAGTTCAGTAATGTGTGGGTGTGGGGAGAGGTGGTCCCCTTCGTGGGTGCACGACTCGGCTGTTGCGATGACCGCGACCGCGGCGATCGGCGACCACGCCGTGTCGGTAGTTGCCAACCTGCGGCCGCCCACGATGACTGCAACGGCGGCGATGTCTGCGGCCGTCGTGACAGCGACCGGAACCGCGACTGTCGCTGCACCGGTGATGACGGCGTCCGCGACCCTTCCCTGCACCGGTCGTCCCGGCGGCTCGAAGGTCGCGCTCCGGTGATGATCGCGTCCGCTGCGGCAGCTGCTCCGGCTCGGTCCGCGTCCTCGACAGTCCCCGCAGCCAAGGCAACGGCCATGGCTGCCATGAGCACGCCGACCGTGGCTGCTGTGCAAATGAAATCGATGAAGGCTGTGGTCTCATCGATGTACAACACCGCGACTGCGACGCGGACGACGCCGATGGTCGCGGCTACGACGACCTACCCGGATTCCGTCGTGACGTCGAATGCGATGGTCATCGACGGGGGCGGACGGGGGCGTTCACCGTCAACGCTCGCCTGTACCAGACGAACTCGGCCATCGCGACGGCGCAGCTCCGGAAGAATGGGGTGCAGAGCTGGCGGTGTGTGACGACGTCGCTCAGGGGGTGGTCTGTCTCGGCAGGACGTAGCCGAGTTTCAACAGGGCCCTGCGGAATTTCAGTTCGTGTTCGGGTGGGACCGCGAGATGGCGGTCGCCGATCGGGCGGCACAGCCTGCGGAGTGCGCGGTCGCGGGTGACGAGCGCGGCCAGTGCGTCATCGGTGCATTCGATCACCCGGGCGTGGCCGTGGTCGGTCAGCTGGGTGGTTCGGCGGGTGACGTCGGTGATGAGCGTCGTCAGCGAGCCGGGCAACTCGTGCTCGGTCCGCTGGGCGAGGAAGGTGGTGAGGTCCTCGAGGTTGCGGCCGGTATCGATCGCCGTCAGCAGACTCGCGGCGGAGATGGTCCAGACCCGGTCCGCGGTGTGCGCGGCGTAGGCGGACAGGAGAAGCTGATCACCGGGGGACAGGGTTCCGGTGGCGACGACGTCGAGGTTGGGCAGGACCTTGAGCACCGCGGTGGTCTCGTCGTCGGTGGGCGCGTGGTAGGTGTCGGTCAGGCCCAGGGCGTAGCAGCCCAGGGCGGTGAGCCGGATCGACTGCAGTCCGTCGTACCTGCTCAGCGCGTCCAGATCGTCGCCGCCCCAGTTGTCGTGGAAGTCCGATCGGGCGCCGGTGGGGTGGAGGTATTCGAGGTCGAGCAGTCCCAGCGTGCCGGCGTACTCGAACAGCACCGCGGCCGTGTAGCGGCCCTCGAGGATCTCCCACCGGTGGTAGCCGTCGTAGCCCAGACCGCCGTACTGGGAGTCGACGAGATAGAGCTTCCACAGCGCCATCTCGCTGCGGGCGACGGTGGGACTCATCCCTTTCCGCCGCATGGTCGTGAACAGGGAGTCCACGCTGATCCACTCTCCGGGTGGGCAGCTTGCCAGTCCCTGCGCGACCGTCTGTCGGCGAGTCTTGGCCGAGGTGAGGACATTGCGTGCGCGCTGGCCCTTGATCTGCTCGATTCGGCTGAACTCGTCGATCACGGCGTGGGTGAGCCAGCGCTGCCACAGTTGCCGGATGACCTCGGCCGGCGGCCGACGCAGGGCGGTGCGGCCCTTGGGCGTCAGCTGGAGGCGCCCGCCCTCGATCTTGGCGAACCCACCGGCCTGGATGATCAGCGGCCAAGCGAACGACGCGATCGGGTCGTGCAGGTAGAAGTCGCCGTGCACGAGCTGAGAGCCCACGGCAGCGACCGTCGCCGCGGAGGGGCGGCGGGTCTTCTCGCTGCACCGCAGTTCACCCGCCGCGCATAGCTGCAGCACCGTGTGCAGGTTCAGCGAGGCTTCCTGCTCGGTCGCTCGTATCCGGTGCTCGCCAATCACGCCCAGGGGTCCGGTGTTGCCGGTGTTCACACTCATGCCCTCACGTACCTCAGCCAGTGGCGGTATGCCTCGATCCACTGCGCACCGGCGGGCGGAGGCGTCGGCAACGGCAGATCGAGGATGGGGATGCGCTGTCGCGACCGGCCACGAGCGCAGATCACCACGATGTGCTCGTCGGCCAGGTCGATGCCCGACACGGTGACCTCGGTCCCCAACAAAGATGTCTGGAACGGCAGCTCGAGATGCTCGTCGAGCATGGTGTAGAAACCCGTGACGCATTCGCTGTCGTTGTAGCAGTCGACGGTGGCCTCGGCGACCAGGGCCGCGAGCGCCGCACGATTCGGTGACCTCACCGCGCCGAGGATAGCCGGACGCCAACCAGGCGTCCGGCCCGGTCCGCAGCAACGGTGCCACCCCGCCAGCTGAGAGCGGCGGGGTGGTTCACGCCAGCCCCAGGCCTCGACCCGTTCTCCACAACACAGCGCTCGTCCAGGTGGTGCGCCACCAGTGTTGGGGAATCTCATGATGGCGCTGCTTATGCGCGTCACCTGGTTGCACCTGCTGGTGGGGGCGCCGGCAAATGTGGGCTCAGTTATTCGATTGCCATGGTGCGCCGCCGTGGAGAGGCAGTTCCCGAGATGTGGTGGGTAGCCCCTCGTTGCGTGGGGCGGGGGACGCGCCTGGAGTGGGAACATTGTGTATTGGGTCGTGAGGGCCCCGACGACGTGATGCCTCTGATGGTGATGAAGGCGTTACTCGTGCGGAGGTGTCGCGTCCTGGTCCCTTCTGAGGGCGGTGTTTCGTCGCGGCCGCCGGCCACGGCAGTCGCCACCGATGCGCAACGGCCGGGGAGTCAGTAGCTCGCGAGCTGGTAGCTCAGCAACTGAATCGAGCAGGCGAATCGCCACCAGAGGGTGCCTTATCGAAACAGGGTTTCATTACCGGGGTAACCCCGCCGCTGTCCCGGCTCGGCTTCGGGCTCCCGAAGCTGTCCAGACGACATGTAGCTCGATGAGATCAGAATGCTGCGATGCAATCTCGTGCTGCCTCGCGCGACCCCGCAGGTGCCCACTCCGGCGACTAATGTGCACAACAGTGCACAGGCGGGCTAAGATGTGCATATGAGGTCGGTGGAGAGGGTGGATTCGCTCGACGCGCTGCTGGCCAAGCATCACGTCGACCTCACCGGCCGCGAGATGCTTCGCGAACTCGACGCTGCACTCACCGCGGTACCCGCCGCGTCGGACACGTTGTCGGCCGGAGAGATCGAGTTCCTCCGCGCCCACGCCGGCGAGGGCGTCGGCGAAGTCCTCGACCAGTGGTCGCCGGTGGCCGAGATCCGCGCTCGCGCGGTGGAGATCGCGCGGCAAACCGTGACGGTGCTCGCGGATTCGTTGGACGTCAAGGAGGCAGCGGCGCTGCTCGGCATCGACAGGTCGGTGGTGTCCCGGCGGCTCACCGCGCGCACGCTGTGGGCATTCGATCTGCATGGGCATCGCCGCATCCCGCGATGGCAGTTCGTCGGTGACGATGTCTTGCCGGGGCTCAGTGCTGTCGTGGCGGCCATCCCCTCGACGGCGAGCCCGGTGTCGGTCGCCGCGCTCATGCACACCTCGCAACCCGACCTCGGCGACCGGACTCCGCTCGAGCATCTGGCCGCGGCGGCGGACCCGGCACCGGTGGTCGCGCTCCTGGAATCCCTCGACACCTGGTGAGCCGTCGGCACCCGAAGATTCCGCGGGCACCGCGGACCCCGCTCACCGTTGCTACGGAGGACGTCCTGGCCTACGACGGTGTGCTGTGGCGGATCCACCGCACCACCGGCCCTCACGTGGTGTCCTGGCGGACTCTGCGCACCTACGGGCCGATCGCGTCCATGCGCTACGACCCGCATCCCGGCCCCGCCGCGGCGGCGACCACCATCGGGGTCCTCTACGCCGCCTGCGATGTCGCCACCGCGCTGGCCGAGGTGTACCAGGCGACACGAACGATCGACACCACGATCGGGGCGCCTGCCCTGACAGGGTGGCGCCCGACCCGTCCCCTGAATCTGCTGAACCTCACCGAAACCTGGCTGGTGCGTAACCAAGCCTCTTACGCACTGCTGCACGGACCGCGTACCGTGTGCCGCACCTGGGCGCGCACCATCCACCTGACATGGCCGCACCTCGACGGTCTGTACGTACCGTCCACCATGACCGGCCGTCCGAACGTCGTGCTGTGGAACCCCGCCGCCGACTCGTTCCCCACCGACCCCGAGTTCACTCGCCCACTCGATCACCCGCGCGTGCGGCCGATCATCCGCACCGCCGCACGCACTATCGGGTACGCATCGACGGTCTAACTCTGTCCCGGCCCGCACCGACCGGATTCGACTGCATCGTCGCCGTGTTTGGTGCGGATCGTCGCCATCCCGAGCGCATACCGCACACCGCTGACCGTCGAGCAGGGGCCTCGACGCCGCCTTAAGCCGGTTGGGTCAACCGTCCGCGGTCGTGCCGGCACCCGGGTCGGACACCTCGCCGCGCTACGAACCCGGTGGACACCCACTGGCACGGGCGGAAAACCCGCGCAACGACGCCCCCCGTGCCGCCCGCGCCCCTCGAGCAGCGGGCCACGGTCGTCACCCTTGGGCAACGACGTCGCCGGGTTCGGTGCGTGGGCGGCAGCCGGAACCCTAGAGCCCCAATGCCTCCCGCAGACGGCGCACGCTCATCGCCCCCGGCCGCTCCTCCTGCGGGAAGGAGTCGAGCAGCCGGATCAGGTCGTCGCGGCGGGTGGGGTCGGCGGCGCACTCGCGCGGCGTGTGACCACCGAGGGCGGGGATCGCCTCGTCGAGCCACTGCTGCTCGTATCCGCGGATATGCTCGTCGAGCGCCGCCGCGATCGCGGGATCCTCGGGGTCGACAGGTTGGCTTGGGCGAACACCCTTTTTCTGCGCCTGAGCCATCAACTCCGCCGCCGGCGTCCGGGTCTGCTCACGCAGTCTCCCCCCGGGATCGGCAGCCCCCACGGCGTCGACCAGCGACTCGAACCGTGGCTCGTTCATCGCCTCGACCTCGAGCACCCAGGGGTCGGTATCCCGGACCAGGATCAGCACGCCGAGCACACTGCCCTGCTCGGTCCAGGACCACCGGTCTGCGTCGGCGGCGCCGAAGCGGCGACTGAGCCTACGCCGGATCCCGGCGGTGTCGCCCACCTCGAACACGGCCCGGCACGCCACCATCGGGTGCCCGTCGGGGGTGACCAGCCGCGGCGGCGCGAACCGGGCGCTGAGGAACTCGACCAGCTCCTCGGGGTCGGTGGATTCCGAATCGAGCAACTCGATCAGCCGACCACGCTGTCCGGGCTCGATCGGTTCGATGCCACCGAAGATCTGCATCGTGGAACCGGCGGGAACGACTCGGGCGCAGAAGAAGTCGCCGGCCCGCAACGCCCTGCTGGCGGTCCGCTCGGCGACCTCCAGGCGGTCGCCGGTGCGCACGTCGCGCAGCCTCAGCCCCTCGCCCGGACGCACCGCCTCCACCTCGTGCACCGACCGCTCGGCGAGCAACCACTGCTGCGCCAGGAGCAGTTCGTCCGCGGGCAGCAGCACGCCGCGCTCGGCGACGAACCGCGCGAAGGCTCCGCATTCGAACATCACCACATCCGCGACCAGCGGGTCGTCGAGCGCGTGATACAGCGCGAACGGATCGTCGTCGTGCGCGGACCGAATCTGGGCGAGCGAGATCAGCAGCGGTCGCCACTCGATGCCCTGCGCGAACGAACCCGCCTTCTGGTACAGCCACCCAGCCCGCTGTTCCAGTGGGTGTTCGGCCTTGCCGAGGTGGCACGCCTTGTATTTGCGCCCGGATCCGCACCAGCACCGATCGTTGCGCCCCAGGTCCGGCCGGTCGACGGGAAGAAACGATTGGAGCAGGTCGTACAGGGGTTCGCGATACGCACCCTCGACCCGGTCGAGCAGCCCGATCGCCCGCACCGCGTCACCACGATCGGACGCGAAGCGGGCCAAAGCCTCGAGCGCCTCGTCCCAGTTCGGGTCCACGGCCAGGGCTCGCTCGTAGTGCCGCTCGGCGTCCGCGGTCCGTCCGTCGAGTTCGGCCGCCTTGCCCGCCAGCCAGTGCGCGGTCGGGGCGATCCGGCGGGGACCGCGGTCGCGGAGCACCGCGGCGGCCAGGCGCAGGGTTTCGGTGCCGGCCGGGCAGGTGGCGTACGCCTCGCCGAACGCGGCGCGGGCCGCGTTCGGGCGGGCGAGCCCGGCGAACCGGTCCCTCGCGCTCGTCACGACCGCGTCGACAGCGCGTTCGCGCTCGTTGGCGGGGGTGCGCTCGAGCACGCCGATCAGGGCGATGAACGCCATGACCGCTTCCGTCTCGTCGTCGGTGAGGTGGTGAGCCGCCGTGACCGTCGCGGCGTGCGCTTTCCCGCGGTGGGCGGTGAAGTCGAATCCCCGGACCGCGATGTCGTCGCCGTCGCACACGTATCCGGCGTCGGTGATCAGGTCGCCCAGCGGGATGGTCGGCGCCGCGAACAGGGACCGGTCGTCGGCCATCAGCTGCCAGATGATGGTGTCCAGGGGCTCGGGGCGGTCCATCGGCACCAGGTCGGCCAGCGCGACAGCGAGATCGGGTGCGGGTGCGGGTGGGGCCGCCGCGGCGGTGAGCCGCAGCTCGCCGTCGACGAAGGCGAGCACGACCAGGTCACCGGGACGGAATTCGGCGAGTGCGTCCGGTTCGAGCAGCAGCGCCGCGTCCGTCGGCCAGTCGGGATCGTCGACGCCGCGCTCGTCGAACACGTCGTCGTCGAGGTCACGGAAGAGGGTGCTCAGCCCGCCTGCTGCCGGGTCGTGGTCGTCGAACGGCAGCAGGGGTGTCAGGTCCGGGTGGGCGTCGAGGATGCCGGAGGAGATTTCCGCCTCGGTGAGCCGGTGGGTGAGCACGCGCCCGGCGAGCAGGGCGTCGAGGGCCACGCTGCGACCGTCCGCCAGGTAGCCGAGCCGGGGATGGCCGATGTACTCGGCGAGTTCCTCCATGTCGGCGAGATAGCCGTGCCCCTCGGCGACCAGCCGCCGCGCCCATTCGTCGGTATGCATGGGCCCGTGCTCGCGGAGCAGGACCATGGCGGCTTCGGCAGTGGGATCTGTCGGATCGGTCACCGGGCCAGGGTATGCGATGTGTCCGGGCGTCTCGTCGAAAGGAGCGTACTCGTCGCTAGGCGAGGGATTCGGCTGCGCTGCGGCGCAACGGTTCAACCAAATTGCGTCGCTGCGGCGCGCACGATTCCGTCAACCGATTGCCTGGCAGCGACGAGCCGAACCCGACCGTCGTCCACCGCTGGTAATCCCGCCCCAGCCAACACCCCGCGAGTCGCGACGGTGTGTCCGCCCAATGGACGAGGGGTTGTCAGCGAGACTTTCGGCAACGATCCGCCGTCAACACAAGGAGGGTAGGGTGCCCAGCCTCATTTTTAACGGCGTCACCTACGGCATCAGCCAGACCCGATTCGAGGCCACCCGGGAGCTGCTCGCACGGTTCGCCGAGGGACACACCCTGGGAGTGGCGATGTCGCTCACCCATGACGGCGCCCGGCACCACCTGTTCATCACCCCCGGGGTGCCGATCACGCTGGTGGAATGACGACTCCGCGGTTGTCGCATCATGATGGTTTCCGGCTGGGACACTGCCCGGGCAGTGTCTCCGGCGAGGCCGCCACCAGCGGCGTCAATGCCCTCGGCGGGAGGTAACACCCCACCCCGTCACAGTCTGGGCGCAACTCTGCGCGCAAACATGCCAGCGAAAATACGGGTAAGAAGGCGCGTAGTGGGTAGGGTGATGTCCGCGCACGTACACGGGTGGCATACCGAACACGAGTGGGTGGGGATGGCGAAGGCAGGAAATTCCGAAGGCGGCGCCCGCCGCCGCCCGACCGGGGCCGGACGGGCAGCCGTAGGGGCGGCGAAACGCGCGTCCGGTGCGGGCGACGTCGGTGGTGCGGGAACGCCGAGTCCGGAATTGACGGCGAAGCTGGAACCGCGGAAGGGCCCGACGAAGGTTCCGCTCAATACCCGGGTCCTGGCCTCGACGGAGGCCCGGTTGAACTGGCTGGTGAACGATCGCCAATCCACGGTGACCAACGTCGTGGACGTGGCCCTGCAGGAGTTCTTCGACCGCTACCGCGTCCCGCCGGCAGATCATGACGGCCGGATCACCGAGCAGGAGTCATGAGCAGTCCGTGGGAACAGATACCCCTGTTCGCACTGCCCGAGACAACCCCGACGACATCTCCCTCTGCCACCGATGACGTTCTCCCCGACGACGACGTTCTCCCCGACGACGACGCTTTCTCGGTCGATGCTGATGTCTTCGTCGAAACCGATCATGCGGATTCTGAGCCGGCCGCTGCCGCACACCCTGCATCGCCCGAGCGGTCGGATGTCGCCGAAGCCGACGACGCCCCGACCCCGCCGACACCCGAGACGGACAGCGAAGCGGCCGTCAGCGCTGCGGTGGACGGCGACGAAGTGCACGACGACGCGGCTAGCAGCGATACGGCTGGCAGCGATACGGCTGGCAGCGACACGGCTGGCAACGACGCGGCGGATCCGCCGGTGTGGGAGGCGCTGCCCGCAGGAGAGGAAGCCGATGGCCATGCGTTGATCGTGACCGCCGACGGGACCTTCACACCCTCGGGGCGGGAGTTGACTGGTCCCGTCGATTCGGTCGAGAAGCTGGACAAATTGATCCGCTGGGCCTCGTTGACACCGTTGGGCGCCCCCGCACAGATCTGGGTCGTCGGACAGGCCGCGTGCGAGCTGCTCGGGTGGATCATCGACCCAGGCAGCGAAGACGACGTCGACGACATGGAAGCCCTCCGCAACCGCGCCGCCCAGGAACTGACCGCCGTCCTGCACGCCACCCTCACACCGATGCTGAATGCAGGGTGGGAACTCCGCGGCGACCCTGGGCACGTGGTGCACCTGTCCCGCTCGATCGGGAACTTCACCTCGATGGTCGATGTGGTGATCGAACCGTACGTGTGGACGTACTGGAACAAGGACTTCGGTTGGCACAACCGGGTCGGTGACATGGGCATCCTCGGCTCACCGACGGCCGGAACGTATCTCCCCGACGACGACCTCCCCGCAGCACGGGAACTCGGTCGCCGGTTGGCCTGGTGCGCCCAGCACCTCGGGGTGCTCCCGGGACCAACGCCCGCGCGGACCGGCGCCGCCCTCGTCGACAAGATCAAGCGTGAACGCACCCGCAGCGGCAAAGGCATCGTCGTCACCACACCCGGCTCGGTCCCACCCCTGGACGGCGCGCCGCGGGGAGACCTCGAACCCGCGGTCGGCTGGACCCGGGTCCCCGACGCCCAGGATGTGGACGGGACGAGCCGGTTGGTGTCGATCGATCAACGCGCCGCCTACCTCGCCTCCGCGGGCATGCTCGAGTTCGGCTACGGGCAGCCCGCACTCCTGACTGGTGACAATGCCGGAGCTGCGGCGGTGGGGGAGAAGGGTGCACCGTTCGGGCTGTGGCGGATCACCCTCCCCGCGGGGCAAACGCTGTCGCTTCCCGAGAAGCTGCCGTTGCCGCACCCGCACATGCTCGCGGACCAACCGGTGCAGACCTGGGTGAGCACGGTCAGCCTCGACGGGCTGTGCTTACCGGTGGCAGACGGAGGAATCGGCGCCGACCTCGACGACCTCGACATCACCGAGGCCTGGGTCTACCCACAGCAGGGCCGGGCGCTGGACAAGTGGGCGAAGATCCTGCGCGAGGCCCGGAAGGCCGCGGTGGACACCGACGACGACGCGACGAAGCGGTTCCTCGGCACCTGCTACAAGGGCTACATCGGGCGAATGGTCAACCCGGACATGTGGACCGCGAAGCAGATGCAACATCACCACCAACCGCTCTGGCGCGCGTCGATTATCGCGCACTGCCGGTGGCGCGGCCGCCGCGTGGCGATGCGGATCGCCCGCGAGCACGGCCGTTGGCCGGTCCGCACCGTCACCGACTCCTGGGTGTACCTCCTCTCAGGCGGTGAGGACATCGCGGATCCGAGCGAGGCGCTGGGGAAGATGTCGGTCGAAAAGGACGTGGTCCTCACCGACACACTCCTGTCCGCCTTCACCTCGGCCCAGGACGTGCACGACGTGAACCTCGCGATCAAGGCGGCATTCGCCGACAACGACAACGAGGACGCCGACGACGTCGAAGGGGAGGGGGTGCTCTGATGGCCCTGCATCTTCCGAAGCCGCGCACCAAGAAGCCGGCGCAGGAGGCGGTCGGTCTCGACGGACTCAAGGTCTCCGTCGCCAGCGCCGCGACCAGCGGCGTCGAGAAGTCGAAGCAGGTCAAGAGCGGGGGGCTGGCCGGGCTGACCAGCAAGGTCTCGGTCAAGCAGCTGCGCAAGGAGCTCGGCAACGAGGGCCTGCGTCAGGCGGCGATCGATGCCGGCCGCACACCCCCATCGGCTCGCACGTTGCGCCGGTGGGCCCAGCAGGGCCGGATCCCCCACCCGGATGTTCTCGAGCGAGCCCAGCGGCGTGCCGCGATTGAACGCCTCGGCGGTGTCGACGCGGTGGCGGCGAAGATCGGCCGGTCCCGCTCCGCCGTCTCCCGGTACCGGTCCGGGGAAACGAACGAGTTGCGGGCCGACGCGAGCAAGAAACTCCGCAACGTCAAGGCGCAGGACATCATGAAGCGCGCCGGGGTGTTGCGCCCGGACGGAACTCCGAAGAAGGCGGTCATCCGGGTCAGGGGCGGTGTGATGGTCCGTAACGGCGCCGACGAGGGCTACGACTACCGGGTCCGCACCCTGGATTTCGCGAACTCGGACACACCGTTCACCAGTGAGGAGTCCCGCGAGCTGGCCGCCGCACTGGCGAATGACGATCACGCCCGGGTCGTGGCGTTGCTGGAGCGGCACGCCACCCTTGACTACCCGGAGAACAAGGGTTTCGACAAGTACAGCGACCAGTTCGGGTTCCACTTCGATCACATCGACTCCGTCCACATCGACTGGATCTGATCTGACGGGGACGTGCCGGTTCTCCAGCTCAGTCCTTGACGTGTCATGGGTCGGGTGGCCCTTGTTCCATCGCAGGTGAAAACACCCGACTCCGGCCCATTCTCGCCGGTCAGAGCCCTAAAAAGGAGCGGGGCACCCCGACACCCCGTTGAGGGGAAACGCCGAAATGGGTGAAGGTGGGCAGCAGTGTCCCTTCCGGCAATTCGAGGTGCCCATGCCCGCCAGAGGTTCGAGAACCCGTCGCACGGTCGCCCTGATCGCCACTGCGACCGTCGTCGTCGGCGTCGCTCTTACCGCACCCGCGATCGCCAACGCCAACCCGGCCAACTGCGCGGCGACCTTCAACTTGTTTATCCCCGGCACCTGGGAGACCAACGAGAACGCCGACCCGACCCGGCCGGTGGGCATGCTCGCCCCGGTCGCGGCGGCAATCAAGGCGCAGAACGGTGCCCGCGCGCAGATTTACACGCTGCCGTACATGGCGCGCGCGTTCGACAACGGCCACACCTACGCCGACAGCAAGGCCGACGCGGTCAGCAAGGCCACCGCCGTGTTGACGTCCTGGGCCGACGAGTGTCGGGGCGCGAAGATCACGATCACCGGATACTCCCAGGGTGCGGATGCTGCAGGCGATCTCGCGTCGGCGATCGGAAACGATCGAGGGCCGGTCGATGCGGACCAGGTCCTCGGTGTGGCGCTGATCGCCGACCCGGGTGCCGGCACGAAGGGCGCCGCACCGGTCGGGCCGACGACGTCGGGGGAGGGGATCGCCGGTCCCCGGTCGCAGGGCATGGGCAATCTGTCGGGGCGGGTCGCGTCGATCTGCGATCCGAACGACCTGTACTGCTCGATCCGCAAGGGCGCCAACCCGTTCCTCGGATCGCTCGGGTCGATCCTGTCGAAAACCCCCAGCAACGACAACACCAGCGCCGGTGCCGGGGGAGGTAGCGCGGCGGTCGCCACCGCGCTGACCTCGGATTTTACCGACGCCGACCTGCCCGGTCTCGGATCGACTGTCGACGCGCTCGGAAGGCAACTGTCCGGCACCGACACCGGCGGCTCGATCGATGTGCACCAGATCGCCGACACCGCGACCTCGCTGTCCAAGACGCTCAGCCCACTGGTCGA
>NZ_JASHKW010000048.1:0-12875 GCF_030056915.1 Rhodococcus sp. IEGM 1307
GCAGCGACGTACCCACCGGGACCGGCTCCGAGGACAACGACGTCATAGTGTGAGGACACGGGTGATCTGATCCTGCAACTCTTGTTCGGATTTCATGGATGAAGAAGTGAGGGATACGACGACACCCGGTCGTGCGGAAGCTCGCAGGAGCTCCGCACGACCGTGGGATCGACAGGCCTTAGGTCAGCGCTTCCGTGGATTGCGATTTGCGACCGTGAGGCATGAGTAGCGTTGCGATAAGGCCGATTACCGCGAGCGCGGCCGCAAGGACGTATACCGTTGTGAAGCCGCTGCCACCGTAGATTGGCGATCCGTCGACCACCGTGGCGACATTGAGGGCCAATATCGCGAATCCGATCTGCACTGCAACAGCGCTTCCCAAGGATCCGACCACGTTGACCGTGCTGGCGGTAACTGCCTGAAGTCGTACGGGTGTTGCGGCGATGACGAGATTGGGGATTGCCGCGCTGATCAGACCTCCGCCAAATGCGTAGATGAGGTAGCCGACAAGGATGGGGACGAACTCCTTGTGCGAGAACGCGAGGAACAGGGAACCAGCAGCCATCAAGGCGAATCCGATCCAGTTCGGCAGGCGCGCTCCACGACGTTCGGCGAGATATCCCACGAGGAGCCCCATCAACACGGAGGCGACACCTGCAGGGGTGGTGATCCGCGCCATGAAACCGGCGGTCTCGCCGAGTCCGTAGGTCAGCCCGAGTGCGATGGGGGTTTGCACGATGAACGACAGCAGGACGAACTGCAAGGCAATGACGGCTTGGCCGGTGAACTGGGTGATCAAGGTGGTGACGATGGGGCGGCCGCGCAGGACCGACAGGTCGATCAGTGGGTGGTCGGACCGCTTGGCGTGCTGAATCCAAACGATGAAGGCCGCTATTGCAAGTGCGCCACACAGCAGGGTCTTCCACGACGTCCAACCCCATGTGCCGCCCTCGCCGATCCCGAACAGAACGACAGCGATGGTTGCGCCCAGAAGTAAGCCGCCGGTCCAGTCGATCTGGGTGGAGACACGGATCGGGGACTCTGGGACGACAAGGAGGACCAGGGCGCCGATAATGAGGGGGAAGATTGCGAGCGCGAAGAAGACGCCCTGGTAGCCGAAGTTGTCGATGAGCAGTCCGGCGAAGATCGGTCCGGTGATTGTGGTGACGCCGATACCGGCTGTCGCCAGACTGACGGCCACGGCGAGCATTCGCTTCGGGAAGATGTCACGCATCAGCGAGTACACGATGGGGACAATGGCAAGGCCGAAGCCTTCGACGGCGCGCCCGATCAACACGATGGGGAAGGTCGGGGCAAGAGCGACGATCAGTGACCCGAGCGCCATACAACCGGTCGTGATGAGCAGCCACTTCTTCTTGCCGTCACGATCGGCAAGCTTACCTACGAGTGGGGCGCTGATCGCGCCGGTCAGAGTGAATAGTGTTGATACCCAGGCTATATGGGGTGTCTGAAATGTTGCTGCCATGTTCGGCAGGGCTGGCGTGACCAGATTGAATGCATAGGCAACTTCTTCCGAGAGAAGTACCAGGATGACGAGGACGCCGATCCATCCAGCAGTCGATCTGTGTCCGACGCCTTCGGGTGGCAACATCGTGTCATTATCGAGCGTCTCCTGCGACGCACCGTCCGTGGGTGTAGCGGTCATCTTGCTTCCTGCATTTCTCTGACGGGAAAGGTGGGACGCTGATGCGCGGGGAGGTGCGCAGCGGTCGGAGGATCAGCGTCGCTCAAACCTTGTGATGTGAGGCACAGTAAGATGGAGCGATCGATTCTGTCAAGTGATCCACTAAGCAGACCGTGCGGGATTTTCTCTCGTCTCTCGGTGGTGCGCAGCTACAGGGGCATGCAGGTGGCGCTTGCGCGCTCTCGACCGGCCGCCATTTCGGAATGGAGCACCGGCAGGCGAATGGCTCAGACCCTGCCCTTGCGCATCAGGGTCTCCAGCCCGCCGGCCACGAAGTCGACAAGCACGTCAAACTTCTCATCCGACAGAGCGCGTGATTGGGCACCGCTGGCGTCCGACCATCGGGCGGCCATCACGATCAGGGTGTTGACCGTCAGAGACCAGTTGAGTTCGAGGCTGTCGTCGTCGGCGTGCGGGTACGCGCGCTCGAGCAACTTGCGAAGCAACTTCGCGGTGTCGTCTTCGACCGGAAACAGGCGCGGGTCGTTCGCCAGGCTCAGTTGGCCGCAGATGGTCAGCCACCGCACGCCCTTGTCGGGATCTTCTCCGAGGTACTTCCGGTATGGGATTGCGAGGAGGTTGACGATCTGCTTGGCATTCGGCGTTGCCCCTGAGTCGACCATGGCTGTCGTGAGCGCGTGAATGTGAGCGAGCACGTCGGCGCCGGCATCGATCAGTACAGCATCGAGGATCGCATCCTTGGATCCGAAGTGATAGTGAGCCGACGCCGCTCCGAGCCCTGCTTCGGCGTTGATGGCCCGAATGGACACCTTCTCGACGCCCTCTGAGGCAAACAGTTTGGTCGCCGCGTCGATGAGTGCACGCCGGGTGGCCGCTCCATCGCGAGGATTGGATCGAGGCACGGTTTCGCCTTTCGTTGGTGGGATAGGTGATCATATCGCGTGATCCACACGCCGGTATTACTGCAGCTCATGAGCGATTTTTAAAGGGTGCGAGAGGGGGACGCAGCGATCTAAAACAATTCCGCACTTGATTGAATCACTCGATCCACTTACTCTGATCTGTGACTGCAGACACAGACGTCCTGTGGACGGGCTGTGTCGAGAAAACAAGAGGTGCCACCAATCCGGTATCTCTCACGAACTACGCAAAAGGAGGCCACGATGGCGTCGCCGCACAGCGAGCACCGGCCCGAAGCTTCCGTATCACCGACGGTGAGCACGGAACTGCTGCTGGAAATGTTCACCGTCATCGCCCGAGCCCGCGCCGTCGAGGACGCGGTATCTGTGCACATTCGGGATCACGGCTTCGCGGGATTCTGGCATCCAGGCAAGGGGCAGGAAGGCGCCGTGGCGGGCGCTGTCGCGGCGATGGCCCCCGACGACTACCTCTTTTACCAAGGTCGAGGAGCGACGTGGCCGCTCGCAAAGGGAATGGGTCTCGCACCGATCATCGGCGATCTCCTCGGTAAGGTAACCGGCTCGACCGGCGGTAAAGGCGCCGGCGTGCCCCACTGGGCCGATCCGGCCCTCGGAATCATGGGCGAGGGCGCAACACTGGGGTCGGTCTATCCGGTAGCGGCCGGCGCGGCCCTCTCGGCGCAGATGCGCGGAACCGATCAGATTGCCCTCGCGGACTTCGGTGACGGGACAGCCGCGCGCGGCACCTTCCACGAAAGCCTGCTCGAAGCTGCACGATGGCGCCTGCCCTTGGTCTACTTCTGCGAGAACAACGGGATCTCCGTGTCGACCACGTTCGACTCCGTCAGCCCGACCAAAACGATCGCCGAGCGCGCATCCGCATACGGCATCCCGGGAGTCCGCGTAGACGGCCATGATGCCGTCGAGGTCTACCTTGCCGTGAAGGACGCGATCGATAGGGCCCGGGCCGGCCAGGGTCCCTCCCTGATCGAAGCTGTCGTCACCCGTGTCGGGGGCCACTGGGAAGGTGACGCTCAGAAGTATCGGCCTGCCGACTTCCTCTCCACGTATACGGATCCGTTGGAAGTCATGCGTAAGCGAATCGACTCGGCCACGGCCGATCGAATCATCGCAGACGCGAAGTCCGAGGTGGCGCAAGCGCTTCTCGAAGCCGAAGCCGCTCCGCTGCCTGATCCCTCCGTCATCCTCAAGGACGTGTTCGCATGACCACCACGACACCCGCACCCGCCAACGCTCCTGGATCTACGACCGTTCTCAGCTACGAGGCTGCACAGGGCGCCGCAATCGCTGAAGAGATGCGGCGTGATGACTCGGTCTTTCTGATGGGGCAGGACATTGCTTCCGGCGGCTTCTTCGGCGGCACCCGTGGCCTCGTCGAAGAATTCGGGCTTAGCCGGATCCGGAACACCGGAATCACCGAAGCGTTCATGGTGGGCGCGGCCGCCGGAGCAGCGATGACCGGCATGCGGCCGATCGTCCAGCTTGGATTCGCAGATTTCAGCTTGATCGCCGGCGACGAGATTTTCCAGAAGCTCGGCAAGTGGCGGCACATGCACGGTGGTCAGTTCGAGTTGCCGGCCGTCATCATCATGCCGATCGGGC
This sequence comes from Rhodococcus sp. IEGM 1307, assembly GCF_030056915.1. Classification (NCBI taxonomy): domain Bacteria; kingdom Bacillati; phylum Actinomycetota; class Actinomycetes; order Mycobacteriales; family Nocardiaceae; genus Rhodococcus; species Rhodococcus sp. IEGM 1307. The sequence goes on from NZ_JASHKW010000048.1 coordinate 4,210, forward strand.
CGAGCGGCGGTGCGGGCCCGGAGCATTCGGGATCCATGGAAATGCTGCCGATGCACTTCCCCGGTCTGAAGGCAGTCGTACCGTCCAACCCGGCAAACGCGAAGGCGCTCCTCAAGGCGGCTATCCGCGACCCCAACCCGGTGCTCTACTACCCGAGCAAGCAACTCAACTTCAAGCGCGGTGAGGTGTTCACCGATCCGGAGTACGTGCTGCCCCTCGGCAAGGCCACCATCGCCCGCGAGGGATCGACGGTCAGCGTCATCAGCTACGGCTGCATGGTGCCGCGGGCACTGGAAGCTGCGACGGTACTGGCATCGGAGGGAATTGAGCTCGAGGTCGTCGACCTCCAGACGTTGGTGCCCCTCGACCGCGAGACGATCATCAACTCTGTTGTCAAGACAGGTCGGGCGATGATCGTGCACGAAGCTCCCCGAACGGCTGGTCCGGGTGCCGAGATCGCGGCACTGATCCAGGAGCGGTGCTTCTACTGGCTTGAAGCGCCGATTGCACGGCTCGGTTCAGTCGACGCACCGATTCCCGCGAGCCGATTCCTCGAGGATCACTGCTTCCCGAGTGTCTCCGACATCGTCGAGACGGCCCGACACCTAGTCCGCGACTGACCTTTCGAAAACGAGGACGTTCTCACTATGCTCGAACTTACCGATATCCACATGCCCCACATGGGTTCCGTGGAATTCGCCCTACTGACCGAATGGTTGATCAAGCCGGGCGAGGAAGTCAACGAAGGCGATGCCTTGTGTGAGGTATCGACCGACAAGGTCGACACCGAAGTGGAGTCACCCGAATCGGGTATCTTGATCAGCTACGTCGCCTCGATTGAGCAAGAAGTTCCGGTGGGCGACGTCATCGCACGATTCGCCCCGGTCGACAGTGACCCGGACCAGGTGGCCCGCGCGATCGCGGCCGCGAGCGGCGAACAGGGCGGCGATGTCGCAGTTGCGCCGTCGCCGGCCGCTTCACCTTCGCCGTCGACAGTGGCGACCCCAGTGACAGGCTCACAGGGCACCCCGGCGGTGGTATTCGAAGAATCGAAGCCCCCGACCGACTCCCTCGTTCTCGCTGCATCATGGTTCTCACCGGTCAACCGGCCACCTGCAGGGGCACGCCGAGGCAGCCCGGCAGCAGGTCAGGACCAGCGGTCCGCGGGTGAACTCGCAAGCAAGAGTGGGTTTCTCCAGGCGCAAAAATCAGAACTCACCGTGCCAACGGGATACGAGGACGTCGCGTACTCGGCAACGGAGCACACCAGGCTGCGGCGCGCGATCGCCAAGAATCTCGCGGAATCGTGGAACACCGCCCCCCAGCTCACCGCGCAGGTCGATGTCGACTTCTCCGCGGTCGCTGTTGCCCGCGCCAAGCTGAATCGTGATCGAGCCTCACGCGGCGAAGCCAAGCTCAGCTACCTTCCCTTCATTGCCGTCGCGCTCTGCAAGGCAATTGCTGAGCACCCTGTCGTCAACGCCACCTTCACCGATACCCACCTGCTGCAATGGCAGACAGTCAACCTGGGCCTCGCCGTAGACACGCCGGACGGCCTTCTGGTTCCGGTTATTCGTGATGCACAGTCCTTGTCCCTCACCGAGCTGGCCGATGCCATTGCCGAGACGAGCGCCGCTCTCGCCAACGGCACAGGACGACCGGAAGATCTCGCCGGCGGAACGATCACCATCAGCAACTCCGGCAGCGTCGGCGGGGTCGTGTCGACCCCCATTCTCACGAAGCCGCAGGTTGCCTCGCTCGGAGTCCCGGCAATCGTCCGCACACCCGTCGCCCGCAGAAGCGCCGACGGCACCTCCGAGCTACTGACCATTCGCCCGATCGCTCGCCTCGGGCTGACCTTCGACCACCGTGCCTTTGACGGCGCCGAGGCATTGCGTGCCCTGATCAGTGTCCAGAAGACGCTCGAGAACTGGCCTTCGGAGGGCTGATGGCGAACAGTGACGTGGTAGGAGGGAACCGATGAAGGCTGTCGTTCTTCGGCAGGGGACCATCATCGCGACTGACGTTGCAGAACCGGTAGCTGGTCCCGGCCAGCTTCTCGTCGAGCCCCTCGCCGCAGGTGTGTGTGGCAGTGATCTGTCGGCATGGCAACACACCGACGACTTTCTCGCCGCACATCTCGAGGCCGACGTTCTCGGAGAAGTGTTCGATCCGCGCCGCGACGTCGTCTTGGGCCACGAATTCACAGCCCGAATACTCGAGCTCGGCCCCGACGTCACCGACTACGACGTCGGGGACCGGATCGTTGCTCTCCCGTGGATCGTGACGGCCGATGGAACGACCCACACGGTCGGCTACTGTGATACCTCTCCGGGAGCTCTCGCCGAAAGAACAGTCGTTCAAGCGGGCGGGCATCTGAAGATCCCGGAAGGCATCGATCCCATCACGGCGGCTGTGACCGAGCCGCTCGCCACAGGCGTCAACGCAGTGCTGCGCTCGGGAATTCGGTCAGGGGCGGCTGCGGTGGTGACTGGCTGCGGTCCGGTTGGGCTTGGATCGGTCATCGAACTCGCGGTGCGTGGAATACACCCGATCGTCGCTTCGGATCCATCTGCTCGGCGCCGAGAGCTTGCGCTCGCATATGGCGCCGACGTGGCAGTCGATCCATTGCAGACGGACCCTATGGAGGCGCTGAAAAACGAAACTGACTCCACCGCTGAGACGTTCGTCTTCGAAGCCTCCGGCGCCAAGGACATCCTCCGAAAGCTGATGACCTCCGCGCCGAAGTACACACGGATAATAATCGTCGGCTCGGCGATGCGCCCGGAGACAATCCGCCCGGTCACCGGAATCCTGAAGAATGTCTCCCTCGAGTTTGTCGGTGGACCCGGACGAGGCGAACAGACCTACGAAGCATTCGAGCGGACGTTCGACCACCTCGTCACCGGGCGGTTCAACCCGTCTCTCATGGTGACCGGGTACGCCAGCCTCGACGCGGTCCACGACGTATTCGCGGCACTCAGGCCGACCGCGGGCACGATCGACCACGTGAAGATCCTCGTTCGGAACGAGCTTCCCGTGGGCACGGGCATCGTCGCCAACCCCTGAAACACCCATACTGCTAACGATATTGAGGAACCTATGAACCAGGTCGACGAGATCGCGCGATCCGCGCCCTTCAATCTCGCCCACGTGCGGAGCAAGCTCGAGGAACTCTTCGAACTGGATCCCTCCGACGAACTCGCGGTACGTCTGCTCGCCGGTGGGCGATCGAACTTGACGTTCGAGCTCGCCAGCTCGAACCGGAAGTGGATCCTGCGCCGGCCGCCGATCGGGCACCGCCTCGAAACCGCACACGATATGCAGCGTGAGGTCGCCGTGCAGCGGGCACTGGCCAACAGCCCTGTTCCGGTTCCGCGCATCGTGTACGCCGACGATGCCGCACCGGATGCGGGGGGAAGCTTCTACATCATGGACAAGATCGACGGCGAGGTCCTTCGCACGGACAGCGACTTCAGCGAGGTCGACCCGACCCAACGCACGGCCCTGTCCTACCAGTACATCGACTGCCTCTCGGCGCTGCACACTCGCGACTACGACTCGCTCGGCCTGACCACGTTCGGTCGGCCGGCGGGCTTCCTCGAGCGGCAGGTGCGACGCTGGCGGAAGCAACTCGCCGCGTCGAAATCCCGAGAGCTGCCGGTGCTCGAAGAGCTGGGAAGGCGGCTCGGCGAGCGGCTGCCGCAGCATTCCGAGGCCTCGATCGTCCACGGTGACTTCCGCTTCGACAATATGATTGCGCGGATCGGCGAGCAGCCGACGATCGCCGCCGTGCTCGATTGGGAGATGTCCACTCTCGGTGACCCCCTCACCGATCTCGGCTTGGTGCACCTGTTCTGGTCCGGATGGGAGGGCATCACCAACCCCATTGCCGGCACTCCGTCGACGCACCCCGGATACCCCTCCTTCGACGACCTCGTCGAGCGCTACGCACGGACTACCGGATTCGATGTCAGCGAGTTGAGCTGGTACTCGAGCTTCGCCTTCTACAAGATGGCCGTCATCTTGGAGGGCATCCACCTTCGCTTCGTCAACGGAGAGACGGTGGGGGATGGGTTCGACAACATCGGTTCGATGGTCCAGCCGCTCGCGGAGCGGGGCTTCGCGGCCCTTCCCTGACCTACCGCCCCTACCGTGAATACAAGGACCAAGGACTGACATGGAGTTCACCTTCGACTCGACCACCCAGCAGATGTGCGATCGGGTCTCGGCATTCATGGAAGAGTTCGTCTTCCCCGCCGAAAAGCACTTCCACGACGATCCCGCCGCCGGGGACCTGCAGTGGGAACGACCGGCGATCATGGCGGATCTGAAGAAGGAAGCCAAAGCGCAGGGCCTGTGGAACCTGTTCCTCCCACATGATCCGCGCGGCGCCGGACTGTCCAACCTGCAGTACGCCCCGATCGCCGAACTGACCGGGTGGAGTCCGGAGGTGGCTCCGGAAGCATTCAACTGCAATCCTCCCGACACCGGAAACATGGAACTGCTCAGCCTGTTCGGCACCGACGAGCAGCAGCAACGGTGGCTCGAGCCCTTGCTTGACGGCACCATCCGATCTGCCTATTGCATGACCGAGCCCGACGTCTCATCATCGGATCCGTCGAATCTGACCACGACCATCACCGACGAGGGCGATCACTGGAAGATCGATGGCCGAAAGTGGTGGTCGACCGGCGCCATGAGCAGTGACTGTCAGCTTCTGGTAGTGATGGGCGTGTCCGACCCGGACGCGGATCCTCGCTCGCGACACAGTCTGGTACTCGTGCCCCGAGACACACCGGGCCTGACCTTCGTTCGGGGGCTGTCGATGTTCGGCTTCACGCACGGAGCCCACGGTGGGCATGCAGAAGTCCGCTTCGACGACGTTCGTGTGCCCAAGCGGCACCTGCTCGGTGAACGCGGGCGCGGGCAGGCACTCGCCCAGGCCCGACTCGGTCCCGGCCGAATTCACCACTGCATGCGCATGATCGGAATGGCCGAGCGCGCCATCGAGTTGATGTGCCGCAGAGCGGACGAGCGGACCGCGTTCGGCAAACGACTCGCTGATCAGGGGATCGTCCAGCATTGGATTGCCGAGTCACGCGTCAAGATCGACCAGCTCCGCCTGTTCGTCCTCCGAACTGCATGGCTGATCGACACCGTGGGTGCGCGGGAGGCGCGAACCGAGATTTCCGCGATCAAGGTCGCGGCCCCCGACGCGGTCGGCTGGGTCCTCGACAAGGCGATCCAAGTCCACGGCGCCGGTGGAATGACACAGGATCACCCGCTGGCGATGCTCTGGGCCCAGGCCCGCACCATGCGCTTCATCGACGGTGCCGACGAGGTTCACCGCATGGTGCTGGCGACCCGCGAACTCCGCAAGCACGCCACCCAGTCCGATCAACCATCCTGATATCGAGGAGATCCGTAGTGTCCGCAAGTGTCATCGTCGCCGGTGCTCGCACACCGATCGGAAGGCTTGGTGGAGCGCTGAGCCCACTCACGGCAGTGGAACTCGGTTCACATGCCATCGCCGCTGCCGTCCAGCGCGCCGGGGTCGCCGCCAACGACGTCGACAGCGTCATCATGGGCACCGTGGTGCAAGCTGGTGTGGGCCCGAACCCCGCGAGGCAATCCGCCGTTGCCGCGGGGCTACCGATGACAGTGCCCGCAACAACCGTGAACAACCTGTGCCTTTCCGGGTTGCAAGCCATCATCTCTGCTGACCACCTGATCCGCTCAGGAGACGCCGATGTCGTCGTTGCCGGCGGAATGGAATCGATGTCCAACGCCCCCTACCTCGCGCGGGGTGCGCGCAAAGGCTACCGCTATGGTCCGCACCCTCTCGAAGATGCCCTGGATCGTGACGCGTTGACCTGTGCGTTCGATCAAACGTCAATGGGCGCGGCGACAGAGCGGTACCAAGCAGCGGAATCCTTCACCCGGGTCGAGCTCGATGCCTTTGCTGCACAATCACACCGGCGTGCCGCGGCGGCGACGGCAAATTCCACCTTCGCAACTGAGATCGTCCCCGTCGAAATTTCATCACGACGGGGAAATTCTACGATCACAGCCGACGAAGGGATTCGGCCGGACACCACGCCGGAGTCACTCGCACGCCTGAGTCCTGCCTTCGCCGCCGACGGCATCACAACGGCAGGCTCCTCATCTCAATTGTCGGATGGCGCTTGCGCGCTGGTCATCATGCGGAAAGAGCTGGCCCAGGCGCGAAACATCGAGTGGCTGGCTGAGATCAGGTCACATGCGCTGGTCGCGGGCCCAGACACCTCGCTTCTACACCAGCCCTCGAACGCCATCGTCGAAGCGATCCGACGAAGCAAGACAATCACCTTGACAGACCTCGACCTCTTTGAAGTCAACGAGGCATTCGCAAGTGTCGCGATCACATCCATGCGCGACCTCGGAATCACCGACGAGTTGGTCAACGTCAATGGCGGTGCGATCGCACTCGGTCATCCAGTCGGCATGTCGGGCGCGAGAGTGACTCTCACGCTCATGCACGCACTTCGGCACCGAGGAGGCGGTCTAGGTGCTGCCGCGTTATGCGGAGGCGGCGGGCAGGGAATCGCCATAATCCTCGAGTCGCCACGCCGCGCAGCACCGAATTAGCAACAGCTGAACACGAAGAACGCCCTCCACATTTTCCGAGCAGGAGAAGCACTGTGAATATTGTAGATTCCGCCGCACTGGTCACCGGAGCGGCCTCGGGCCTCGGCGCCGCCACCGCCAAGCGTCTCGCCGACGCCGGAGCCACCGTGTTCGGACTCGACCTGCAGCAGTCCATCGAGCGCGCCGGCGACAACGTCCCCGACGGCGTGACCCTCCTCGCCACCGACGTCACCAGCGGCGACGAGGTCCAGGCCGCGATCGAGAAGATCGTCGAATCGGGTCTGCCGCTGCGCATCGTCGTCAACTGTGCCGGCGTCGGCTGGGCCGGGCGCATCCTGTCGAAGAAGGGCCCCCACGACCTCGAACTGTTCCGCACCGTCATCACGGTCAACCTGCTCGGCACGTTCAACGTCATGCGCCTCGCCGCCGACGCCATCGCCAAGACCGACACCGTCGACGAGTCCGGGCAGCGCGGCGTCATCATCAACACCGCCTCCGTCGCCGCGTTCGAGGGCCAGATCGGGCAGATCGCGTACTCCGCGTCCAAGGGTGGCGTGCACGGCATGACCGTCCCCGCCGCCCGCGACCTCGCGCAGTTCGGCATCCGCGTCAACACCATCGCCCCCGGCATCATCGACACCCCGATGCTCGCCGGCGTCACCGACGAATACCGCAAGGGCCTCGAAGCGGGCGTGCCGTTCCCCTCCCGCCTCGGTCAGCCCGCCGAGTATGCACAGCTCGCCCAGATGATCGTTGAACACGACTACCTCAACGGTGAGACCTTCCGTATGGACGGTGCCCTTCGCATGTCGCCGCGCTAATTCGTCAAGACATTTCTCGTTGTGGAAAGGGAGCATTCGTGAGAAGAGCGGTCGCAAGCGCTGTGCGCCCGGATGCCGATCTCCAAGAGATTCGTCGCCGTCTGATTGAGTCAGGTGATCTTGACGAATGTGCCACCCTAAGCCTACGAAGCACGATGGATTCTCGGCTCGGTCGGGGCTACTCGGTAGACGGTGGAGGACAGCACTGGGTCCTCCACCGGGCTGTCGACGATCACGACGGCATCGAGACAGAGCTCGCAGTACAAGCAGCACTCGGTGGTGCGGCGGTCGTACCGGTACCGGAAATCGTTCAGCGTAATACAGGACCATCTCGCTACTACCTTGCTCGGAGAGTCGCCGGGGCGGTACTTCGAACGGACATTGAGCTGGATACTGTTCCAGTACATCTACGGAACGCACTGGGGTATCAATTCGTTGATTCATTGGTCTCGGTTCATGGTGTCGACCTAGACGCGACCGGCCTTGATCGGCTATGTGCCGACGAAGCGAGTCTGGACGTTCATCTGGCGCAGGTGCACAAAAATCTCGAGAGAGCTGGGATCACTGCGCGCCCCGATCTCCAGGAACTGTTCGACTCCCTCGCGGCGACTATCCCAAGACCTGGCCGATCCGTCCTTCGCCATGGCGACTACCAACTCCGTAATATCGTCTGGCTGCTCTCGGACGTCGTTCGAGTTTCCGCCGTTTTGGATTGGAGACATGCGACGGTGGGCGACCCACTCGTCGACCTTGGCATCGCGCAGGTCTTTTGGTCAGGCCTACACGGCGTGAGAAATCAGCTGTTCGGGTGCCCCAGCGCTCACCGCGGTTATCCGTCGTTCGAGCAGCTTGTCGAGCGATACAGTGAACGAAGCGGTCTCCGGATTAGTTCCACTGAGATGTCGTGGTACTACGCTTTCGGTTTCCTCGTGGTGGCAGCTCGAATCTGCGGTTCCGGTAGGACATCGCCACCCAGTGGCACAGTTGGTCGCATCGGAGTGGAAGCAGTGATCACACCATTGGTGACACGGGGAATCGCAGCAATTGAGGGGAACATTCTCTCCACTGCGAGCTGTAGGTGAAGCATGCCGGGCATGAGGAAACACAGGTTGAGGCGATGAACACTTTGAATCAGAGGCCAAGCGCGGATGGTCGGAAACTGCTCCGCCTCGAGATCCGAAATGCGGAGACTCCGATCGAACGCAAACCGAACTG
>NZ_JASHKW010000049.1:0-12511 GCF_030056915.1 Rhodococcus sp. IEGM 1307
ATCAACAAACATCGTCGAAGACGTTAATGAGAGTCGACGAACTCCCGTTGATAACAGCCGGCACGGGAAAGTCACACACCCTGATCGGGCTCGGGATCGCCGCGGTCCACGCCGGGCACAAAGTCCGCTACTTCACCGCCACCGACCTGGTCGAGACCCTCTACCGCGGACTCGCCGACAACACCGTCGGCAAGATCATCGACTCCCTGTTGCGGGTCGATCTGATCATTCTCGACGAAGTCGGGTTCGCCCCACTCGACGACACCGGCACCCAACTGTTGTTCCGGCTCGTCGCCGGCGCCTACGAACGCCGCTCGTTGGCCATCGCCTCACACTGGCCGTTCGAGCAATGGGGCCGATTCCTACCCGAGCAGACCACCGCTGTCAGCATCCTCGACCGGCTTCTGCACCACGCCACCGTCGTCATCACCGACGGCGAGTCCTACCGGATGAAAGACGCCCAACACCGAAAGGAGCGCCCCTAACACACCCCCGAACTACAACACGGGGTGGGGACTCAGACTTGGCCACCAGCGGGGACTTCTACCTGGCCATTGACAGTCCGATTACGTGGATCCGGCCGACATCGCCTCAGGAGACACCTAAGGCCGACTGGATTTCGGATCGGTTATGGCATCGCCTGCACCGGCTGAATTGGATCGCTCGCTGATCGTCGATCATGCCGCGACCGCCCAATGTCCCCCTGTGCCCCAAGGGAGGAGCGGACACAGCATCGTGGCGCGCCGCATCCCCGGAGGTTTGAGCGGGACGGGATCGGTGTTCCCCTGCTCTCGACTACGCCTGCTTACTTCGATGCCTGCTACGGGGACAGTCCGTAGATAACTGCACCGAGCAGGGGCAGCAACGCGATACCGACCGCCCGGCGGATTGTCGAGCATGCACTCGCTGTTACGGGCATTATCGAGACCGGAGTCCAGCCCGCAGCCGTCCACCGTCACCGGATCGAGCACCCACCTGCCGGTGCCATCCCAGTCGCTGCATCAGATAGACCCAGATCGATTCCAGGGGTGCGAATGTTCGTCGTCGTCATCGTAGGTTTTCCTTCCAAGCTCAGTGGTTCACGGTAGGTGCGAACACCCAAAGACACTGAAACGCAATATCATTCAAAAGAAGCCAAACGACCCGCACACAACCGAGCTGCCCGCGACGCTGTTCTCGCCGCCAGGAAGCAGACACTCGACGCATCGGCAGAGACGATGCCGCGCGAGATCACCCTCCCCGCACACGTCGACGAGACGGCAGCCACAGGACCGGTTGCCGAGGACGAATACCAACGTTGAGTCCCGGGACAACGGCGCATGCACCTCTCAACACACTGTGTCGCTCGGTAGGGGAATGCGGCCCAGCTGTTTGAGCACGCCGGCTCCCGGTGGCGTCCCCGCCGATCAGCAGGTAGCGCCGGGCGATCCCGGGCCCCGAAGGTAGTCGATCAAAGTGTCGAGGACAGCTTCGAGATCGTCGACACTGCCCGTCGACCGCAGCACCTCCACCCCACCCTGAATTCCCGCGATGAACGCGGACGCGGTGCGCGGGGCATCGAGTTCCGCCCGGATCTGCCCTGCGGCCTGCATCGCCTCGATCCCGGCCGCGACGTGGGTCCGCCACTGTGTCAGCAGTGTTCGGACCACTTCATATGCCCCCGGCGTTCCGCCTGCCTGGGCCAGCAGCGACCCGAGCGGACAGTGCGCTCCCTGAGCGCGGTAGCGGGTGACCAACGCGTCGCGCCACCTCAGCCACGCCGCCCACGACGTCAGTGCGCCGAGGTGCGGTTGTTGATCGTCAAGAACCCGGCCCGCCTCGTAGACGGCGACGGCGAGCAGCAGCTCGTCCTTGCCGCCCGGAAAGTAGTGGAACAGCTGCCCCTTGCTGGTTCCGGTGATCGCGCGGATGTCGTCGAGCGTGACCTGACCGGGCTCACCACCCCGAAGATGCGTCGCGGCACCCTCGATGATGCGCTGTCTGGTCGCGAGCCCCTTCGCAGTGATCGGCACGTGTCGACGGTAACCCAATTCTGGACCGTCCAACCCTCTATTACTCCATTGCCAGCGATCACACCCTATTTCTGGACTTGCTGGTCCAAAAAATGTTTCCTACGGTCGGGACATGACCAATCACTTCACCAGCAACCGACTGCAGGGCCGCACCGCCCTCGTCACCGGATCGACCTCCCACATCGGGCGCGCAATTGCCGTCGCCTTCGCCGCCGAAGGCGCCCACGTGATCGTCTCCGGTCGCGACACGACACGCGGAAACGAGACCATCGCCGCGATCCACGCGACGGGAGGCCGCGCGGACTTCCTCGCCGCCGACCTCGACGGCACGTCCGCCACCAGCCACGCCCTGGCCGAGCATGCACTGGGCCTGACCGGCGGACACCTCGACATCCTCGTCAACAACGCCGGCATCTTCCCGGCCTCCGGCACCATGACCGTCGACGACGACATCGTCGACCGCATCTACGCCGTGAACGTCAAGGCACCCATCTTCCTGGTGCAGGCCCTGGCCCCACACATGACCGAGAACGGTGGCGGTGTCGTCATCAACCTCGGCTCGTGGGTGGCCCGCCTCGGTATCCCACACGGCCCCGTCTACGCCGCGTCCAAGGCCGCGATGGAAAGCCTGACCCGATCCTGGGCCGCGGAATTCGGCCCGCGGGGCCTGCGCGTCAACGCCGTCTCCCCCGGAGTCATCCGCCCCGCCGGACCCGACACCGACTCCCCCGCCGACGCGTTGATGCACACCACACCCGCGGGCCGGCCCGGCACCGCCGAAGACATCGCCGGCGCCGTGCTCTACCTCGCCTCCGACGACGCCCGCTTCGTACACGGCACAATCCTCGACGTCGACGGCGGACGCATCGCAGTCAACACCGTGTAAGTGCCCGCGACACGACGTCCTCGGGAAGGCCAGCTGCGGCCAGGAAATTCAACGCCTCGATCGCCGCAACATCCGCAGTCCGTCACAAGGGTGGTCGGCAGCCGGATTTTCGCGCGCACTCGGAAGCCTCGCACCGATCAGCTGGCTACAACCAACCTGATAGCCGAGCACAACGGTGATCTGGAGTTGGGGCGGTCCCGACGCGTGGGATGAGTGGGAGATGGCGTGTTACTCGGCGGCCGAGGCGGCGAGAGGGTCGTAGTCGGGCGCGCTGAGCAGGGTGTGGAGCTGACGCCGGCGCACACCCATGTTCCCGCCGTCGAAGATGGGCAGCACCACCGCATCCTGCAGCAGGCGTGCGAGCGGTAGATCGTGGTTGTAGCTGTCGATGCCGACAATCCGCATCAGGTCGGTGATGACCTTCACCGCGGTTTCGGAGCCGTAGATCTTCGCCTGCACGGCCAGTTCGAGGGCGCTGGGCAACTGGAGGTCGAGGGCATGGCAGGCCTTCCAGCTCAGGTAGCGGGCCGCTTCGATGGCGATCTTGGCGTCGGCGAGGGCGTAGCCGACCGCCTGGTGCTCGATGATGGGGACCAATCCGGCGCGGCGCTCGGTCTTGGCGAAGTGCAGTGCGAAGTCGAAGGCTGCGCGCATCAGCCCGACCCCGAACACCCCGACCAGGGCGGCTGTTCCGGCGAAGCTGGCCTCCACCAGTTCGTTGCCCGACCCGACCTCGCCGAGGATGTTCTCGCGCGGGACCCGGACGTTGTCGAAGTGGAAGCGCGGGGTGAGGTGGCCGCGGTGGCCGAGGGTGTCGAAGTCCTCGTCGGTGACAAGACCGTGCCCGGGTTTCGGTACCAGCAGCACCGAGGTGGCCCGCTCGGTCGGCCCGTTCCCGTCGACGTCGGTCCGGCAGACGACGGTGAGGAAGTCCACTCCGCCGCCGTCCCATCCGGTGGCGTTGCTGATCCACTGCTTGGAGCCGTTGATCACCCATTCGTCACCGTCGAGTACCGCGGTGGTGCGGGTCCCTTCGGCGGGGGCGGGATCGGCGAAGTTGGCGATCCCGCCGGGTTCGCTGTGGCAGAACGCCGCCAATGGGGCACCGGTTCCGGAGAGGAACGGTGCGAGGGTCTGCTGGATCTGTTCCGGGCTGCCGCCGTTGAGCACAGGCAGTAGTCCGAGCAGGGAGGCGAACGTGGTGAGTGAAACGTTCGCGTCGACCGCGTAGAACTCTTCGGCGATCAACGCCATGTCGACCAGGCCGTTGCCTTCACCGCCGGCGGGTGCCGGGATGATCTTGCGGAGCCAGCCCTGGGTGACGACCTCCTCATATGCAGGCCGCGTCGCGGCGAACCGTTCCCGAGCCGTGGGCAGGTGTCGGATCGTCTCGGCGATGTCGCCGAACGTCTTCTCCGCGAATGCCCGGGCGGACAACTGCAGTTCGCGCTGCTCGGCGGTCAAGGTGAAATCGATGGCCATGCTGATCGTCTCCTGCTGGTGGTGGGTGCCGGCATCGAGCCGCACCGTCGGTGTCCCCCGGGACCGGAAGGTGCTGGCCGCACGGGACACCGGAATGTGAACGACATCACCATCCTGCGCTCTCCGTTCGGGCACTGTCTTGGCGCCTGGCGCAGAGAAACTGGGACAGGGGCGAACTGGCCGACTGCGTTACCGGGGCGGGTGGGCCGACTCGCCTGCGGTCATCGTTGCCCGGTACTCGCGGGGCGACTGGCCGAACGTCGACCGGAACAGCTTCGAGAAATACGAGGAATCGATCAGGCCCCAACGGCCGGCGAGCGTCCCGATCGGGACCGAGCTCATTCTCGGGTCCCGAAGGTCCCGGCTCACCCGTTCGAGGCGTCGCCGTCGAATGCAGGACGTGACCGTGATCCCCTCCCCCTCGAACAGCATCTGCAGGTAGCGAATCGAAATGTTATGGGCGCCGGCGATGGTCGGGCTGCTCAGTTCGGGGTCATCGAGTCGTGCATCGATGAAGGCCTTGATCTTCAGCAGCAGTGCGTGTTGGTGGGTCTCCGGCGGAACATTCGATTCCGAGCCCAGTTGTTCGGCGAATGCCGCGGCGAGCAGGTTCAGCACGGCGTCGCCGAGATCAAAACTGGAGGCGAGCTGCCCGGTCTCCATCTGCTCGGCGAACGTCATCAAAAACGGCGACACCAGAGCGCCGATGCCCCGGCGCCCGGAGATGCGGCGGGCCGTTACCACCTCGGAATCGCCGGACCGCAGCCGCAACAGCTCACGCGGGAACATCAGCACGAGCTGTCGAAAATCGTCCTCGAACGCCAGGCCGTATGGTCGGCGGGTGTCGTAAACGGCGAAGTCGCCGGGGGTCAGCGCCGCTTCCCGGCCATCCTGCGTGACCAGGCAGTACCCCCGCAGCTGCATGCCCAGCTTCAAGTAGCCCGGATCTGAACGCCGAATCGTCGCCGCAGTCCGCTCGACCTCGACAGGGCCGCCGCTGACATCACTGACCTGCACGGTTCCTACCGACTGCGCCCGGAGGCCTCCGCGGAATCCGCCGTCCCGGCGAACCCGCGCCTCGAGGGGAACGAAGGTGCTCGCCACCGCATCACACCAGGCGTCGAAACGTTCGGCAGGCGACAACACGTCTGTGTGCACGATCTCCGCCATGGTGGTACCACCCACTTCGCCTCACCCGGCGACCTTCGGGACGAAATGCCACGACGGGCCGAACCGGAGCACTAGACTGCACATAATACCGAATGATCGTTCGGCTGGCTAGACCGTCCGACCATACCCTGGCGTGCGGGATACCGAGTGCGTCCACGTCACACAGGCTCTGCGCTGCGTTACAAGACACTGTGTTCGACCCGGCGCACGATGGGGTTGGTGGCCTCGAGGGCGGCTGGGCGGGTTCGCCAGTCGGCCTACAAGGCCGCAAAAACACCCCGCCCCAAGGAGACCTAGCGTGACCATGTCAGCCGACCATTCGGTCGATACTCAGTTCGCCACCGAGCTTTTCATCGGAGGCCGGTGGCGTCCGAGCAGCGCCGGCACCTTCGTCAACCTCAATCCGGCCACTGAGGAACCCCTGGCGGATATCGCCGACGGCACCGCCGCGGACGTGGACGACGCGGTGCGTGCTGCCCGCGGCCAACTCGACGGTGAATGGGGTTCGTGGAGCGGGATCGACCGCGGCAAGGTCCTGAACCGGATCGCCGACCTGATCGAGCGTGACGGCGATCTCCTCGCCCGGCTCGAGGCACTCGACATCGGCAAGCCGGTCGGACAGCCGACAATGCTCGATATCCCCAACGCGGCCGCCACCTTTCGTCACTTCGCCGGCTGGGCCGACAAGATCACCGGTCAGGCAATTCCCACCGCCGGCTACTTCGGCAAGCCCACCCACTCGTACACCGTCCGCGAGCCGGTCGGCGTCATCGGGGCGATCATCCCCTGGAACACCCCACTGATGATCACCGGCTGGAAGCTCGCCCCCGCCCTGGCCGCAGGGAACACCGTGGTGATCAAGCCGCCCGAGGCGGCGCCGCTGTCGATCCTGCACCTCGGTCGGCTGCTCGCGGAGGCCGGCCTCCCGCCTGGAACGGTGAACATCGTGCCCGGGGACGGGGCGGTGGCCGGGAACGCGCTCGTCGAACACCCCGACGTCCACAAGATCAGCTTCACCGGCAGCCCCGCCGTCGGTCGCCTCATCCAGCAGCGCGCGGCGAAGACCGTCAAGCGCGTCACGCTGGAGCTGGGCGGCAAGTCCCCGCAGATCATCCTCGACGACGCCGATCTCGAAGCGGCGATCAATGGCACTGCAATGGGCTTGTTCTTCAACCAGGGCGAGACGTGCGCTGCCGGCACCCGCGTCCTGGTGCACCGATCGCTGTACGGTGCGGTCGTCGACGGTCTTGCGGCGGCGGCCGACGCGCAGGTGCTCGGCGACCCGTTCGACCCGGCCACGACGATGGGGGCCCTGGTGAACGCCAAGCAGCGGGACACCGTCCTGCGCTACGTCACCATCGGTACCGACGAGGGTGCCCGGCTGGCCGCCGGCGGCGCCCGCCATCAGGGCCCGGGTTACTTCGTGCGGCCCACGATCTTCGCCGACGCGACCAACGACATGACCATCGCCCGCGAGGAAATCTTCGGCCCCGTCGGCACCGTGATCCCCTTCGACGATCCGGCCGAAGCGATCCGCCTGGCGAACCAGACCCAGTACGGGCTCGCCGCGAGCATCTGGACCCGAGACCTCTCCCGCGCCCACATCCTCGCCCGCCGGGTCCGCGCCGGGGCGGTGTGGGTGAACGGGTGGGCAGCATTGGATCCCGCCCTCCCCTGGGGCGGCATGAAAACCAGCGGCGTCGGACGCGAGCTGGGCTGGAGCGGCATCCTCGCCAACACGGAAGAAAAGGCCGTCACGATCGTGTTGTAGCGATCGCGACGATGGGACCGACGCGTGGTCCGGCCCATCCACAACGTGAGCCCGGGCGACCACCGCCGCGGACGTAGCCGCCCACAGTGGTCGCCCGGGTGTCGGCCATGCTGTGACGGCAGCAGGATGGGCGGTGGCGGATGGGCGGTGGCGGCCCTTGACGGCTGCATGACGTCGGCCGCGGGCCTGCCCGATATGGTGTTGCACCAACTTCGCTGTGCCGGCGGGCTGCGGCCACGATTTGCGCTAAGGCGACTTTGTCACCGACGTGTGCGATGCCCACAATCGTCCAGCACCTTCCTGGCAGTCAGCTACGAGCAAACAAACTGCAGCAGAGAATAATTCGACCATCGAACCGGGACCACACAGGTGCGCGGCAGGAGGATGAACAGGGTGGAACGAGGATCTCCTGGTAGGACGCGGCGCGGCAGGCGCAACAGACTACCTCTCGGTGGCGCCGACTCACGGCGGATCGATACCGAGTCTTCAGCATTGGTTGAATTCGCGCTGCGCTGGCTCCCGTTCGGCGGCCCGCGGGCCGATGACATTCTTGTGACCTTCGGCATCAGCACGCTGACCTTCGCTCGGCGGCTCCAGGAGGTCCTGGCCTCGGATCACCCACCCCGCCTGTCGCTGGCGGAGCGAAACGGCCTGCGTGAGATGGCCGCCGCTCTCGGCCGTCCTCCGGAGCGGCCATAACCCTTGGGATCGATATCTATCGGGGCCGCCGCGAGCTCAACTGAGCCTCGCGACTCCTCCTAGCGCTCCTCCAAGGTGGTCACGACCACGTCCGGGCAATCCCGTAATGACCCCACCAGAAGACTTTTGACGGTACGCCGGATCCATCTTCCCCCCAGCAGATGACGCGTTTCGCGACGTAGCCGATACCTCCACTCGGGACCTCGCCGAAAACCTGGAAGGTTCGATAAATGCCCGCACTCATCTTTCATGCTGCGATCGCAATCGCCAGACTGCTGACACCCCGCGGTGTCAGAGAGACGGTCCACCGCATGCTTACGAATATCGCTGTCACGCGAGCCACTACGAGATGGCTAACCATGGCAGCCGAACAGCAAGAGGACTTTGGTTATCGTCCGTTGAGAGATGGACCGGCCGAGTCGAACGCCGCGTCCCAGTAAGCCGACCACTGCGCGACTGGGGCAAGACCTGGAACGACCCGAAGCCATTCGTCCGGCCCAAGACCGCCGAGGAGACACTCGATCCCCTCGCGAAACATATCTCACGAATTTCTTGACGCGGGATACCTGCGAGTAGAGCGCGACGCGCCACCCTTCTGCGCGTAGGCCGCCCCACGCGCACCGGGTTCGCCCCGGCCCAACTTTTGTTCGTCTGGGAACAAGACGTGGCGTCACAACCCAGAAACAATCGGTGATGCCACTCACGCAATCGCGGGACCCGGTTCCGGTCTGAGCCCAAATGCGAAGAAGCAGTCCATCACTACACCCAGAGATCGGTTGAAATCGATGTTGAACACAAATCTGTCCGGCAGCACCGTTGTCATCACCGGGGGGGCCGCAGGAATCGGCCTGGCCACTGCTGAGCTCGCAGCGCAACGCGGCGCCACGGTCGTGGTGACCGACCGTTCCGAGGCCACCCTCAAGGCAGCAGTGGAGAAGATCGGCCCCAACGCGGACTATCGGGTCCTCGATGTCACCGATACCACCGCAGTCGAGGACGTCATGGCATCGGTGGGCACCATCGACCACCTCTTCACCTGCGCGTCAGGGATCACAATCGCCCCGTTTACCGAAATCACCGAGGAACAGATGCGGGACTTCTTCGAGGTCAAGTGGTGGGGGCAGTACCGCAGCGTCAAAGCCGCGCTGCCACACATCCCAAAGGAGACCGGTTCGATCACGCTGGTTTCCGGATACCTCTACCGCAAGGTCGACCCAGGCTATTCCGCGTTCGCAGCCGTCAATGGTGCGGTCGAGGCCACGGTCAAGTCCCTAGCGATCGAGCTTGCGCCGCTACGTGTCAACGCCCTTGCACCGGGGCCTGTTGACACCCACAAGCGCCGAATGAGCGACGCCGAGCACAGCTCCTATCGCGAGCAGGTCGCGGCATCACTTCCGATCGGCCGTCCTGGTGAGGTAGAGGAACTTGCGGGTGCCGCACTGTTCCTAATGGAGAACACTTTCACCACCGGCATCACGCTCGATGTCGACGGCGGCAAGCGGTGAGCGACGCGGACACAATCTTCGCTGAGGTGCTTGCCGCCTGGGGGCGATGTTTCAATGGGGGCGACGCCCGCGGGGTCTCCGACATGTTCACCGCCAACGCGATCTTTCAGGGACTACGCCCCGAGCCGAAGTTCGGCAAGGGCGAGATCCTGACGTACTACGAGAACGTCCCAGCCAGCACAACAGTTCTCGCCCAGCCCATCTCGGTGTATCGAATCGGTGGGGGCGTCATCGGTGGAATCGCCGAAATCGTCTTCACCGGGCCCGACGGACGCCAAAGGCCGGTCAACCTGTCGATGCTTCTCTGCGCGGACCGCGGGGCATGGCGGATCTGTCACTACCACGTCTCGAATTGTCAGCCAGCAGATTGATCCCGTGCCGTATTCGCGAGGGCGAGTTGATTCAGGCGTCCGAGCTCGTCACGGTCGCCCGGCGCGCAGCACCACCCAGATACGGATGTGGCGAGCGCGAGGGTGGCGGAACTGCGGTGAAGGCGCGGTCGGTGCAGGCGATCAACTCCGCCTACCGCCCACCGCCCTGCGGCCCGTTCGAGAGATTCTCCGATCAAGCCCGCCAGGTGGTCACCCCTCGCCGCCGGCGCCGCCCGCACCCACCACCAAAACTGGCGTCGGCACCGAACACCTGCCCGCCCCAGATCCTCGACCCCGGCGGCCCCGGAACGGCAGCACTGACCTCATGGGGCGTCACTGCCCCGGCACTCGAGAGCAGGCTCGCGGGTGCCAGCGCACCGGCGGGATCCGCCCCGGCCGCGGGGCACATCCCGAACACCGGCGAAGACGAAGAAGGTCCTCGAGGGCAGCCTGCGCCAGACCGCCCTGCTCGGGCACGAAGAGGATCGGCTCGACGACCCCGCCTCCACCGGCGCTAAAATCCTCACCGACCTGCATCCCTGCCCATCGGCGAAATGCGTGAGCACCTCAGACGCGAACTCGCCCGCAGCCCACCCCAGGCCCCCATCACCGACGCCCTCGAACAACCCGAATAGCAGGGTTCAGTCGGGGATGAAGAACAGACCCATCCCAATCATGAACCACGCCAAGATCGGCACGAACACCGCACGCCACCACCACAAAGGCCGGTCCCACCCCGACTCACCCAATACCCGACCGAGGGCTGAACCACATTCAGATTCGGTTCGGGAACGCTTGATGAGGCTGTGGCGCAACCGTTATCGATTTGTGTGCTCGATCTGGGGATATCCCCGGGCACGACCTGCCTGGACATTCCGATCAGTCGGTAGCCCACCTTAAGCCCCCGTACTAATCATTTCTACTAGTTGCGCCGCGCTCAGCTTCCCGTTGCGCTCAGTAGCACCGCCATTTTCATATGTGGCACGCATCACTTTTCGCTGCCACACTAACAGCCTCATACCACTGAGAGATTGCGAGGTAGTAGGCCGAAGTACCTAATCCGACAGAGCTTTACGGCGGATACATCTATGAAGGCTGTCCTTGGGGCCTCAACACTCCGCCTCTCGATGGCAGCTACCTCCTGTGGTGGTCGGCGGCCCTGTTGGAGCAAGTCCGCCGACCCCGCACATTGCGAGAGACATCGCGGTCGTCAACGAGATGCCTCTTCTCCAATCCGCCGCTGGGCAATAGCGCCCCAGAAGTAGGAGACACCAAATGAAGCACAACCACCCGGCTTCGTCAACGGCTGCAGGTCAACATGCCACTGGCGCCGCCCCGCCGACGCCACCTCCCGGTGTAACAGCTATTGGCCCTAGTTACGAGAAGGCGAAGTGGCTCAGTGATGGTCTGAAGTTCCTGGGCCCTTCGCGCGACCACACGACACTTGATGAACTGATGGAACAGGCGGCCCCATACCTGCAAGAGGGCCGGGGCTTTGCACGGTTTGAGCAGTGGGCCAGCGAATGGAACGACAAGCTGGGGTGGAGTCTGCCCGCGCCCGCGCGTGCGAAGGCCCGACATCGCGATGCTCGGGACCCTCGCGGCCACAAGTCGTCGATTCAAGTTGTCCCGGGGATGTTATGGCTGGCAACCCGTGACAAACAGACACCCTCAGTGATGCGCGCCTTGATGGAGGCGGCGGAAGAGCACATGCGAGCAAGTTGCGAGATGTTCCACGAGCACATCGTGCGCAGTTGTCCTACCTTAATCTCAACGAGGTTGATCAGGTATTTGCCGGGCTTTTATCCGGCGCAACGTTGGCATGTTGACGGTGGGATCGCCACAATAATCCATCGTCCGGCAGGGGACGATCGACTCCTAGTTGGTAGGCCTGGTCACGACCTGCGTACGGCGGCGGCTAACGCTGTCGCCGCGCCCGCGGACACCGCATTGCCGAGTACATTGCTAATCACGGGTGCCCAATGTGCCCTCACACATCGGCGAGCGAATGTCAACGGACACGAGGAAGTCCGGGCCGGCGGACATGAGATCTCCGGATCTGTGGACGTCAAAATTCCGGATGTGCGGTCGTTGAAGACCGGTGGCGGCCGGTGCCGTTGGTCCGCGTCGTTAGTCGAGTGGGTGCACGCCCTTGCCGGCGAGGGCGTCGGCGAGGCGGTGTGAATCGCCCTTGGTCACGATGACGTGGGCGTGGTGCAGGAGCCGATCGACAGTAGCGGTGGCCAGGGTCTTCGGCATGATCGTGTCGAATCCCGAGGGGTGAATGTTCGACGTCACGGCGACCGAGCGGCGCTCGTATGCGGCGTCGACGATGCGGTAGAACGCCTCGGCGGCGTCCTGCCCGGCGGGCAGCATGCCGATGTCATCGACCACCACGAGATCGCAGGAGCAGACTTTCGCCACCGTCCGGGCGACGGATCCGTCGGCCTTCGCCTTGTTCACCGTTTGGGTGAGGGTTTCGAGGGTGAACCACAGCACCCGCAGGTCGGCCTCGATCGCCGCGTGCGCGAGCGCTTCGACGAAATGACTCTTCCCCGTCCCAGCCGTTATCGTCGGTTTGAGCTGAGAAGCCTTTCGTTTGCGCTGGTCATGAC
>NZ_JASHKW010000004.1:0-62871 GCF_030056915.1 Rhodococcus sp. IEGM 1307
ACTTGTCTTCGCTTTTCGCGCAACTGCACGATGACCCGCCGGGCGAGTGGGCCGACCTCGGTAAGAAACTGGTCGAGCATGGCCTACCCCTGGCTCCCGGGTGGGACAAGGGCAAATGGGACTGGAACGACCAAGCAAAAGGTTCTCAGCGGCTGCAGCATCAGGCCGTCACCCGCGTCCGGAAATGGATGACCGACTGCGACCCGCCCGTCATGATGCATCGCGACGCGCCCTGGGGGCCGCCACCTATCGACGGCCTGCCACTCGACTTCACCGCCACACAATGGGCTGCGTACCACCAGGACTGGAGTGAGTTCCGCAGCGCGATGAGGATCGCCCGCCAGGGGAACGACACCGCCCGCGGCCGTGCCGCTCTGATGCGGTTCCGGCAGAAGGCAGGCATGCTGAGAGCCCCGCAGACCGCCGAGCTGGTAGCCGCACACGTCGAACGCGGCTACCAGGTACTCGTCGCCGTCGAATTGGTCACCACGGCCGCCGACCCGGTAGCCAACCTCTTGGAGGAGCACGGCATTGGCGTCTCCCGCATCTTCGGCGGGGGCGATCTCGAGACGGAGCGCATTCGATTTCAGCGAGGCCACAACCCGGTCGTGGTGTTCAACACCGCATCTGCGATCAATCTGCAGGCGTCCGAGTTGATGGTCGACGGTTCCCGCGCCTCATCGGCACGTCGCATCGGGTTCTTCCACCAGCCTCGCTACTCCGGAATTGCCGCACGCCAAACGATGGGTCGTGCGCATCGCGACGGGCAGGTTTGCTCGTGGTCACTCCTGTTCGCCGCCGGAACGGTGGAGGAGCAGGCGGCTCGGATCATGATCAATCGGCTCATGGTGACATCAGCCAGTGTCGATGGCGATCTCGGGGGGTTCGGAAACCTCGCCCGGCTGTTCGACGCAGACTGGCTTCCCGAAAGCATCTTCGAGTAGGAATGATGCCTGGACCAGGGACTTCTGCAATCGAGAGTGAGCGGATGTACATTCCCCCACTCAGCCAGGTGTGTCCGCGTGGACACACGACAGCACTGGGAGCCACACCCATCGGCGGACCGCCGGATCGGATTCAAAGGCCCAGCTCAACCGGGGGAACAGGCGAGGACGTCTCATGCAGCGCTGGCGCGATCACTGCCGATGTATCCGGCAGCAGCTACGCCCACCCTGCGATCCCCCCTCGTCGCCACCGAAACAGACGATGGATGCACCACTACCGGGCAGGCACCGTTCGTGACCGACACCCGGGCACAGAAACCTGTCACCTTCCTCGTGGATGCCACCGACGGTCGAGGCGTCCACGCGAACCGAATCTCACACACCCTCGACCGCCACACCCGAGAATGCGGATGGACCCTTGCCCACAGCAGACCAGATCATTGCACCGGTCGCCCTCCTCCGCTCACAACTCACCCACACCAACTGGACAGGGCCCTCCCCAAGCCAACTTCGCACAACAGCCGACGCAACACGACGCCGCGATCCGGCACCGCAACGCCACTCCAGCGTCCGCGGAGCAGGGGCGAGCCGCGCTCGCACAGATTCGGATCCGGTCCGTAAACCATCGTCATGGACGCAACCCTCAGTCGGCAAGCGCACCCGATCCAGGCGGCTCGAACACTGGCTCGGGGGCCCACCTTCAGCACGCGCCACCGTTCAGGTCCCCTGCGCGGCCGCATCCACCGATGCAGGGTGTGCGTGATTTACCGGGTTCGCCGGTTTGCGCACGAAGGCGCATGCGGCGATCAGCACGAATGAGAGGATCCCGGCGACAAGAAAGACCATTCGCACCCCCTCGGCGATGGCGTCCGGTGAATCGTGAGGGTGACCGGATCGTGAGGCAACGACCGTCATTACAGTGACGAACAGTGCCGTACCGGCGGCGCCGGCCACCTGCTGGAACGTGCCCACCACTGCGGAGCCGTGCGCGTACAGGTGAGCGGCCACCGATCCCAATCCCGACGTCATCAGCGGTGTGAAGGTCGCCGCCAGGCCGAGGCACAGTGCCATGTTCGACAACAGCAGCCACCACAATGAGGTGGACGTGTTCAACGTCGTCAGCATCCACACTCCGATGCTGACGAGGATCGAGCCGGGGATGACCAGCACGAGAGGACCGCGCCGGTCGTAGACGCGGCCCACGATCGGACCCGCCAGACCCATCAGAAGGCCGCCGGGCAGTGTGATGAGACCGGTTTCGAACGGATCGAGGTGAATCACCGACTGCGCGAAGTAGGGAACGATGATGAAGGTGCCCATCATCGTTGCCATGCCGACCAGCATCGCGACGACCGAGATGCTGAACTGGCGGTATCCGAACACACGCAGGTCCAGCAGGGCCCGGTCCTCGCGTTGCAGCCGGAACTGTCGGGCGAGGAACCCGGACATCGCGGCCGCACCGATGAGGAACGGCACCCACACGGGGATCGTCGGGGATTCCTGGGCCGATTCGCCGATGCTCACCAGGCCGTACACCAGGCCACCGAATCCGAGTACCGCCAGGGGGATCGACAGAATGTCGATGCGGGCCTTCGTCGTCTCGGACACCGAAACAACGAATCGGGCGCCGAGGACCAATGTGACCAACGCGATGGGGGCAACGAATCCGAAGATCCAACGCCACCCGAAGTGGTCGAGGATGAAACCGGACAGGGTGGGGCCGAGAGCAGGCGCAACCGCGATGACAATGGAGATGTTGCCCATCATCGCACCACGACGGGCGGGCGGCACCAGCGTCATGATCGTCGTCATCAGCAGCGGCAGCATGAGGGCTGTCCCGGATGCTTGCACGATGCGGGCGAACAGCAGCACACCGAAGCCGGGTGCGGCGAACGCAATCAGCGTTCCCGCCGTGAACAGCGACATGGCGAGCACGAACAAGGTGCGCGTAGGGATGCGCTGGATGAGATAGCCGGTGAGCGGGATGATCACCGCCATCGTGAGCATGAATGCGGTCGTCAGCCACTGCCCGACGCTGGGATGTACGCCCAATTCGACCTGAAGGACCGGGATGGCGATGCTCATCACCGTCTCGTTGAGGATCACCACGAAGCTGGCTACCAACAGGACACCGATCACCTGGAGGTGTCGGCGTTCGATTCGGTCGTCGGCTCTTGCCTCGTCGTTCACGAGGCCAGTAGGTTCGGTCACGGTGGACCTTTCGGGTGGTGGGAACTGGGGACATCCCGGCGAACGACGGAACAGAAGCAGGGCAGCCACCGAATCTACCGACCCCCAGTTCCGCCGCCAAATGTTTTTTCCGTGCTCACTTCGGGCGACGCGGCGCGCCGGCCGCACAGCTCGGCGGACGGTGAGATTGGTGGGCCCGCTCGCTGGTCTTCGCTGCATAATTGAACGGCGCCAGCATCTCCTTTCCATGCGCACCAAGATCATTCGCGCTTCCTCGCCTCGGAGCTCCTACTACTCACGGCCTCGGGGCGGCGTCTGAATAGCCACGGGCCACACTCAGCGCGACGACAACGGCGCTCGCGACGTCCGACCCTCCCTACACCTGTGGGTGCGGCACCGGTCGATCCCGCCCGACGACTGCTCCGGGATGGGGCCACCGCACCGGCGTCCGTTGCCGAACTCTCAGGTCTCCACGGCGGACACGTCGACGTCGGCACCACCGGAGGCCAGTACGAGTCGCCGCTCCCCAAACTAATCGGTGACCTGAGGCGGGCCTACGGCGAGGTGACCGTCCGGATCAGGGAGTACCGGTCCGAGACCGACGTAGCCACGGCAGTGCGCGACGGAACCGTCGAGCTGGGGTTCGGCTTCCTCGAACCGGCCGACTCCGGAGAGCCCGCCGACCGCCGCGACCTCGACACCCACAACCTGGGCACCGATGAACTGTGCGTTGCCCTTCCCCGTGAGATCGCCGAGGGTCTCCCCGACCCCCTGCCATTCGACCAGATTCACGACCTACCGGTGATCGCGGTGACCGGCGGCGCGCTAGGGCGGGTCGCGGTGGAGTCCGCGTTACGCCGCGCATCACGGCGGACAACGCTCGGTGTCGTCACAGCGCATCGCCAAGCGAGCGTACCGCTGGTCGCCGCCGGTGCCGGAATGGCGTGGGTGCCCAGGGCAGTCGTCGACAATGCCGGCGAGTCGGGTGTCGTTGCCCGCGCCATGGACCCGCCGTTGATCCTCCCTGTAGGGGTCATGTATCGGCCAGGGGTGCTCTCCCCCGCTGCCCGCGCGCTCCTCGCGGCGGCACTATGGCGGCGTAACCAGCAGGATCGGGCCCGGCAACACCGCTGCGGGAGAGTCCAGCGTCCCCCGGCGCGGGCGTTGATCCGCTGGATCCTCTTCGTGATCCCTGCCGGTCAGTGGGCGACTAATGTTTCCGCCGCAGGGTGTTGGGCCTGCTTACGCGCGCCCAATATCGTGCGCCGATGTAGTTCAATGGCAGAACATCAGCTTCCCAAGCTGAATACGCGGGTTCGATTCCCGTCCTCGCCTCTCTGGGGTGTTCACCCATTAGGGCCTGTTGGGTTCACCTATTAGGCCCGGGATCGGATTCGGACCCTTATTTCTGCGCATTCGACGCTGTGACGCCCGTTTCGGGCGGTTCTCCGGCCGGTCTGCGACCCGTTCGACGCTGTGGGAGCCCGCAAACCTGGCGAACCCGTACTCGACAATCGGTCATTTTTCGTCGGGTGGTCGAGGTCGGCTACCGGGATCCGTGGATTCCGGTGGCGGGGCGGGGTAGTTATCTGCCCGGTCCTGTGGCGGCCAGAGATGTTGCGTGGCGCGTGGCGGAGTGGGTGCGGCGACGCCGTCGGGGTCGGCGTTCGGGTTCCGATTCGCCGAGGAACCGACCCCAGGAATCGAGAACCTCGCGCCGGGTCGCCCAGTCGTGGAGATTGAGGATGTTCAGGGCGGCGAGGGTGAAGCCGGCGAGCAGGGTGTAGCGGCGGATCCCGAAGCCCCGGAAGTAGCCGCGGTGCACACCAAGGCGGTTGCGTTTGAGGTCGGCGAACAGGCTCTCGATCCCGACCCTGCGGTGATAGGACGCCTCCCAGGCCAGGGTGCCGTGCTGGAACGGCATCCGCAGGTCCGGGTAATCGGCGTCGGGCAGGGTGATCGTGCGCCCGCACCCGCACGGTGTTCCCGATGTGCAGGAGGTGGTCGGGACGCTGTGCGGTGCGCGCATCGAGACGGGATTGTTCGGGCAGCGAACCCGGGCCGGAGGAACGGCCGGCCCGCGGTAACGCCGGGATCCGTCGGGTTGGCGGGCGCCGTGTGGGACGAAGGCGTAGGCCTGGCGGGCCTGGTGCCGGCGGTCGAGCCGCCCGCGCACGCCGGCGTCCATCTTGGTGTCGATCGGCTCGATGTCGTGCAGGCCCGCAGGAAGACTCGTCGGGTAGAGGGTGCCGTCGATCCAGAGGGTGTCGCTACCGTCGGGTCCGGGGTGTGTGCCGCGCTGTTTGGGGTGCAGGTCGTAGATGGTGGTGTAGCCGAGCTGCCAGACCGGCAACGCGAACGTGTCGTTGGTGACGTAGTTGTAGGCGCGGTCGGCGAGGAGCTGGCGCGGCTTGCCGATGGTGTCACCGAGCGCGTGAACGGCGGGCAGGCCACCGATGCCCTTGTGCGACCCGGCCGGTGAGAGGTTCATCGCCCGGGCCACGTGTACCACCGGGCCACGGCCGGGCACGGATGGCACATCGGTGATCACGTGCAGGTCATAACCGCAGAAGAAGATCGTTTCCTCGAACTCACTGCTGCGCCAGCCCATCCGCGCGTCCATGTCGGCCGTGTAGATGTAGCGGCCATCCGGCCCGGTCGGGGCGTCCGGGAGGTGGTGCCCGCTCCTGCGGGCATGCGGATGGTTCGGATCCGGCGGCGCGAGCGGATGATCCGGCGGCGGCGGCGAGTCGGGGTCGGCGTCGACGAGCGGTTTGCGGTGGCGCACCCGCCCCCACGTCGAGAGGTCGGTCGAATCCAGAGCCACGGCCCCGGTCGACGGGTGACCCCACAGGGAGGCATCGAGCAGGGCCTGCACGAAGCGATGCTCGTCCCACTCGGGATACCGAGATGATCGGCACGCGTTCATCAGTCGCCGTAACGCATCGTTGATGGCCTTATAACTGATGGGCACACCGTCCGGCAGCTCGAGTGCCGCGCGTTGCCGATCGGTCCATCCCCGCACCACCGTCGCGACTTTTGTCTGGTGCATCGGTAGGCCGAGCATCGGTGTGAGCAGGTAGGCGGCGAGGAATGCATCGGCGGTGAAATTGCGTTGAACGCCGCGATGGTGGTCGAACACCTCGTGGACGAACTCGCGTGCCTCACAATGTTCGATCACCGCGACCACCCGCTTGAACTGCCACCCCTCGGTGCGATGCACGTCGGTGCTGACCTCGTGCAATCGACGAACCCTGCCCTTCGCGTTCACCAGGGCACCCCCTCGGCGATCGCATCCAACTCGGCGATGCTCCACCGCGCACGCGTGCCCAGGGAGTCGAGAGCGAGAAGGTTGTTCAGCTTGCAGGTCCCGGTCAGCCCGGACAGCCTCATGAAGATCGGTAGCGGAACGGCCTGCACCATCGCGACCTCCCACGTCAACCGCAGCCGGGACGACGTCACCGGCTTCACTCCACGCGGGGCCTCGCACTGCGCGAGCAGATCGCTCACGAACTCGACCCGCGGCACCGGATCCCGGAACAAGTGCCCACGGCTCGCTCGCTCCGCGGACGCCAGCACCGCCTCGCGGTACGCCGGGCGCACCGGTACGTCCCGCTGCTTCGCGCCACGAACCTCGATGATGACGTGCTCGCCGCGGACCTGCACATCCGGGACGCCGACGTTGAGCATCTCGGTGCCGCGCAACCCGGCCCCGACACCGAGAGCCACCGCAGCAGCGAGCCCCCGCCTGCGGACCGCACTCGCTTGCCGCGGCGCCCACCACAGCAACTGCGCCACTTGAGCCGCCGTATACGGCGCGACCGTCCGCGGATACCGCAACGCTTCGCGCTGCGGTTCCCAGGGCGCCCGCCTGGTGATCCGCCGCGACAACGTCGTCAGCGTGGCACGTCGTGTGGACCGTGAGGCGGCCGCCAATCCTGGTGCCGTCATCGCGTACCGGTTCACCGTCGCGGGATGGAAGACCTGCTCGACGTCGAGCGGCAGTCCCTGTTCTCGCGCCCACGCCACGATCGACGCCACCTCCGAGATCCGGGTCGCGGTGACCTTCGCGATCTGGCTCGGTATGAACCCGCGCCGGACGACGTCACGCACGAACGGTGCGATCGCCTCCCACTGCTGCGCCGGCATCCGCGGGGTGTACAACTCGATGATCTGCTCCGGTGTCCGCGGTGCCATCACCATTCTCCTGTCAACCGTCGCCACCCGAGCGAACCAACCTCCGGCGCAGGAAGATACGGAACAAGATCCGAAAACGCCTTCTCGCTCACGATCCCGGCGGCCGCGAAAATCTCCGCCACACCGCAATCGGACAACACACCGGTCAGCCAGGTCGACCGCAATCGCGCGACCGTCAACCGCGGCAACCCGGCCGGGTACTCGAACGAGGCGAGCAACGCCGCCGCCTGATCCCGGCCGGCACGATGCGAGGCCACCAACGGCCCGGTCCCCGCCCCCGCGAGGACCCCCTTCAGCCTCTCCACCCACCCGGCCCGCACCGAAACCACCCGGCGTGCCGACACCGATCCGAGTGCCACGGCGACCACGCCGCCGACCTCGACCACATCGGCCCGGGTGACCGCGAACAACTCGCCCGAGCGGGCACCCACCCCGACCGTCAACGCCAGGACCGCGGTCATCGCCTGCACCCGGAACGGCCCGTTCTGCGCCATCGCGGCCGCCCAATACGCCTCGACCTGCTCGTGCGTGTACGGCGCGGACAAGCCCTGCCGGGCTCCTTGTTCGCCGGGTGCCGGCCACGGCGCCCGGCGCGTCACCGCCCGCGCCACCCTGCGCAGCCGCGCGATCTCCGTCAACCGCGAGGTCGGCGCCAGCTCCCGCATCCCGGTCACCCGATACCGTTCGAGCACCTCCGGGGTCAGCACCGTCTCCCGGTCGAGGTCGTACCCCACATCGATTGCCCACACCGCGAACCGCGACAGCGCCTTCAACGCGTTCGCCGCCTGACTGTGCAACCTGGGCCCGGACAATTCGACGGTCTCGCGCACCCACGGCGCCACCACCGACCACGCGGCGGGATCGACCGAACGTGGTTCAAAACACCGGATACGCGCCGCGATGCCATCGGCGTCATCAGTTCGCCGCTTGTAGGCCGTCATCGGTGATCACCGTTCCCCATCCAACAGGTGACTTCCAATAAGCCCGTCGCCGATCAAAGCGCAAGGGAGTATCGTCACGAGTGTCTACTCCTCATGAATCACATGGGGTCAGCTGCACCACAGCTGACGAATTCGAAAGACACCGAGCGTCATTCGGTGTCTTTCGGTGCGTTCAAAGGTAGTTGAGCGGATCACCTCCAGTCGGAGCACGCAGATATGAGGTTTTTGCTCCCCTATCCAGCGTGTGAGGCAGATCCGATACCTTCACGCTAACCCAGCGGCGGCACCCAGAAAAGCCCTGACCAGCGACGACATGCGCACCTCGAAGTAACATCCCCACCCGGAACCCGAGTAGCGTGAACAGCACACGGGGGCTGACCGAGGAGAGGCGAAATGGTCGACACAGGCACCGGACCCGACACGGCAGCGCGCACCCTCATCACCGAATTGCGGTCACGCCTGGGCGCGAAACTCGTTGCATACCTGGCCGAAGCGCCCGACACCGCCACCGTCCACGGATGGGTGGACGGCACCACCCCACCGCCCGACCACGCCATCCTCAACCGACTCCACGTCGCCCTCGACGCCGCACGACGAATCAGCGCCCGCGACACCCCCGCCGTCATCCAAACCTGGTTCCAAGGACGAAACCCCGCACTCGACAACCAACCACCCGCACAGCTACTCCGCGAAGCGAACCTCGACACCGTGCGCGACACCATGCTCGCTGCCGCAACCGAATTCGCCACGCACGGCTCCTGACCGCACATCATGCAACCAGAATGGAGCGGCCGCAATCCAGCAACCAGCTCTCTCGGTAGTTGCTCTTTGAGACGCATCGGCAGATCGTAGCTATCTTGAAAGTCGAGATAGGTGGTCAGCAGCACATAAGCGGTGCGCGAAGACTACTCACCATGAGTATT
Organism: Rhodococcus sp. IEGM 1307; assembly: GCF_030056915.1. NCBI lineage: Bacteria > Bacillati > Actinomycetota > Actinomycetes > Mycobacteriales > Nocardiaceae > Rhodococcus > Rhodococcus sp. IEGM 1307. Next base: position 9,196 of record NZ_JASHKW010000004.1, read on the forward strand.
GTCCTTCGTGTCATTTCAGGAAGCAGTGGTTGCCGCCCTGAACCCCACATGGGTCGGAGACAATCGTGTTCGGCCGCTTGATCCCATAGTGCGCTGAAGGCCCGAACGTCGCACGACCACTGTCGATTCCGTCAGGAGGTGCGCTGTTCCGATCGAGGGTTCATAAACGACCGTTTTAGGAACACGCTTTCAATATCAAACGGCGACTGCACCGCTAGCTGGCACGTGCGACCGTGTGCAGTCGGCTTTTGGTGATGGCGTTCAGGAGTGGACTACACGGCCAGCACAAGTACCCACGAAACCTTCCATGGCTCGATGGAGGCGGGTCCGATGTCCGGCTGACCCGTGCCTCCCCGTCACGCCGAGCGTAAATTAGGACGATTGTCTCTCTTCGACAACCCAGGCAGCGACCTGTGCTCTTGAGGTGAATCCGAGTTTGGTGAGGATGTGTTCGACATGTCCCTGAGCGGTGCGCTGCGAGATGACGAGGCGGGCGGCGATCGCCTTGTTGGTCAGACCCTCGGCGATCAGTTCGGCGACCTGTTTTTCGCGTTTCGTCAGGGTGGTGGAATCTGGAGGACTCGTCTTCGGGGTCTGCTCGCGGAGTGCGTAGGAGACAGCGGACGTGAGATCCATTGCCCTGCCGTGTTGCCAGGGTTGCTCGAAGGCGCGTTCGGTGAGCATCCGGCGGGCGGACCGCTCGCATTCTTCGTGATAAACGAACAGGTCGGGAACGATTACGGACGGGCTCCCGGCAGCGCGGCCGAGCGTCTCCGCGGCCCCCATCAGTGTGCTGGCGCGTTCAGGGTCACTGGTTCCGGCGATCCAGGCGAGTACTTCGACGCAGTTCGCGCAACTGACCGGGTCGTCGACGAGTCGAGCGAGCCGCACTCCTTCTTCGAGTAGGTCCTATGCGCGGCGCTGATCACCCAGTCGCCATTGTGCGACGGCCATGGCCCACAGTGCGTAGGCCCGATAGACGGATTCACCTTGAGCTTCCGTGATCGCGAGAACTTTCTCGTAGCATTCGACTGCCCGGTGGGGTTGGGTGTCGGCCAGTTGATACGTCAATCCCAGCAGCGTCAGGGACTCGATCCGCAGTGCGAGTTCGTTCTCGGCATGTCGCAACACAGGCTGTGCCCGCTCCAGACGTGACGCCGCGCGTGTGAGATCGCCGGTGAACAATCCGACGATGCCGTCCGCGTGGTCGACGATCGCGTGCGCTATCGGGTCGGTCATCTGATCGGCGAGGATCCGCGCCCGCTCGACAAGGGCAGCACCTCGCTGGTGGTCCTGCTGCTGTTCGGACATCAGGCAGTCGGCGTACAGCGCCCGGATGTAGGTGATGGTCGGGCGTTCTTTCTGGAGTGACAGGAATTGGTCAAGCCAGCGCCTCGCCTCGCTGAGCTGGCCTCGCGACCCCCAGAGCTGCAACAAGGGTGTGGCCATCTGCAAACCGGCGTCGGCATCGCTTTCGGCGAGGCAGAAATCCATCGCGTCCCGCAGATTGGGCTGCTCACTGCTGAGTCGCTCCATCCACTCGAGCTGCCTGGGACCGATGAACTCGTCCTCGGCGGTGCGAGCCAGCTGGCGGTACCAATCCCGGTGCCGCCGGCGCAAGTCGTGGTAGTCGTCGATTTCCTGGGCCTTTTCTCGTCCGTAGGCGCGGAGGGTCTCGAGCAGCCTGAAGCGGACCGCGGTGCCGTGCTCTTCGCGGATGAGGATCGACTTGTCGACGAGGGATGCCACCGAGTCCAGCAGGTCCCCGGTATTGTCCCCGCACACGTGTTCTGCGGCATCGAGTTCGAAGCTGCCGGTGAATACCGACAGCCGTTGCCACGTGGATTGTTCGAGCGGGGTGCACAGGTCGTAGCTCCAGTCGACGCACAACCGAAGCGTCTGCTGGCGCGACGGCGCGCCTCGGCTCCCGCGAGTCAACAACGCATAGCGGTCGGAAAGCCGTTGCAGAATCTGTTCGGGCGACATCGCACGCAACCGCGCTGCCGCCAGTTCGATCGGCAGGGGCAACCCGTCCAGCCGGTGACAAATCCGCGCTACAGCGGACTTGTTGGCATCGGTCAACGCGAAGGTCGAGACCGCGGTGGTGGCGCGTTCGGTGAACAGCGACACCGCGTCGTAGCGGGGCAGACCCTGCAGGGACGGCTCGCGGTCGGGGTCGGGGACGGTGAGTGGGGGAACGCGCAGTGCTGCCTCGCCGGCAATTGCAAGGGGTTCGCGGCTTGTCGCGAGGATGCGCAGATTCGGGTTCTGCTGAAGCAGAACCGTCGCGAGGTCGGCAACCGCGTCGATCACTTGCTCGCAGTTGTCCAAGATCAGCAACAGTTCTCGCGAAGACAGGAAGTCCAGCAGAATCTCGCGTAGCGACCGGTCAGTTTGGTCCCGCACACCGAGGGTTGCGGCCACCACGTGGATCAAGCGGGACGGGGTATCGACCTCGTCGAGCTCGACGAACCATGTGCCGTCGGCGAACTCGCGGCGGATGCTCGATGCAAGTCGAAGTGCGAGGCGTGTTTTCCCGACTCCGCCGATTCCGGCCAATGTCAGCAGGCGCGACGACGTCAGTAGATTCTTCGCTTCGGCGAGTTCGTGCCTGCGACCGACGAAGCTGGACAACTCCAGGGGGAGATTCCCCCTCTCGTGGCGGGAAGGGTTCAGGTGAATCCTCTCCTGCGGTGCTGGTTCTGTATCCGGGGCGGGTCGCACGTGGAGCGCCATGTCGTCTGCAGATATCCCGCGGCGACGTCGGATCTCGCGCAGATTCTCGCCCAACGCTAGGGCTGAGGGTTGCCGGTCCTCGGGGCGACGGGCCATTGCCTGCTCGATCACGGTAGCGACATCGTCGGCGAGGCCGTGATCCCGAAGATCCGGTGCCGGTTCCTTTGTGATGCGGATGAATTGGGCGACCAACTGTTCGCCGCTGCGGCGCTCGAATGCGGCGTGGCCGGTGACTGCGCAGAACAGGGTGGCTCCGAGTCCGTATATGTCCGAGGCGGGGCTTGGGGCGCCGCCGCCGAGGACCTCGGGCGCAGTGAACGCGGGTGAACCGGTGACGATGCCGGTAGCGGTCTCGAACCCGCCGGATATATGCGCGATCCCGAAGTCCGTGAGCGCCGGCTCGCCATAGTCGGTGAGGAGAATGTTCGCCGGCTTGATGTCGCGGTGGACGATGCCCTCGCCGTGGGCAACCTCTAACGCACCTGCCAGTTTCACCCCTAACTGCAGTACGTCGTCCACACCTAACGGGCCGTGCCGTCGGATACGTTCGTCCAGGGAGCCCTGCGGGTGGTACGGCATCACGATGAATGGTTGTCCGCTGTCGGTGACCCCGACCTGGAGGACGTTGACGATGTTGGGGTGGCCGGTCAGGCGGCCCATCGCCCTCTGTTCGCGAAAGAAGCGCTCCCGGTTCTCCTCCGCGAGATCGTTGGTGAGCACCTTGACGGCGACGGTCCGGTCGAGTGCGGGTTGCGTGCACCGGTACACGACACCGAAGCCTCCACGCCCGATCTCCCGGGCGTCGTCGAATCCGTCGGCTGCCAGTTCCGACGCGACTGACGGGGTCACATCGCGATGGGTCTCGAACGGATCGATATCGGGCATCGTCCGGATCGATTCATCCGGTCCGCGATATGTTCGATGAAATCTGCACGTTCAGCCTCTCGACGACGTGTTTCCAGGATATCGCTGACGGTAGCCTGAACGATGCGGGCTACGGTAGCCTCGAACCGCGTCACGACACCGACAGACTCGATGCTGCACGAACACGTGTGGCAGCGCAGATGCTGCGTTCACGCTGGCGGCGGCGCCCTTATACCGTCGAGCGTGGCGCTCTGGGGCGCTCGGTGTGGATCTCGTCGTCGGCGACAAATTGGTCGAGCAAGCCGAGGCGCACGGCCTCGGTGGCCTCGTCGATCTGGGTGAAATCCATCGACGTGCCTGCGGCCGGCGTGGAGATGGGCAGCTGCAGGACACCGTCGATGAGGGTGGCGGTAGTGGTCGGTTCGATGTGTGCCTTGTCGGAGGGCCTACCTCCCGGCAGTTTCGGCGGCGCGTAGGTCCTTGCGGAGGATCTTGCCCGCGGCGGACTTCGGCACCAGGTCGATGAACTCGACCTTGCGGACCTTCTTGTGCGGCGACACCCGCTCGGCGACGAACGCGATGACCGCGGCCTCGTCCAGGTCGGCACCGGGCTGGCGGACGACGAACGCCTTCGGCACCTCCTCCCCCTCGTCGTCGAGAACCCCGATGACGGCGGCGTCGGCGATCTGCGGGTGCGTCAACAGCAACGCCTCCAGCTCGGCGGGCGGCACCTGGTAGCCCTTGTACTTGATCAGCTCCTTCATCCGGTCCACGATCGTCACGACGCCCTCGGAGTCGACGGTCGCGATGTCGCCGGTGTGCAGGTACCCGTCCCCGTCCAGGGTCTCCGCGGTGGCCTCGTCGTTGCCGAGGTACCCGGCCATGATGTTCGGGCCCTTGCACCACAACTCACCCGGTGCGCTGACCCCGTCGGTCGGGTAGGCGACCTCCTCGCCGGTGCCCGGGTCGACCAGCTTGCATTCCATGTTCGCGATCGACGGACCCACCGAGTCCAGGGCGATGTCGTCACGGTCGAACGGAATCGCATGCGAGACCGGGCTCATCTCCGACATCCCGTAGCCCTGCCGCACCCGGCAGCCGAGCCGGTTCGCGACGGCCTTGCCCAGCTCCTGATCCAGCGGGGCGGCACCGGAGAAGATCGAATGCACGCTCGACAGGTCGTAATCGTCGACCAGCGGGTGCTTGGCCAACGCCACCGCGACCGGCGGGGCGATGAACACATACGTGCACTTCTGGCCGGAGACGATCTTCAGGAATTCGACCAGGTCGAACTTCGGCATCGTCACCAAGCTCGCCCGGTTGTACAGGGCCGCGTTCAGCAGCACCGTCATCCCGTAGATGTGGAAGAACGGCAGCACCGCGAGGAGTTTGTCGTCGGCGCCGATGCCCATCCGCGGGTTGATCTGACACACATTCGCCACCAGGTTGCGGTGCGTGAGCATCACCCCCTTGGGCCGGCCGGTGGTCCCGGACGAGTACGGCAGCACCGCCAGCTGGGTCGCCGGATCGAACGACACCTCCGGGGCGGAGGCGCCCTCGGCCAGCAGATCTTTCAGCGACGGGTGCCCGTCGGCGCCGTCGAGGACGATCACGTTCGCTACCGGAATCCCGACCTTCGCGGCCGCGGCCTTGGCCTGCGGCAGCAGCGGGGAGACGGTGAACAGGAACTTCGCCTTCGAGTCGGTGAGCTGCTTGGCGATGTCCTCGGCGGTGTAGAGGGCGTTGATGGTGGTCGCGACGCCACCGGCCCGCAGGATCCCGTGGAACACCGACGCGAACGCGGGAACGTTCGGCGAATGCAGACCCACCACCTCACCGACGGCGAGACCGCGCGCGGCCAACGCCCCGGCCACCCCGTTGATCTGGGCGACCAGCGACTGGTACGTGGTGACCGCGCCGGAGGCACCGTCGATCAGCGCGGGCCGGTCCCCATCGGCCGTGTCGACCTGGCCGAAGAGGAAATCGTAGACACTGAGGTTCGGAATCTCGACGTCCGGAAACGGGCTCTTGAAGCTCACTGGGGCCTCTCCCTCGAAGTGTTGCAGCAGTGGTGAATTGGTCTCGTAGCCCGGTGGTCGGGCGCCGGTGGCGAGTCCGCCGCTCGCGCGATGATCGGGACGGACTGCGCCCGGGCCGCGGCGGGGATCAGCACGAGCCCGGGACGTCGTCCTCGCCGGGGTGTCCGGCGCACTCGAAGCCGTCGATGCCGATCGCGTCGACCCCGAGTTGTTCGGCTGAGGGCGTGCCCGGACCACGCGGCAACTACCCCGCGCCTCCGGCAAGCTGGCGAAGCGACTGCTCAAACTCTGATTGCCGAGTCCTTCTCTCTCGCGGCCTGGCTCAGGCTCGCCAGTACGGCCTTCGCCGCTCGCTCGCCCGACGTCGCTGCGTCGGCGAGCGACGGCAGATCGAGCTGGTAGTCGCCGGCGAGGTAGGTGGTGCCGAGCGGATCACGCAACGTCGGAAGCGAGTTCCTCCGCCCGGGCGCCCAGAAGGGCACGACCCGACGATGCCGTCGCACGATGCCCTCGCCCAGCTTCCCTTCCAGCTCGGGGAACACTGCGAGCAGGTCCTGCTGGTACCGCGACACGATCTCCTCGTCGGGGAGGTCGAACAACGCGTCGGCGTGAGCGCCGCCGGCGAAACAGGCCAGCGCTCCACCCGGCTTACGGCCGTCGCCGTTCCGCATCGCCGCGGCGTGGTTGAACATCGCCTGGAACGACAGTTGCGGCGTCGAGACAGCGAAGTAGTCGTCCCAGCGCTGCGGCCCGACTTCGTCGGTGAAGAATCCGACGATCACGTACCGGCCGTAGGTGATGTCGTTGAAAGCATTCCGGTGCTGTTGCGGGAGGTCCGGGATGATTCGCTCGGCGACATCGGCGGGTGCGGTCACGATCGCGCGCTTTGCCCGCAGCCGCACCGGTCGGTCGCCGTCGTGATAGTCGACGACCACGCCGTCCCCGTCCTGCCGCACCGAGCGCACCACCGAGTTCAGCCGGATCCGGCCACCGAGATCTTCGGTCAGCACGTCGGTCAACGTCTGATTGCCACCCACCGGCAGCGAGAAGTTCGGGATCTTCTCCGGGTCGGCCAGCGCGAGGCCCACCGACGTGACGAACTGGGTGGCGGCCGTCTCCTCCACCTCGCATCCCATCCACTGCGCCGACCACGACCGCACGACGGCGGCGGCCAACTCCGACCGGACACCCTTCAGCAGGTATGACGCCAGCTTGGTGTCGAGCTTGGCGCGAACCCGTTGCGCGATACGGCTCTGCGACTCCAGGAACGGCATGACCGAGAGGATGCGTGCACCGACGATGGCCATGCCGATACGGTCCATCATGGTCATCCGCGTGCGGAACATGAGCGCGACGGGGTTCGAGGTGTCGACCACCTCGCCGTTCAAGTACAGCGCGACGCTCTTGCCTGCGAGCGAGCCCATCTCGATGCCGTGCCGGTCGAGGGCATCGATCAGCGTGCCGGTGCCCTCGGTGAACTGGGTGCCGACGTTGATCCAGTAGTCGCCCCGCCGGACGGTCTCGACTCGTCCGCCCGTGCGATCGGTGGATTCGAGCACCACCACGTCGGTCTCCGGCGCCACCGTGGTGGCCGCCATCAGCCCCGACATTCCGGCGCCGACAACGACTACCTCGGTGGTCTCTTCATGCACGTCGTGCGTTGTCATTTTTCGGTTCCTGATTCTCGATCACAAGGAAAGGTCCGGCGGCTCAGGCCGTAGCGGGAGCGCTGCCGCTGACCGCCTGCGCATCGACGCGCTTGTTGTAGGCGTCGAACGCTCGGTAGGCGCGGTAGTACGTGAACATTTGCAGGCCCCACGTGGACAGCGCGAAGATGTAGAAGATCGTGTGCTCCGCGTCGTCGCCCGGGATGTGGACGAAGTCGTAGGTCGCGGCGATGACGAAGCCGCAGGCGGTGGCGACGGCGGCCGAGATGGCGTGCCCGCGCTCGCCGATGCCCCAGAGGCGCTTGACGAAGTAGATCAGGAAGATCGTGGTGAGCACGTTGACGACGATGTAGAAGATCTTGCCGGGCAGACCGATCTCCACGGCGAATTGGCTGAGGAGGAAGCCCACCACGCCAGCGAGGGCGAACGCGCCGATGTCCACCGCCGCGGACGGCTTGTACCGGTGGGTGACCTTCATCAGCCCCAGGACCAGGATCAGCGTGATGCCGACGGACCGGGAGAAGGCGTCCAGGAAGTAGGCGAAGGCGTACATCGGGCTGTCGTGACCTGCCTTGACGAGGCCGTAGATCAGGAAGTTCGAGCCCGATGTCGCGACGATGATCCACTCGATGCCGAGCAGGTAGTTCTTGTAGTTCCGGATGAATTTGATGCCGTAGGTGAATCCGACGGCGATCATCCAGATGTCCGCGACCGCGAAGAGCAGTTCTTTGATGGACATGATTTCTCCTTGGAGGGTGGCTTGCGCCGATGGTTAGTTCGTGAGGGCTGCCAGGCGGTCGGAGGCGCGGTCGGCGAGCCAGGCCGCGTGCAGCGCGGGTCCGCTGACGAAGCTGGGCCAGAAATGCTTGCGGCCGTGCCAGATCGCGGCCAGGTCGTCGTGCAGCGGCGCGCCGCCGACCCGGTCCGCGAGGAGATGGCCCACGTACTGTGCCTGGGCGAACCCGTGGCCGTTGCAGGCGAGCGAGTAGAGCACGTTGTCGGAGGCCTCGCCGGCGACGGGGAGCCACGTGGAGCTCATGCCGATCCAGCCGCCCCATGACTGTTGCAGCTTGACGTCGCGCAGGCCCGGGAAGCGGTCGTGGAATCCGCGGACGAGGTCGTCGGTGACGTTCCGTGCGGGGGTGCGGTTCGGCAGTGGGTTCCGCCCGGTCTGTACGCGGCGGGTGCCGAACACGATGGTGCCCCGCGGGGTCACGCGGTAGCTCTCGATGATCATGTGCAGCGTGACCATCGGGGCGCGGCTGGTCCAGCCGATGGCGTCGAGTCGCTCGGGTGCGACGGGTTCGGTCTCGACCAGGGAGGTCCACACCGGGCTGGCGAGATTCTTCGGCGCGATGGACAAGCCGTTGCTGTTGGCGTTGGTGGTCAGCAGCGCCTTGCGAGCCCGAACCCTTCCGTCCGGTGTGTCGACGGTGACACCGTCGCCGGAGTCCGTGACGTCGCGGGCGGGGGTGCGTTCGTAGACACGCACGCCGGACGCGATCGTCGCGGCCCGCAGACCGAGGACGAACTCACCCGGGTTGAGCGTGCCACCGACCCCCTCGCGCACTCCGCCGAGGAAGCCGTCCGGAAGGCCTGCTGCGCGGCCCTCGACGAATTCGGCCGCCGATCCGGCCTCGGCCATGACCTTCGCATTGCGGCGCGCGTGCCGCAGCTGCCCCTTGGACACGGCGGCCATCACGATGCCCTCCTGCTGGTAGCCGCAGTCGATCCCGTAGTGAGTGATGGCGTCCTCGGCGAAGTGCACCGCGTTTTCGGCGTACCGGTAGAGGTCGCGCAGCCGCTCGCGCTTCAGCAGAAAACCCAACAGCTCCGGATCGGCGGCGACCGAGTTCGTGATGTATCCGGCGTTGCGGGAGCTGGCGCCCCAGCCGAGGGTCTGCGCCTCGAGGAGCACCACGTCGACGCCCTTCTCGGCGAGGCGGATGGCGGCCGACATGCCGCCCCCGCCGCCGCCGATCACGACGACATCGCAGTCGATGTCACCGGTCAGGGGTTGTTCGACGGTGGCGGGCGGTGCGGCCCAACCGGTGTCGTGAATCAGCTCCATGGCTACTTCTCCGTCTCGTCTGCAGGGATGACCGCGGTGCCGCGAGCGCGCACCGCGACCAGTGGCGATTCGAGGACCTGTGCGCGGCCGGTGTCGTCGGAGCCGCGGCAGATCACTCGGAGCTCGAAATCGACCGTGCGGCTGCGGTTGCCCTTTTTCACCAGCCGGGCCTCGGCCTCGACGACGTCACCGCCGCGGACCGGGGCGAGGAACTCGACCGACGAGTAGCCGGCGAACAGCCCCTCGTGGCCGTCGATCTCGATCGACAGGTTCGTCCCGGCGTCGCCGAACAATTTCAGGGCGAACGCACCGTCGACCAGGTTTCCGGCGTAGTGCGCGTCGGAGAAGGCGACGTAGCGCCGGTGCACCGTCCTGCTCATGAGATCTCCTGATGGATCGGGCCGAGGTTGCGGGACTGTGTCTCCCCGTCGATCTCGACGCCGGGGTAACCGCGCTTGGCGATCTCGGTGCACATCCGGCGGTACTTGCCCACACCGCCCACATAGCCCATGAAGGTGTTGGGTTTGCCCTCGATGTTGGAGCCGCGGTACCAGGAGTCGGTGGTGGCGTACAGCGTCTGGGCGACGGTCCCCTCGGTGATGTCCACCCAGTCGTTCTGGGCCTCGGGGGTGGCCTCGATCAGCGTGGCGCCGGAGTCGCGGGCGTGCTCGATGAGATCGGCGATCCAGTCGACGGCCTGCTCGATGGTCACCACCACGTTGCTCGCCAACGCGGGGCTCAGGGGACCGGCCACCATGAAGAAGTTGGGGAAGTCCGTGGTCATGAATCCGAGGTAGGTGCGGATGCCGTCGTGCCAGGTCTCCTGCAGCGTTTTGCCGGACGCGCCGGTGAGACCCAGCCCGTACAGCGGGCCGGTGAAGGCGTCGAACCCGATCGCGAGCACCACCGCATCCACCTCGTAGGTGCCCTTCGAGGTGACGATCGCGTTCGCGGTCATGGTCTCGATCGGCTGGTCACGCAGCGACACCAACGACACGTTCGGCCGGTTGTAGGTCTCGTAGTAGTCCGTACCGAAAACGCTGCGCTTGGCGCCGAGAGGGTGATACCTGGGCACCAGCAGCTCGGCGGTGGCCGGATCCTCGACAATCTCACGGATCTTGTCGTGGATGAATTCCGACGCGGTCCGGTTCGCCTCGGCGTCGGTGAGGAGGTCGGCGAACTCGGCGCCGACGCCCTGGAAGCCGCTGCGCTCGTAAGCCTCCTCGTAGCGCCGCCGACGCTCCTCGTCCGAGACGTCGAAGGCGTTGTCGGTGACGGGGCGGTCGGGGATGCCGCCGGGCGAGTGCCGGCATTCCTCACGGATCGCCGGGTAGCCGTCCTTGACGGCGGCGACCTGCTCCGGGGGGAGGTCGGCGTTGCGCGCGGGCATCACATAGTTCGGGGTGCGCTGGAACACCGTGACGTGCTCGGCGACCTCCGCGATCAGCGGGATGGCTTGCACGCCGGACGATCCGGTGCCGATCACAGCGACACGCTTGCCCGCCAGGTCGTCGAGCGCGATGTTCCAGCGGCTGGTGGACACCTGGAGTCCGGTAAAGTTCTCGAGGCCCGGCACGTCGAAGTCCTTGGGGGTGGACAGACCGCCGGCGCCCGAGATCAGGTAGCGGCCGCGGCGCGTCTCGCCGTTGTCCAGCTGCACCTCCCACAGCCGGTCGGCCGCGTTCCACGTCGCGCCGACCACTCGGGTATCGAACGTGAAGTGCTTGCGCAGGTCGAAGCGGTCGGCGACGTGGTTGATGTAGCTGAGGATCTCGGCCTGCGGCGCGAATCGCTGACTCCACGTCCACTCCTGCTGGAGCGCCTCGTCGAACGAGTACGAGTAGTAGATGCTCTCGACGTCGCAGCGCGCGCCCGGATAGGTGTTCCAGAACCAGGTGCCGCCGACGCTGGGTCCGGCCTCGAAGCCCGCGAAGGTCCACCCGGCGGTGGTGAGCCGGTGCGAGAGGTAGAGGCCGGAGAAGCCGGCGCCGACGCCGATGACATCGACGATCCCGGTATCCGAGGTGGAGGGGAAGTTCATGGAATTTGCCGCTTTCGTTAAATTGGTCATTTGACTGGATCAATTGACTTAGTTCAGTAGACCAGTGGTCCCGGTCACAGTCAAGGGGTGACGCGAAAGAAGTGCCGATCGCTACAGCGGGAGGTCGGGTGAATCGACGCCGACCACGCGGTCGCCGCAGAACACCCGGACGGACTCGCCGGGGGCGTGACCGCCGATTCCGGCAGTGCCCCAAAAGCTCTGTGCCGAACCGTCTGCGAGATCGGCGATCTTGGCACCGTTCACGCGCACCTCGCCGGACAGCACACGGGATCCGACCTCGACGGCGCGATCCAGGTCGCCGCCGAACACGTAGGCGTCCAGACCCGAAGGGTTGGCGTTGGCAACGCGCAGCGCGTCCTCGTCGGACTCCACGGCATGCAGACTGACGAGTGGTCCGAACAGCTCGGCCGTCGCCACCGACGCGTCGACTCCCGACGCGACGGTGGGCGAAAGGAAGAACCCGTCGAGCGCGGGCAGCTGCGCAGGTTGATGGATCGTCGCGCCGTGGGCCCGCAGCCCCTCGATGCGGCTCTGCAGGGTGGCGAAATGCGGGGCGTTCGAGATCGGGCCGAGCTGGGAGTTCTCGTCGAGCGAGTGCCCGATCTCGATGCGGGAGATGCGATCGAGCAGCGCGTCCAGGAGCGGCTCGACGAGACTCTTGTGCGCCAACACCTTTCCCGGTCCCTCACACCACTGACCGTTGAGCTTGGTCATCCCGTCCAGGATCCCGTCGGCGGCCACGTCGATGTCGGCGTCGTCCAGCACGAGGGCCGGATTGTTGCCGCCGAGCTCGAGCTGGAGCACCTTGAAGTCCTCCGCGGCGGCACGGGCGATCGCACGACCCGCGTTCGGGCCGCCGGTGAACGAGACGATCTTCACGCGGGGGTCGCCCGTGATCGCCGCGCCCACGTCTCCCCCGCCGTGGACGAGCTGCAGCGCACCGTCGGGCAGCCCGGCCTTGACGAAGCACTCGACGATGATCTGGGCGCTGCTCGGCGCGTGCTCCGACGGTTTGAGGATGACGGGGCAGCCGGCGGCGAGGGCGCTCACCATCTTCGCGGCGGGAATGAAACTGGGGCCGTTCCACGGGGTGAGGATGGCTGCGGGGCCCCACGGGACCTTGTACAGCCGCACGTCGCGGCCGCCGGCCGCCAGCGCGGTGCGCCGCGGGGTGGCCCGCAGATCCGCAGCGGACGAGCGGATCCGGTGCGGGAGGAACTGCGCGACCAGCCGGGCCTTCGCGATCGGGACGCCGCTGGTGAGGGCGTCGGTCCGGGCGATGTCCTCGATCCGGGTCTCGACGATGTCGGCTGCACGCTCGATGACCGCGGCGCGTTCCTCGCTCGCCGCGTCATCCCAGCGTTCGAAGCCGTAGGACCGCTCGGCATGGCGCAGCGCGCGCTCCACGTCGTCCGGTCCGGTGGTGACGGCGCGGTGGATGGGTTGCCCCGTGTTGGGGTCGAGATTCCACGCGTCCGGAAGTGCCCGGCACTCGGACCACCCGTCCGCGATGTAGTTGATCGGCTGAGGCAGTTGCGTATTCGACATCTGCGGACTCCTTCTGTGCGCAATTGTGGATGGGGTCGGGGTGATCACGCGGTGAGGTCGGCGACGATGCGGGTTACCTCGCCCGACTTCATCGCCTCGAAGCCCTTGTTGATCTCGTGGAACGGGATCACGTCGCTGACCATCTCGTCGAGCAACAGGTGTCCCTGCAGGTAGAGGCGCGCGAACTGGGTGATGTCCTCGTGCGCTTGGCCCGAGCCCATGTAGGAACCGATGAGGCGCTTCTCACCGAAGAAGAAATCCGACGCCGGAACAGTGAGGTCGGTGCCGTCGGGCGCGATGCCCACCAGGCATGCCGTGCCCGTGCCGCGGAGGACCGCCAGCGCGGTAGCCGCGGTCCGGGCGGAACCGACGGCCTCGAACGAGTAATCCACGCCGTCGCCGAGCACCTTCCGGATCTCGGCCGGGACATCGGCCGCACCGTTCACGACGTGCGTGGCACCGTAGGTCCGCGCCGCCGCGAGCCGGGCATCGTCGAGATCGACGGCGATGATCGCCGAGGCCCCCGCGAGCCGTGCGCCCTGGATGATTGCCGATCCGACACCGCCGCAGCCGATCACGGCCACGGTGGCGCCGGGGCGTACCTGCGCGCCGCGGAACACGGCGCCGACGCCGGTGACGATGCAGCACGACAGCAGGCACCCGACGTGCAGTCCCACCTCGTCGGGAACCTTGACCAGCGAGTTCTCCCGCATCACGGTGTGGCGGGAGAACGCGCCGATGTCGCCGAGCCGTTCGACGACCTGGCCTCCCGGCAGCTGGAAAGCCGGGCGGGGGCGCTGTCGGATCTGCGAGACACGCTGGCATTGCGTCGAGTGCCCGACCTGACAGTTGCGGCACAACCCGCACGAGGGTGTGAGGGCGCCGACGACGCGGTCGCCCGGGCGCAACGAGGTCACCGCGGAGCCGACCGACTCGACGATGCCCGCCACCTCGTGCCCGACAACCACGGGTAGGTCGGCGCCCACGGTGCCGGTCATGTAATGCAGGTCGCTGTGGCACAGGCCCACGTTCGAGACTGCGACGCGGACCTCGTTCGGATCCGGGTCGTCGACCTGGATCTCGGTGAATTCGAGCGGTTCGTTCAGCGAGGTGAGAAGCGCTGCCTCGGTGGTGATCATCATCGTCTCCGATCTCAATTGCTCTGCGCGGGCGCCGTCGGCGCCGCGTTCTTCGATGCCCAGAAGCCCTCGATGCCTTCGGTGAAGGCGCCGGACTCCCACGACTGGCGGGCGGCGTCGTCTTCGCGGGTGAACGCGGCCTCGATGTCTTCGGGGCGCGGCCGCAGCAGACCCAGGTGCAGCGCGGTGGTCCGGGGATCGGAGTTCCATTGCCTGATCACCTCGACCGCGCGGTGCACCAGTGCCTCCGGGGCCACGATCTCGTCGAGCAGCCCGATCCGCAGGGCCTCGCCTGCGCCTATCCGGTTCGAGCCCAGAATTATTCGCATCGCGTGGTTGCGTACCAGGCGGCCCATGAGGAAGCTCGAAGCGTTCGAGATGATGATTCCGCGGTGGTTCTCCGGCTGGTAATACTCGGCGGCGGGAGTGCCGATCCGGGAGTCGCAACACAACGTGATCTCCGAGGCGCCGCCGACCGCGATCCCGTTCACGGCCGCGATCACGGGGACCTTCGTCTCGAGAATCGCGCGGGTGATGTCGTGGAAGGTCGCGAAGGCCTCGCGGATCTCGTCGTAGGTGGTCGGCACCGCCTGCAGGTCCTCACCGGCGGAGAACGCCCGCCCGGTGCCTGTGAGCACGATCCCGCGGACGAGATCACCCGTTCCGAACCGGCGGATGGTCTGCGCGAGCCGCACCCTCGTTGCCACGTCCATCACGTTCAGCTTCGCCGGGCGGTTCAGCGTGAGCACCGCGACGTCGTCGTCGATGTGCACGTCCAGATAACTGTCGGTCATGTCCGGCTCCTCAGTTGCCGTTGCCGGCGGTGCGCGGCGGCTGCAGGTCGTAGGTGATGCCGGGATGCTCGGCGGAGCGCGCCTGCAGGGCCGGCTTCGACACGCGCTCGGACGGGGTGCGCGGGAAATCGGCGACGAACTCGACGTATCGAGGAATCTTGAAGCGCGCCAGCTCAGTTCGTGCGCCGTCGACGATTTGCTCTGCCGTCGCGCGGCTCTCCTCGACGCCGGGGGCCAGCTGAACGAAGGCCTTGACCTCCTCGCCGAACAGCTCGTCCGGGACGCCGACCACCGCTGTCGCGACGACGGTGTCGTCGCGCTCGAGGACGCGTTCGACCTCGGCGCTCGCGATGTTCTCCCCGCCGCGGCGGACCATGTCCTTGATCCGGCCCACCAGGCGGTAGCCGTCCGGCTCGCGGACCGCGACATCGCCGGTGTGCAGCCAGCCGTCGCGGAGGACCTCCGCGGTGTCTTCGGGTCGGTTCCAATAGCCGAGCATCATCGGCCTGCCCGACGTGATCAGCTCGCCGGACTCTCCCGCGGCAACTTCCCGGCCCTCCGGATCGACCACCCGGACCTGCTTCGTGGGAACCGGCTGCCCCAGTCGTCCGCTGCCGACGTCGACCGTGCTCTCGGGGAGGCTGACCAGGTCGGCCCCGCTTTCGGTCATCCCGAAGATCTCCCGCCACGGCGTGCCCCAACGCTGTTCGAGCTGCGCGTGCAGCGCGACGGGGATGGCCGAGCACAGCACGAGGCGCAGGTCGTTGTCCCGGTCCTCCGGGCTCGGCGGCTGCTTGAACAGAAGCGTGGGCATCGAGCCGAGCACGTAGCAGAACGTGGCCCGGTGGCGACGGACGTCCGCCATGAAACCCGAGGCGGAGAACCGGGGCAGCACCACCAGCGGCGCGCCGACCGTAAGGCACAGGGAGGTGTTCCACTGCGGGTCCATGTACGAGAACGGCTGCGAGGTGAGAACCACATCGCCGGACCCGAGGCCCGCCGCACCCGCACAGATCCACCCCAGCCGGACCCAATAGTCGTGGGTCAACATGCACGCCTTCGGGAATCCGGTGGTCCCCGAGGTGTACTGGAGGTTGGCCAGCGTGTCCGGGGCGATCGCGACATCGGGCCTGTCCGCCGGGTACTGCGCGAGCTCGCCGCGCGACGCGGCTTCGACGATACGGACATCGGCCAGATCGCCGTTCGCGGCGCGCACCTCGTCGACGAGCGGGCTGTGACCGTCGTCGGTGAACATCACCCGGGCGCCGGAGTCTCGGAGCACGAATTCGAGGTCTGCGCGCTGGTATGACGAGTTCACCGGCACCGCGACGCCGCCGGCTTTGAGGATCGAGAGCCAGGCGATCGGCCACTGGACCACGTTGGGCAGCATGATCGCGACCCGGTCGCCGGCGCCAATCCCGTCCTCGGAGACCAGACGCTGCGCCAGGCGTGACGTCCAGTCGTCGATCTCGCCGAAGGTCCAGGATCCTTCCGCGAACCGAAGAAACTCACGGTCGGGAAAGCGGGCGGCCTGGATCGCCAGCAGGCCGACGACGGTGTCGATCGGCGGGTCCACAGCCATGCGATCGAGTGCGATCGCGCGTTCCCCGGGAACTGATTCGACTCCGGTCATGGTCATCCTCTTCACGCTTGTCGGGTGCGATGCGGATGCAGCTCGCGATCTCTGGTCGTAACGGCGCATCCGCGGTGAGCTCGAGGCCCGGGACCTTCCGATCACCGTTGGCGCCGGACTGTGGTCTCGGTCATAGCCTAGAAGAACATAGTCAAATGATCAAGGCATATGACCACGAACCGGTAGGATCACTCACCGAGAGGTGGTCATCTCGCCGATATGGCGGCCTGATTGTCCATTTCGACTAGTAGCCGAAGCTGACCTGATCATCCGTTCAGATCTGTCGACAGGAGAGGGCATGGCTCGCATTCCCGCCGCCGAACGTCGCGCCGAACTGGTGGCGGCGGCCGTGCGCGTGATCGCTGCCGACGGGGTCGACGGCGCCACCACCCGCCGTATCGCGCAGGAGGCGAACGCCCCGCTGGCCACCCTGCACTACTGCTTCGCCACGAAGGAGGTGCTGTTCGCGGCGGTCTTCGAGCACGTCGCCGGACAGTATCGAGAGGTGCTGACGCGCAACGATGTCCATGGCGACGTGGCGATCACCGCGCGCGCCCTGTTACGCGGCGTGATGGAGTGGTACCTGGCGAATCCGGACTTCGGCGCGGCGATCGTCGAGCTGATCAGCTGGGGCCAGCGTCAGGAAGGCCAGCAAGCCGAGATGGTGTACAACGAGGCATCCGCGACCATACGGACGAAACTCGAGTCCGTCGCGACCGCTTCCGGCCGGCCGGTCGACCCGGACACCATCGACGCACTGACCTACATCGTGTCCACATTGTCCGACGGATTCGCGCTCAACTGGCTGGTGTTCACCGACCCCCCAGCGGCGGAACGACAGATCGAACTCATCCTCGGCGTGCTCGACGCCTGGATGGCCGCCCACCTCGGCAACACCTCCGGACCGGCGGCCCGTCCCTCGCAGGCCTCCCCCGCCGAGCTCGTGTCCTGGGTGAGTGTGGAGTGGTAGTGAGCGCCACGGAAGCGGCCGCCCGCACGAATCATCGCGCCAGGTCGGGGACGGCAATCGACCCAGCCACGTTCAGGACGCTGCCGCGCCGACGCGCCGACCGGACCGGGCGCGTGAGACCAGCACGCTCACCACGACCAGCAGGGCGAGGAGTCCCGATAACCAGTAGCCGATGCCGTAGAGGCCCTTGGCAGCGACCTCGAGACCGGTTCCGACCACCGGAACCAGGGAGGCGCTGAGGTCGGCGCTGACCAGTGCCGTGCCGAAGGCGAAACCCACGGCCATGGACGTGCCGGCGATACCGGCCGCCATCCCGGCTTTCTCCTCGGGCACTGCCATCTGCACCATGGTGAACCCCGCTGCGTAGCCGATTCTGATCCCGAGACCCATGACGGCAGCGCCCACCAGGTAGTGCCACTGCTGGTCGTGCGCGACGGCGAGCCAGGCCAGCCCCGATGCACTGATGAGCGCTCCGATGACGAAGACGGTCGCACCACGGCCGTTGAACAAGGCGCGGTCGAGTACGGTTCCGCGGATCAAGAACGCCGCCGCGAAAGGTGCCATGAGCCAGCCGGTCTGCAGGGCGCTGAGCCCGAGTCCGTAGGCGTCCGCGGGACGAAGATCCTCGGGAGTGATCTGAGCGTACGTGCTGAGCAGCAGTAGGAAGGCCGAGTTCACCGCGGCGAACAATGCGATACACAAGCACGACGCGGTGACCAAAGGCGCCTTCATCAGTGCGACGTCGAACACCGCCGAGGTCGAGCGGCGCTCGACGCGCACCCAGGCGATGCCCCCGACGATGCCGGCCATCAACGGAATGAGCGCCGCGATGCCCCACACGAGGCCTTGCGTCAGAGTCAGCAGGATCGCGGCGACCCAAGCGATCATCCACACCGTGCCGAGTACCGCGATGCGGCCGGAACGCTCAGCAGGCGGGGTGTGGGGGATCACGGCATAGCACGCAATGGCCGTCACTGCGCACACTATGGTGAGGATGATGAAAAAGCCTCGCAGCGACAGACTCTCGACGATGAAGCCACCGCCGATCATGCCCACGACGATGCCGACACCGGTGGCGATGACCAGAACCGCGACACCCACCGTGATACCGTCCTCGCCGAGATTGCGGCGCAGGAAACCGAGCGGAAGCAGCTGCGCCGCGCCCCCGAATCCCATGAGAATGCAGCCGACCAGAAGGGTCGAGTACGAGTCGCCGGCAGCCGGAACGAGCGCGCCGACCGCAAGGAATGCGGACGCCGCCACCGCGGCGTTTCGGTCGCCGTGCAGATCGGCGAGGCGCGGCAGCAAGATGAAGCCCGCTCCCCCGCCGAGGGTCAGCGCCGTGTAGAGCCACGTCGTCTCGGCCACTGTGGCGAGGCCGTACTGCGCCTGGATGATCGGCAACAGCGGCGGCAGGATGAAGATGACGGCGTTGGTCAGGACGATCAGCAGCGTGCCGACACCGATGAGCACTGCCTTGTTCGGCCCGGGGCGAGCAGTCCCCGCATGGCCGGGTCCGGATTGCTGGTGGATCTCTGTCATGAATTGCTTCCTTCGATGATCACGCCGCCGTCTCGCATGATCATGTCGACCATGGCTTCTGTGGTGGCGTCGGGGGTGAGACACGTGAGTTCGTCGGTCATGACGGGTCTGTTTCTTCGAAACCGGTGTGGTCGCATCGGAGTGCGCCGACCCGCCAATGTGATCCGGCTCATACCGTAAGCCCAGTGAGTCGTTTGATCAAGGCATATGACTATTTGCTTCGCGTTATTGCCCGCACCTGACGGCGGTTCTCCGGGGAAATATGGCAACACGCTTACCTTTCCGACTGGTAGCGTGGAACCGACTTGATCATCCGTTCAGATCTGTTGACAGGAGAGGGCATGGCTCGCATTCCCGCCGCCGAACGTCGCGCCGAACTGGTGGCGGCGGCCGTGCGCGTGATCGCTGCCGACGGGGTCGACGGCGCCACCACCCGCCGTATCGCGCAGGAGGCGAACGCCCCGCTGGCCACCCTGCACTACTGCTTCGCCACGAAGGAGGTGCTGTTCGCGGCGGTCTTCGAGCACGTCGCCGGACAGTATCGAGAGGTGCTGACGCGCAACGATGTCCATGGCGACGTGGCGATCACCGCGCGCGCCCTGTTACGCGGCGTGATGGAGTGGTACCTGGCGAATCCGGACTTCGGCGCGGCGATCGTCGAGCTGATCAGCTGGGGCCAGCGTCAGGAAGGCCAGCAAGCCGAGATGGTGTACAACGAGGCATCCGCGACCCTGCGAGCGATCCTCGAGTCCGCCGCGACCGCTTCCGGCCGGCCGGTCGACCCGGACACCATCGACGCACTGACGTACATCGTGTCCACATTGTCGGACGGATTCGCGCTCAACTGGCTGGTGTTCACCGACCCCCCAGCGGCGGAACGACAGATCGAACTCATCCTCGGCGTGCTCGACGCCTGGATGGCCGCCCACGTCGGCGATGCCCCCGCGCCTGCGGCCCCGGCCCCGGCCCCGGCCCCGAAGACGGCCTCGCCCGAAGAAGCCATGCGCTCGCTCGTGTCCTGGGTGAGCGTCGAGTGAAAACCGCTCTGACCTGAAAGTAATTGTCGGCCGCCACCCTTCGGTGGCGGCCGACAGTCTTCCCCGAGTCAGATCCGCCGGTTGCCCTCGGCGACGATCCAGCTCAGCGCCGGATCGTCACGTTCCATCCACTCGGGATGCCACTGGACACCGAGCACCGCGGCCCCCGGCAGCTCGACCGCTTCGACGACGCCGTCGGCCGTGCGCCCCGTGACCACCAGGCCGGTCCCGCAGCGGTCGACCGCCTGGTGGTGCCACGAGTTGGTCACCGCGCCGGCACCGAACAGACCTTCCGCGATCGAGCCGGGCTCGAACGTCACCTTGTGGTCGTCGGCACCGTCGGTGAGCGGGGGCGAACTCGACTGATGCCCGACGGAGCCGGGCGGCAGGTCCGCGATCAGCGTGCCGCCCAGAGCGACGTTCAGGACCTGCAGGCCCCGGCACACCCCGAGCACCGGGATATTTCTGGCGAGTGCGGCACGCACGAGCGCGATCTCGTACTCGTCCCGCTCGGGGTCGTGGACCATCGGATTATCCCGTGGATCCACGTCACGGACCACCGACAGATCCCCACCCCAGTACGCGGGATGAACATCCTGACCTCCGGTGATGACCACGCCCGCCAGCCAATGGCAGAGTGCCTCCGGGTCGGCATCGTAGGGCAGGTTCACCGGAATCCCTCCGGCCCTGGCGATCCGGTCCGAGAAGTCGGACATGAAGGTGTCAGTGAGCAGGTGACCGTAGCGCTTGTCCAGCCCGTCGACCAGCCCCAGCCGGACCCGTCGGCCGGTGATGCCGATCATCGGCCGGATCGCGCCCGGCGTCGCGTTCCCCCCGCTCACGGGAACTCGAAGTATCGCGCCGACTCCCATTCGGAGAGCTCGGCGAACGGATCACCGCCTGCAGTGTGGAACTGCATCCACTCCCAGCGCCGGGTACCGACCCAGTAGTCGACGAACTCGTCGCCGAGCTGCTCGCGCAGGATCAGGTCGGTCTCCAGCGCGGCGGCCGCCTTGGTGATGGTGTTCGGCAGCCGCTCGAGGTCGGGCACACACCACGCCAGGTCGCTGACCGGCTCGGGTGGCTCTATCTCGCCGTCGAGGCCGGCGATCACACCGGCGAGAATGGCCGCGACCGCGAGGTACAGGTTCGCGTCGGCGCCGGGAACGCGGTATTCGAGGCGGGAGTACGCCGGGTGACCGCACACTGCGCGCACCGCGGTGCTCTTGTTGGCGATGCCCCAGGTAATCGTCGTCGGCGGGCCGCTCAAGTCGACCAGGCGGCGGTACGAGGTGATCTGCGGGAGCATGACCGATGCCGCCCCGCGCATGGTCGCGAGCAGTCCGCCGACCGCGTGCCGCATCGTGGGCGACGGCCCGTCCTCGGCGTAGAAGGCGTTGACCCCGTCGCGCTGCAGAGACAGGTTGACGTGCGAGGCCTGGCCGTAGCCCGCGGTCGGCTTGGCCATGAAGGTGACGGTGTGACCGCGCTCGAAGGCCACCTCGCGCATCACTTGCCGGGCGCGAGCCCAGTTGTCGCAGACCGAGATCGGGTCGCCGGGAACCAGGTTGAGTTCGACCTGACCCGCCGCGTCCTCGTCGCTCCACGCTTCCCACTCGATGCCGATCTCGTCGAGGCGACGGGCGACCGCCGACATGTAGTCGATCCAGTCCTTCGACTTCGCGAGGTGGTACGCGGTTCCGGCTGAACCGCCGAGTGGGGTCAGGTCGCGATATCCCTTTTCCCGGGCCTCGTGGATGGACTCCTGGAACAGAGTCGCCTCGATCTCGACCGCAACGGTTGCCGTGAAACCGCGCGTGGCGAGTCGGTCGACCAACTTTCGGGCGAGGTTGCGCGGACAGGTTCCGATGGGGCTGCCGTCGGCCTGCCAGTAATCACCGATCACGGACTGCAGACCCGGCTCCCACTGCACCAGCGTCGACATGTCAGGCCGGAACTGCACGTCGGACACGTGCCCACGCCACTCGGGGAAGGCGAAGCCGAAGGTCGGGGCGTTGCCCAGGTCGAGACCGAACAGGAGGTCGGCCATCGCGAAGCCCGAGCCCGCGCTCGCGGCGAACTTCTTGGGTGCCAGATTCTTGCCGAGGAAGCTGCCGTCGTGGTTGGTGGACTCGAGCCGGACCGTGTGCACGGGGGTCTCGAGCTCTGTTGCGGTGTAGGTGGTTTCAGACATCGTAACGAACCTTCCAGGATGCGGCGACCAGCACCGACAGCTGAGAGAACGTGCCGCGCACGCCGATCAGACCGGTGGACAGGGCGGCGATCAGGTCGTCGGCGCCCGAGAAGATGCCGGCCAGCAGCTCCGGTGGCCCGGCGATCACATAGTGGGTCTCGCCCTCACCGACGACGTGCTGATCCAGCCCCTCGGGGCCCTCCGTGATCGCGACGAGCATGTCGGGGATCCCCGACACCGACCGGGCCGCGGCCCAGAACGAATCCGCGGCGACCTTCCAGTCCGGCAGCGGCGGCGCCAGCAGTGCCAGCGCCGCGGCAGCGAGATCGTCGTCGCCTGCGACAACAGGCTCACCGACCAGGGCGAACCGGCCGTTCAAGTCGACGGTCAACGTGAGGTCGGGCTCGACGAACACACCGCTCGATACCGCGACGACACCGTCAGAGATGCTGATCGTCGCAGCCTGCGGGGTGTCGTGCGAGCGGACGGCCACAGTGCCTGCCACCGTCGCCACGACGGAGTCCGCACCGTTTGCGCGGACGGAATCGGCGATGGTCCGACCGATCAGCCGGACGATCGGACTCGCATCGTCCTCGATCCGAATGTCGAGCCCACCGACCGCGTCAGCCCCGCGTTTCGCGTGGCCGATCGTCGTTTCGGTCATCCTTCTGTCCTTTCGATTCGACGAGATCGTGTGCGCGGTACACCCGTCAGCAGCGGATCCCAATGGAAAACGTGTCACTGTCAAACGACTGGATCACGTGACTATGATGGTGAGGCACAGATCACTACTTGTCAACGACTTGCGAGGTTTCCCATTGAACGACGACGCTCCCACCTGGTGGAATCTGCTCGACGACCAGGCTCAGACCGTGGCCCAGATGATCACCCGCGTGCTGCAGAAACCCATTCGTGAGCTGGGACCGGAACAGGCCCGAGCGCTCTTGAACACGGCATCACCCGCCGAGCCGATCACGCCGCTGGACCATGTCGAACAACTGACCGTGCCGACCCGTGCGGGTTCGATCCGGGCTCGCCTGTACCGCGCGGACAGTGCCGGTGCGAAGGGCAACAGTCCTGCTCTGGTCTACCTGCATGGCGGAGGTTTCGTCCTGGGGACCCTGGACGGGGCCGACGAGCTGTGCCGCGCGATCGCCGCCGGATCCGGATGGACGGTCGTGTCACTGGACTACCGCCTGGCTCCCGAAAACCCCTACCCGGCCGCGTTGGAAGACTGCGTCGACGCGTACGCGTGGCTGAGCCGGACAGCATCGGAGTTCGGTATCGATCCGGGCTACATCGCCGTCGGGGGCGACTCCGCGGGCGGCAATCTCGCAGCCGCCCTGTGCCTGTACCGACGCGACGAGCACAGCACCCTCCCTGTGACGCAAGTACTCGCCTACCCCGCCGTCGACGAGACATTCACCGCGTCGTCGTGGTCGGAATTCGCCGACGCACCGATGCTGAGCGCCGCGGACGCCCGCTGGTTCTGGGAGCAATACGTCGGCGAGCACCACTCGGGCGGCGACCATCTCGCCGCACCGATGCGCGCCGAGTCGCTGCGCGGTCTGCCGCCTGCCCTGATCCTGACCGCGGAGGTCGACCCGATCAGGGACGACGCCGAGGCCTACGCGGCACAGTTGGGGCGCGACGGCGTACCCGTCTCGCTGACCAGGTATGCCGGCGTCTTCCACGGCTTTGTCACCGAGATCGGCGCGTTCGCTCAGGCCAAGCAAGCGATCGACGAGGTGTGCCTGCACCTGCGCGAGGTCCGAGACGGGGGTTAGTCGTCGACGACTGGGGCCGCGGTCACCCGACCGACAGCCAGCGGCACAACGCCAAGCGCCGCCGACGGCTGATATTCAACTCTCGCAGCGCGCCGAACACCACACATGGACCCAGTCGCGACCTCTGGACCAGCCGGTTCGGTTTGTCGCGAGCTCGGGGCCCGCCCCGCGACGACCATCCACTAACGGCCCGCGCGGCGGTCGCCGATCCGGTCCGCCAGCCACGCCGCCCGCAGCACCGGGTTGTGCAGGTACAGCGAACGGGGGAAGTGGTTCTCCGACTGCCACCACGGCATTATGTCCGGGTGGATTTCGTCGGTGGTGAGGCGATCGGCGAGGAGGCTACCGAGGTAGGGTGCCTGGCCGAGCCCGTGACCGTTGCAACCGATCGCGTAGTAGACGTTCTTCGACGCCTTACCGGCCACGGGCGCCCGCGAGGACGTCATGGCGATCCAGCCACCCCAGGTCTTGGTCACGGGCACATCACGCAGCGACGGGAACCGCGCACGGAAGGCATCGGTGAGGTCGGCCACCACAACGGGATCGGAGATGCGGTCGGAAATCGGGTTCTTCCCGATCTGCAGCCAACGCACCCCGACGGCGATCGTGTTGGTCGGGGTGACGTGATAGCTCTCCATTACGTTGTGCTTGGTCGCCAAGCCCGAACGGCTCGTCCAGCCGGTCGCCTCGATACGCTCGCGCTCGACCGGTGCGGTCTCGATCATGTTGACCCACACCGGCCGCGACAGCCGCTGCGGCGTGATCGCGAGTTCGGGCGCCCACGCATTGTTGGCCAGCACCACCTTCTTCGCGCGCACCCGGCCGAGCGGGGTAGTCACCGTTGCGCCGGAACCGATGTCGTCCACCGACTGTGCGGGCGATTGCTCGAATACCCGCACCCCCGATTCCAGCAGGGCCGCCCGGAGACCGAGGGTGAACATGCCGGGGTTCATCGTGCCGCCGGCGGGGGTCAGCAGGCCGCCGAGGAAGGTGTCGGGCAGGCCGAGTTCGTGCTGGTCCCCGAATTGCACCGTCGCACCGGCGTCGGACAGCGCTTGCGCGTCGCGTAGCGCCTTGCGCATCTGCCCCTTGGTGACTGCCGCCCCGACATTGCCGACCGCTTCGTAGTCGCACTCGATACCGAGCTGTTTGATCAGGTCCTCCGCGAACTGCACCGACGACCCGGCGAACCGGACCAGGTCACGCAGCAGCTGCGGGTTTACCTTCGCCAGGATCTGGGGCTCACCGGTCGGTTTGGCCGAGATCTGTCCGGCATTGCGCGAACTCGCCCCATAGCCGCAAAAATCCGATTCGAGCAGGACGACATCGACGCCGCGCTCGGCCAGTCGCAGCGCGGTCGCCATGCCGCCGAGACCGCCGCCGACTACGGCGACGTCACAGCTGATCGTGGCGTCCAGTGGTGCGGTGAGGTCGGTGGGCCGGCCGACCCAGCCGGTGAAAGTGGTGTATCTGGTGTCGGCGTCTTCGGCCGGTAGCGAACTCCCGTTCATGATGCACTCCTTGTGTTTCGGATGGAACCTAGAGACCCATGCCTTTGGCGATGATCGAGCGCATGACTTCGCTGGTGCCGCCGCGACTGTCGGCGTAGAGCGGGCAATCGTGGTGTGTGCCGTCGGCCGAGCGTGTTCGGTGATGTACGGCAGGCACAGATGTGCACTGGCGATCCACCGAACGTGACTCCGGCCCTGGCCATCTCCTTGGCTACTCTGCGATAGAAGTCCCTCGGCACGATGCCTGCGACGAGCCACTCGCCGAAGACCGGCACGAACTCGGCGTCGATGAAGGCGCGGGCGGTCTTTCGAAGGCTTCGTGGTCGTCGTAGTTCGCGCGGCGCACAGCGCCCACGCCTTACCTTGTTGGTTCAGATACCGAGTTGCATGGGGGTGTGCTGGCCGCCCGGCAGCGCCCCGAGCGCGCCGACGGCGTGCACGATGCGTGCGGCGGTACCCGGGTAGGGATCGAGTGCCGGGATGATACTCAGGGTGCACTCGGAGCCGTCGCCGCCGATCGCGGTGACCGTCAACGAGCGCTCGTAGCCCTCGAAAGACCCCTTGGGCAGTCCCTTCCATGCGATGCGGACGCGTTCGCGACCGTCGTGGACCACCATCGCGGCCTCGTCGAAACCCACCCTGTCGCCCGGGCTGATCTGGATGCCCGCCACCTCGGTGGCGGCGTCGGCTGTGACGTATCCGCCGTACACCTTCGACTCGTACCCGGTGAGGCCGAGGACATCGGCGATCATCTCCGCGGATTCGTGCAGCACCCCGCCCACAGGACCGGGTTGACCGTCTGCGAGTGTGCCGAGGCCCATCTCGTCGGCAAGGACGCCTCGGCCCCACGCGGCGATGTCGGAGCAGGACTCGCCGATGATCGAGACCGGCGCGGGCAGCGCACTGCTCAGCAGCGCAGGCAGCACGTCGAGCCAGAATCCAGGCAGCATGCCGGTGCCGACGATGCGCGCGCCGGTTCCCTCGGCGCGCGTCTGCAACCGCGAGTACATCTCGGGATCGAGCTTGACCCGGGGATGGACGAAGCAGGCGTGTACGAGGTCGACACCGGCATCGGCGCACAGTTCCATCGCCCGGTGCAGGACTTCGCCTTTCAGGCCGGCGTAGGCCAGGACGTCGAAGTCGCCGGAGCGGATCGCGCCCTCGAGGTCGGTGGTCGCCGTGATCCCGGTGGCTCGACCCCCGGTGAGTGTGCCGATGTCCTGGCCGGCCTGCTCGTCGAAGAAGACGATGGCGGTGGTCAGCGTGTGCGGGCTCGCCTCGATGGCGCCGACGAGCTGGGCGGCGGCGCGTCCGGTTCCGTAGAGTCCGACCCGGCGTGACTGCGTCGAATTCATTACCGCTCCTCAGTCGTTGGCATAGGCGACGACGCGGACTTCACACAGCAGCTCCGGGCGGGCGAGGTGTGTGACTCCGATGCCGGTCCAGCAGGGATACGGTTCCTTGATGTATTCGTCCTTGACCCGGCCGAAAGTTTCACCGTCACGGGCCATATCGGTGTGATAGGTGAGCAGTTCGAGAATGTTGTCCATCGAGGACCCGGCCGCTTCGAGGGCCTGCTTGACGCCGTCGAACGCGAACCGGGCCTGGGCCTCGATGCCGTCGGCGGGCGCCGAGGTGGCCGGGTCGATCCCGACCTGACCGGACACCCAGATCAGGTCACCGACGCGGGTGGCCGTCGAGAAATGCAGGTCATTGTGGTAACGCTCTGCACGCGGTCCGGGATTGAAGTTCTGACGCTTCGACATCGGGAAAGGTCTCCTGTTCTGGGATGGATTAGACGAGCTGCTGGAACACCGGCGAGCGGAACGCGTCGCCGGCGTTCAGCTTCGCCATCTCGTCGGTGAACAGCACGCCGTTGCGCGCGTAGCGCGGGTTCGACTTCGGCAGTTCGCGGAACGTCGCGTCGTCACCGAAGAATCGCAGCACCAGGGTGTGGCGATCGGGGCACTCGGCGTCGACGGCGGCGCCGCCGTGCAGCGAGCGGGGGTGCAGGAACACCACGTCGCCGGGATTGACTTCGAACGAGACGAGATCCCAGGAGTTCGGGTCCTTTTCCAGGTCCTTGTCGATCCACGGCAGCCGCGGCAGCGATCCGTCGCCGTACAGCGGTTCGGTGGGGTCGTCGGCGTTGGCGAAGCTGGCACCGTCGTACTCGATGCCCTTCCAGCTGCCACGCACGATTTCCAGCGAGTTCTTCTTGGGGACATGCTGGAACGAGATCCAGGCGTTGCCCCAGTCCGGGCCCGCCCACGGCAGATTCGAGGTGTCCTGATGAAATGGGCCGCGACCGCTCGCGCCGTTCTCCTTCACGAACACCTCTTCGGCGTAGTACCAGACGTGCTCGGAGTCCCACAGCTCGGCGAAGAATTCGCCGAACGGAAGCCTGGTCATCAATTCGTCGAGCCGTTCCTTGGCGGCCGGGTTGGCGTTGTCGATGTGGGTTTGCAGGCTCGTGCCGTCGAGACGACGGAAGACGAACGGGCCCGGGTTGGCCACATTCCACTTGAAGACCTCGTACAGCTCCGCGAGCTGTTCCGGGTTGAGGAAGTTGCGGACAACGGTAGCGCCGTCTTCCCAGAAGGCCTTCTTGACGGATTCGTCGAACATGGGGGTCTCCTAATTTCCTATCGGGTGACGCAGACCACGCTAACCGCTAGGCAATATTTGCACAACAGTCGTTTTGTAAATGGCCTACGGGGTAAAATCGTCCCGGCCCGCCCACTGTCGAAGGCGCTGACACCTCGAGCGGATACAGCGCGTGCTCCACGCAGACGACCTCCGCGGGCGGGCGCGATCACCTCAACCAGATCGGCGCGGGGCCCGCCAGGCCATCTCGGCGTCGTCGGCCACCAGACACCTTGCAGCCCAGGGCGCGCCACGGCCGACAGCGCGCACAATCTACGCAGCCGAGCCTGAACGAGTGATCGGCCGGGACCGAAGCGACGGCTCACAGCTGGCATCGGCTCCGGTGCCTGCGAGTTCGACCTCGCCCGAACCCGACACCCACACATTTACGGTGTTACGGCGCCGAACTGAGAGAAGGGCTGAGGTCGCCAATTCCTCGGCGAGTCGCATGATCACCGCCGTGCCGTCGGACAAGATTTCGGTGAACTCCCCCAGACAGCAGAAAGAACGGGTCGGCGATGGCAGTCATTGTTCGGCCCCACATCGTGGCGACCGAATCAGAATCCCTGGTGCGCAGATCACTGCGGTAAACCAGGACGGTTTGCACAACTATGTCGTTAGAAATTTCGGGGCCCGTGAGCTGGCGCTATTTCGCGAGTGAGCGCCGCCTTCTCCTCACCGGTCAGTGGGCGGCCGACCGCCTGGTCCTGATCCCAGGCGACGATCACGCTGACAGCTTCGACCACCACCGTGCCCGAATTGGTCGTCAGTCGCTCGTGCAGCCGGATGCTCGACGAGCCGACATGCTCCACCGCGAACGAGCCGCAGAGCACCCGTTCGCCAAGTGAGGCGGGGGCCCGGAAGTCCAGCTCGAGCCGGGCGACGACATACCCCCAGTCTGGAACCAGGGAGCCGACGACGCTGTCGAGCCAGCGGCCGCGGCCATCGTCGAGGATTGCCACCAGGGCCATGTGCGAGACGTGCCGATAGGCATCGACGTCGTTCCAACGCAACGGAATTCCGATGACCTGCGATGTGTCCATCCACCTCACCTGCTCACTTTCTCAGGGTCCGCCCGCCGACCAGCTCATGACGGGCCGGCCTCCGCGGCCGGCAACTCGGAGTTTACATAACCACTGTTGCGTTAATCATGGTGAGTCGATAATGTGGCGTGCGTCACCCTAAGAGCAGAGGGCCGGAGCCCGGCGAGGGAGACCGTTCCGCTCGCAGGCGTCCCCCACGTGTCGACGCCTCCATCCCCATCACACCGCGACGGTGTGATCGACATCAGTGAGCACACCTTGACACAGCAGCCCACCACTTCCGACCGTGTCAGCCCACCCCTGTACGGGCCCGAAATCGTCGCCCGACTGGACCGGCTCCCGGTATTGAAACCACACATCCTGTGGATTGCCCTCATCGCGATCAATTTGATGATCGAGTATTACGACAACGGGCTTTTCATCTACATCGCACCGGCACTGCAATCCGACGCGGATCTCACCACCGGCCAGATCGGCACCATCGGCAGCGCTTTCTTCGTCGGCATGCTCGTCGGCGCGCTCATCGGCGGGCGACTGGCCGACCGGTTCGGACGCCGCACGGTGCTGGTGTGGGCGACAGTGGTCTACTCCCTCGCCTCACTGATGTCGGCGGCAATGCCCGAGTACTCCTGGCTCCTGGTCTCCCGGATCATCACCGGCATAGGTGTGCAGGCGGCGACCTCGGTCTTGCTCGTGTACATCGCCGAGATGTTCCCGTCGAAATCGCGGGGACGCTTCGTCGCCATCGCCACGATCGCCTTCACTCTCACTGCCCCCATCCTCGGCGCCCTGTCGCTGTACATGCTGCCCAACAGCGCGCCGGGAACCTGGCGCTACCTGTTCCTCTTCGGCACAATCGGCTTGCTCATCGCCCCCGCCGTCCGTCTGTTGCTCCCGGAATCGGTGCGCTGGCAGGTCGGCCAAGGAGATCTCGACGCCGCCGACAAGCAGGTCGCCGACCTCGAAGGCAGGGCCCGGCACGCGGGTAAACCGCTGCCGGAGCCCGTCGTACGCATCGAAACCGGCACCCAATACACCCTGCGCGAACTGGTGCGAAACAAGAAAATGCTCCGGCTGGTCGCCGTCGTCGGCTTCGGTTGGTTCGGCGCCACGCTCGGGCTCTACATGTATCAGAATTGGTCGGTCTATGTGCTAATCGATTCGCTGCAATACTCCGAGACCGACGCCTACACACTCCAATTCGTCTGGTCGCTCGTGTATGCGCTCACTCCACTAGTCACCGTATTGCTGATCGACCGGATGGAGCGTAAAACGCTCATTCTCTGGTCGTCTGCGGCTTCGGCGCTCCCGATCCTGGCGCTCGGCCTCGCTACCAGCAATGTCGTGGTCGCCATCGCGGGCGGCGCCGCGGGCATTCTCACCGGTGTCGTGTTTTCCGTCTATTACGCCTACATTCCCGAAACAATGCCCACCGAGGCCCGAGGTCTGGGCACCGGCGTCATTTTCAGTCTCGGCCGACTGGGTGGCGTTCTCTCGGGCGTGCTCGGCGCCGCCATCTACAGCGCAGACGAATGGGGTCTCGACCGGTCGGGCCTGATGATCAGCGCAGCCGCGGTGTACATCGTGTCCGCGATCACGGTGTTCGGGTTCGGCCCGAAGACGGCCAACAAGTCGTTGGAAGAAGTCTCGGCGCGCGAGTTGCGACCTGCCGACTGACCACAGTCGCGTACGAGCGGGCCGCCCGGTCTGGAAAGGCCCGGCGGCCCGTAGTCGCCAGGAACTGAAACCACGTTGGAAGGCTGCTCGGCACCGTGCAGATGCCTGCGGGTCGATCCGGGGCGGCGTCGATGTGATGATGGGACCATGCTGACGCAGACGAACGACCCGGATGGTGCCGAACACACGGCACGCCCGATGCGAGGACCCGGGCGCCCGGTAGGCGATCACGAGGAGAAGAGGGCGGAGCTGCTCAGAGCGGCAACCAGCGTCATCGCCGAGCAGGGGTTCGCGAGAGCGTCGCTTCGAAAAGTCGCCGAACGCGCTGGATATACGACGGGGGCGGTGACCTACTATTTCGCCAACAAGAGCGACCTCGTCCACGCGCTCGCGGAAAGCCGCTTCGACCGGTACGACACACTGCTCGACGCCGTCGCACCGGAGGCAGACATTCGTGGACTGCTGCAGCAATGGCTGGAAATGTCGGTCGGGGAACCGGAATTCTCCCATGTGATGTCGCAACTGCTGGCCAATACGCAATTCGACGCGAAATTGCGGGAGACCATCGCTCGGCGATATGCGAGTTATCGTGCGCGCTTCGCCGACGTTGTCCGGGAAGGCCAGCGGCGCGGCACGATCCGCGATGACGTGTCCGCGGTGATCCTCGTCGATCAAATCGGGGCGATGGGTGACGGGTTGGCGATCATCGCCCCCCTCGAGCCTCACAACTTCGGCGCAGACAAGATCGAGCTGATACTCGATGGGGTGATCCGGCTCATCTCTCCGCCGTAGCGGCGATGAGCCGGAGCGGCTTCAGCCGCGGCGCAGTTCGTGCTCGAGGACCTTGCCGGTGGCGCCCTTCGGGAGCTCGGCAACCAGTGGAACGTACAGGGAGACTTCTAGCGGCCGGTACTGATTGGCGTACTCGGTCAGCGCCTGCCCGTCGGACGGCGCTGCCGGACTTCAGCATCACGAAGGGCTCGACCCTCCTCGCCGAGTATCCTGCGCCAACGAATCGTCCTTGAAAGCCGACGCTTGGACCTGGGGTGAGAATTTCAAGTGGCGCCCTGGTCTTGGTCAACTCTGCTCTGCCGGATCGGAATGGCCCGAACCGCGGATTCTCACGGTCGGGTTATCAGAGGATCCCGCGATCTCGTCAATATTCTCGACCTCCAGGTCGACCGTGGCGTTTGTCGACAACCAGAGAAACGCTCGGGCCAACTTGCAGGATTAGACGTCCTTGCTGACACCAATTTGAGAAACTGCCACGCTGCTGACACGAAATCGAGACGACTGACATCGAACTCGAGAACCTACACCACCTCCAACAAACCTTCGTCCTGGTCTCGAGTGCTCCGTGTCACTCATGGTGTGCGCACTAGGCACGATAATTTCACGCCGTTCAGTGCCGAGAGCGGGACTGCTCGTCGGTCTGCATCGCCAGCACTACAGCGAACGCGGTGATCAGCAAACCCAGCAGAAGCAGCACATTCATTTTTGTCGCCCTTAATGTGTCAGCGTGGACCCGTCTGGTGGACCGGCCGTCGGTCGTCGGCATACATGGCCTCGAACCTCGCTTTGATCTCCGCGGTGCTCATGCCGCCGCTGCGCCGCACCGGCGGCGGCGAGGTGATCGAAGACGCCGGAATCATCGAGGCTGTCGTCATGCGCGCCCTGCCTTTCATCGTGTCCGCGGACTCGGCACACCCTGTTGGTGTGCACCTCCGTCACAGAGATGTGACTCGCTTCACATTTTCTGCTGTCAAGGTTGTACCTCACCGACCCTGTCGGCGCCAACCCTTCCCTGCCGCAGCACAGTTGACGCCTTCTGCGCCGCCGAGTCGCGACGCGGCCGGAGGCCGTCTCGGCCACGGGACCACGGCAACTCTCCGGCTACCGCGATGCGCTAGAAATAGGACGTGAACTCAGAGCAGGTATTCGGTGGGGAACCGCAGCGGGTGGGCAGTTTTCGATTCTTCCTGGACGGGCAGCGGTGGGAATGGTCCGATGCCGTCGCCCGGATGCACGGCTACCAGCCCGGCGAGATCGTCCCGACCACCGAACTGCTGCTCTCCCACAAACACCCCGAGGACCACCCCCACGTCGCGCGGGTACTGGACCGGATGATCAGCGCCGCCGAACCGTTCAGCAGCACACACCGCATCCTCGACACCACCGGCACAGTCCACCAGGTCGTCGTCGTCGGCGACCGGTTGCGCGACGACACCGGTGCCGTGGTCGGCACAACCGGGTTCTACATCGACCTCACCGACTCCTACCGCGACGAAGTGAAGGAGTCGGTCGACGAAGCTGTCGCCGAACTCGAACAGTCACGAGCGGTGATCGAGCAGGCCAAGGGAGCGCTGATGCTGGTCTACGGCATCTCCGCCGACCGGGCGTTCGACATCCTCACCTGGCGCTCACAGCAGACCAACACCCGGCTACGCATCCTCGCCGAACAGATCGTCGCCGGATTCGGCCAGTGCGAATCCGGCGCGAGTCTGCGCACCCAGTTCGACCACCTTCTGCTCACCGCCCACGAAGGAGCCCCGCGCCCGGTGTAAGTGACGGCGGCCCCGGGTCGGGGTCGTCACCCCGCAGAACCGGGACCGGAATGTCCGGATCAAGCACACGGACGTCAGGCGCAGTGTCGTATCAGCCGCCAGCCGCGGTGGGCGGCTGCGTAACCGGCGGCCGCGCCGAGGCACGCACTGATAATCAGGCCGGCCACCAGGAACGGGATGGGGTCCACCGATTCCATGCGCCCGGCGCCAGACCCGACGTACCCCGTGGTGAAGCGCACCGGGTACGACAACCACCAGGCGAACAAGCTGGTACACACCAGGCCCGCGCCGAGTCCGAGGGCCGTTCCGATCAATATCAATGTCCGCACAAGATCAACTTCGCGATCACCAGCTGTGCTGTTACCGCGGCGCCGGCCCGAGTGCCGTGGTAACACCCTCGGCACGGCATATTCCGTCCCACCTGCCCGGAATCGCCAGTCGAGGTGCTCCGAAAGCGATCTGCAGAGCAAAAATTGTCCTCAGCTGGCGTTTTGCCGAGACGCTGCGGACACTGACGGTGAGGCACTCACTCCACTCCCCCGCCGGCACTGCGCCCACCAGAAACGATCTGCAGCAACCACCCGTTCGCATGGAGTGCGCGTGCCCGCAGCAGCGGAAACAGGTGTGATTAGTAGCCCCTCTTACGCGTGATTACCGCCCAGTCAGTTCGTGGAGGTACCCAGGCCCGCACCGTTGCTGGCCATAGGTGAACACCCCTCTCTCTCTCCATCCATCCACTCCATCCAAGCTATGCGGACCTACCCTCCAGAACGACCCCGGTCGAGTGGAGACGTCGTTCAGGCCACCTCCGGGATGGAGGTAGCGATGGGGCACTGTCCACGGCGGCGCGTCTCGTAGTCGATCGGCGACAAGTGGTCGATCGATGAGAGCAATCGGTCCGCGTTGAACCAGCGGACCCACTCCCGGTCATACTGCTGGAGGGCGCGATGACTTCTCCGTACAGGACGCCCGATCGGCACCCACGATCGAGTGGTACAACTTCTAGGGCCACCACCTCTACCCTTCTCGACCCTGGCGAGCTTGAAGCCGAGAAAGTTGATCAGCCGTCGACATGGAACACGCGCCGACCGTGGTCGGCTGAACGGCGCAACGCGGCCTGGATGGCGGCGGTGCCACCGATTCCGCCGGCGAGGACGAGGAACAGTAGGGCGACATTGAGGTTCACGGGACAGGCCCTCCTCGGGGTGGACCAATATGGGTCCGGGTGCGGATCATTATGTGGTATAGCATAATTCGCGCATCCGGCATAGCTCGGCAACGAGGGCGAAGAGGTGACGCTGTCGTCAGCGAAGATCGCGGCGGGTAAGAACTTTGATCTCCGCGATACTGATCGACCCGGCACCGGCGAGGGTCGACGCTGCCCTGTGGTCGGATGTCGTACTCATGGTGGACGATTCCCGCCTTCGTCTAGAATCAGTTGGTTGGCTCCGAGTGCAATCGGTCAGATCACGGACGAACATGCAGTCATCCCACGAGAAGACCGCGGGTCATCGCCGCCGTTACACCCTCACCAGAACAACGTGCCCACCCACGAACGCGAGAACGGCGACGGACCGGCGAAACTGTGAGCCGCTCTGCCCGCCATCGACCGATCCGTCCAGCACCCACACTACGACCTCCGGAGCACCTACTCCCCCAATAGCATTCCAGTGAATCCTGCTATTGCTCTAGATTTCGTGCCAATGAATCTCTGCCGCACGTCGCCGACATACGGGCCACGCCGTACCGAAACTCATACTATGAAGAATCGACCGATGCGGTCTGCCCTTCGCGCCGCAGGGTGCGCGTACGCGGACACCTACCGCAGGGGACCACCGGACTGGTGACCTCGTCGGTGTCGGCGCAACGTGCCCCGACGACGGTGCAGAGCCCAACGGTTGACCGGCCGAGTCGTTCTCTCATTTATTTCACTACCGCCGTCGTCACGGATGCCTGCCCAAGCGGGGCCGCCAGACGCTGGCGCAACTTCACTTCGTGGGCGTCGTCCTTGGACCTCAGAGGTTTGCCGGTCTTGGCCACCCGACGGCCGGCAACAGTCAGCATCGGTCGTGGAATCCCGATCCCCATTACCGGCACGCCTGTCAGGAAGTTCTCCTTGAAGAGAAACATCGAGGCGTCGGACACTTCGTCGTGGGTGAGCGCCGAGGCCACCCACCCGACTTCTGCTCCGATGGCATCCGCGTCTAGAATCGGGCTGCGATAGCCCCCCCGCTGTCTTCGCTAGAAGCCAACGCAGAACAGCGTCACGAACCGCCCACTGACGATCGGTAGCTGCACTCACATTTCAGTCCTCCAGATAGATGCCACTAACGCTGCCCTGCACCATAGCCATCGGCAGGAAATACGCAAGCTTCGTGAAATTTACTGCGCGCCTTGCACCTCGGAAGCTCTGACTGCCACTGCAGGAAAATCGGGGTGCACGCTACTGAGACGTAGAGCATCTCCAATAGGAGGTACAACCCGGTGACGATGCTCCAACCGACCCCGCCGTCACGACCCGCCTGTACTTGAGCCGCCCCATATCGGCCGCTGAACTGGACTTATTTCTTTTGTTGGGTATGGTCGAAGCCAGTTCGCGGTTGCCGATTCGGAAAGGACCGACAATGGCTGACAAATCCGCCGTCAAGAGTTCGAAACAGTCTGCACGTACCCTCAAGGAGCGCCGAGCGGAGAAGCGAGAGAGGGCCCTCGAGTCGACCCAATTCGACCGAAAGCGTAAGAGCTGAAGGATAACTGACATCAACACACCACGCCACCCTCTTCACTGCCTGAGGATTGACGATATTGCCCGGGAATACAGCCAAAAAGCCTGACCCGCGCCCACAGCAGAAGGAGCAGCCCGGAAGAGACCGGCTCGGCGTGACGATATCACCGCTGCACTCTTCCGATTTCCTATAGGAGCGAACAAGACTCACACGACCCTGACAAGTTCAATGGAGACACGCCATAAGTTCTCGGTTCGCCCTGCGTGTGACCACCTGATCGGGGGGCCAACTTCCGGCCTCTGGCATGTCGTCCCGGCCGCTCCCGGCCGGGACGACATGTTTCCCAAGAAGTCAGGCTGAGCGAGACAAGAGCAACTCACACAACATCCGGCGAGATCACTGTCTCCTGTGCCGACCCTCAGGGTCGGCACAGCAGTGCCGGACCGTCGAGAAACTATGAAACAGAAATGAATCGTCCGGGACTCGTCACCCGACGGCCTGACCCGACCTCACTGTCGTCGAGGAAACGCCAGGCAACGTTGCGGGTCATCCTGCTGCCGTTGGATATCGCCGAAAGCGCCGACCCGGTCCCGGTTCCCGCGGTCGACTATGTCGAACCGTTCCTGCCTGCCCGCATCAGCGCCCCCACCACCACCGGAGACGATGGACCCCACGCACAGTTGCTGGCGTTCCGACACATCGTCGACCGCAGCAGTCCACCGATAACCTTCGGCATCGCACTCGATAACCAGCGCGCGCCTGACAGCCCGCAACGCCCGTACGTCGGCCCACCGGCAACGTGCCTGTCACTGTGGGAGGTTCCTGGCAACGGACTCGTATTGGCCTGCGAGGAACTTGCCCCCGACCGCACCGGCGGTCTGATCGACCGACATCATGACCCGCTCCGCGGCGACGGTAGCCCCGAACTCTGGACCGCCATCGAAGCATTTCTTCGACCCTTCGGACTGACGCCCGAGGCGAGCCCGATCGACGTATTCCCGCGACTGGACACCCGACTGCCCAGATCCGAGGTCTACCGACGGCTGCGCAGCCTGACAATGCACAGCCCTCCCCGGACCGATCGCGACACCGTCGAGGGCCTGGTCATCGAGGTCCACACCGACGGGGTCGATACGGTACGGCGACTGGTCGACGAACCGAGCACCACACCCTGCACGGAAGCCGCGTCCCCCTCCTACCGTGGACTATTACGCTGGCACCGGGCCCCGCTCACCGACAGGCCGTGGCGTCCGGGGTCAGGGATCGCGATTCGCGAGGACGCCCGCGTCCTCGCCGTCGACCTCGGCGCCACCGCTACCAGTCCCGACTACCTCGATCGGGGCACCCGTAACATGCTCTACGGCCTCATCGGCTGGGTCGCCCTCCGCGCCCAGCACTCGGCGGACCACCGCCGCGTACTATCGCTCCTGCGCAACCGCCGCCACCTGTGCGAACGCGGCGGGCTCGCGGGCCTCGGCGACATCGCGGCGGCCCGCACACGGATGATCGAGACACGGCTTCTGCAAACACATCTCACCAGTGCACATCGATGCCCGCCATGGATCGCATCGACACACCTTCGATCAACGCTGGTCCACCGCACCGCCGACGAGATCGCTCTCCTACATACCGATCTCGGTAAGCTGTGTGACAGTGCTGAAAGCAGTCTCCTGCACCACGCTGCCGCCTCCGCCCGAGACCGGCGGTCCACGCTCGTTGCGGTCGCGGCCGCCGGTGCGCTGTTCGCGACGTCGCTTCACGCGGCCGGCGCGGCATCGCTGGAGGATTTACAGCGCTGGGGGCTCACCGTGGCGGTTGTCACCGCGATCGGCGCTGTCGCCCTACTCGAGGGTGTCGCACGTCGTCGCCCCTCCGGGACACTGACGATACCGAGACCGGTCTCGCCGCCGCTGGCCTCGCCCGCCGTGAAGCCTGTCAAGGATCTCGAACGTCGACGGCGCGAATCCATCTTCCCATTCGAGACGGACCTGTGGCGCACAGCTCCGCCTCGCCGCGAAATGACGCCTACTCTGCGAGAGTGCCTAGAGGCCAACAACCTTTCCGACTTCGGACCGTCCATCTCACCGCCGGTGATGGCGAGTCGGTCGTCCCGTCCAGAATCAGAATAGACCCGACCTTCAGGACACCTGCACGGGGCACGATGGCGACCGAGAGGTTCCGGCGCGACACTCGCGGCTGTTTCTTTCCGCCACGAGCAGGGACTGCCATTCGCAAACTGCTGCCATTTTCAACCGAGCGGCTCGGTGCGCCGGCCGGGCACTTATTCGGCCAGCACGGGCCAGCACTGCCGTCACCGATCTCCCGGAACCCGGACCGCGGGAATCAGCTCAGCGGGGACCTGAAGACACGGGCACGCCCCAAGCGCTCCCCTGCTCGCGATCGAGCACCGTGACCGCCTTGTTCTTCAGCCCGAAGATGTAGACCAGCAAGCTGACCCCGATCACTACCGTCACATAGAAGATGAACCAACCGACGTGACCGGCCGACTTTGACGCCTGGAAAAGCACCGGCGCCGTACCGCCGAAGATGGAGTTCGCGAGCGCATATCCCAGGCCCACACCCAAGGCACGGATGTCGGCGGGGAACAGCTCCGCCTTCACGATCGCGTTGATCGAGGTATACCCGGTGAGGATGACGTAGCCGACCGCGACCAGCGCGAACGCCATCAGCGGCGAGGTGGTCTGCGGAAGGAAGGTGAGCAGCACATAGGTGTAGAGGACACCACCCACACCGAAGAAGATCAGCAGCGGCTTGCGCCCGACGCGGTCGCTGACGAGGCCGCCGATCGGCTGCAGCAGCAACAGAAAGATCAACCCCAGCAGGTTGATCCACGTTGCCGTCAGCGCATTGTCGGCCCCGAAGGTGGATTTCACAATCGCCGGCGCGTTGACACTGTAGGTGTAGAACGCGACCGTGCCACCCGCGGTAATGAGGAACACCAGCAGCAGCGGACGCCAGTGTTTGGTGAACAACGCCGTCAAGGAACCCGCCGTCCGGTCCTCACCCGCACGGATGGCCTTCAGATGCGACTCGCTGAGCGACTCGTCCATCGAACGCCGAATCCACAGCACGACCAGTGCGGCTATGCCGCCGATGAAGAAGCCGATCCGCCATCCCCAATCCTCCAACGCCTCGACATCGAGAACGCTGAGCGCGATCAGGAGCGTGAACTGCGCGAGCACGTGGCCGCCCACGAGGGTCACGTACTGGAAAGACGACAAGAAGCCGCGCCGATTCGCGGTCGCCGCTTCGGACATGTACGTCGCCGAGGTGCCGTACTCCCCACCCGTGGCGAATCCCTGCACAAGCCGAGCGAGGACCAAAACCACCGCCGCCCAATACCCGATGATTTCGCGCGTCGGCATGACCGCCACCACGAAGGAGCACGATGACATGATGGTGATGCTGAGCATCAGGGCGGACTTGCGGCCACGACGGTCGGCGAACCGGCCGAAGAACCAGGACCCCACCGGTCGCATGACGAAGGTGACCGCGAAGATCGCGTAGATGTAGAGCGTGGAGTTGGCGTCGTTCTCGTCGAAGAACTGCGCCTCGAAGTACGTGGCGAAGACCGTGTAGATGTACACGTCGTACCACTCGACGAGGTTTCCTGCCGAGCCCTTCATCGTGTTGAGCACCGCCCGCCGGGTGCTCGTCGGAGCGCGGGTTGGACTGGACGGAGTCGCGTCATCGCTCATCCGTAGACGATAACGGATCGACCTCCCACGCCTGGGCGAGTCGCCCTAGGGGCGGTCTCAATTCGGTCCCGGTTCGTCACCACGCAGTCAGGGCACCGAAGGATCAGCGAACAACACCCGGCGCAAGCCCTGGCAGGCGGCGATCACGGTCGTCGGCATAGACAGGAAGACTGTCCCACCTGAATCGACAATTCTTCCCTGCGAAGCAGACGACGAATCTCAGCCCAATCTTCCACATCCTTCGTCTCTCCCGACTCGACTCGCGTCAAGATCAGTGCGCAGGGGGTCAAAACTGAGAGTACGGCGCATTCAAGCGGTGGTCGCAACACTGTCGGTTCACGGTGCCAGAATCTCGGGCAGAACCTGTGCCGGTGTTCGCCAGTCGAGGTTCTCGCGTGTCGGTTGTTCAGACACTCACAGCGTGTTCGTTCGTGCCGACCACGGACCCGCCCTGCACGTGTCGAGCGTGGCGCGGCAGGCGTTCATCGCCGTACCGTGCGGTTGTTCGACAGTGCTGCCCTCTTCCAAGGGACAGAGACCGGATGTCGGCCCAGGGACCGCCACATGGAATTTGTCGCGGTAGCTGGCCGCGAAGTGGCGGTGCGCGGGTGGAGAGCACGCAGCGAGAACTCGACATTGCGGAACACCGTGCGGCGTGCCAGCGCCATCAGGACCGCCATGCCGGTCACGGCCATCCACATCGGCAGCGGGTAGAGAGCGAGACGCTCCCCCAGGCCGAAATGGAGCGCCTGTCCCAGCATGAGGCCGGCGCCGACTAGGCCCACGAGTGCGCACAGGGCCGACCACAGAGCGACCAGCCGCTTCTCATTCCACATATGCCAGGCGATGAGCACGAGCACCACGTGGCGCGCCACGAAGCCCGGCAACACGGCCGACCAGTGGATGATCGTTCCATCGTTCGCCGGAAACAGTCCGGTGGCAGCGGTGCTGACCGCGATGATCACGGCAAGCGAGAGTATCCACTTCTTCTCCCGGCCACTTCTTATGTGCTGATGAAGAAACAGTGCACCGAGGAGGGTGAGCACCCCGAGCGCGACGAACGTCGAATTCATGACGTCGTGCATCGGTGAGCAGGATCCGACTTCGCAGGTCGTCACGCCCAGGGAGCTGATCGAGTCCTGCGCGAAGCTGTAAGGCGTGCTCCACGCCGCCGCGGTGAACACCTCCGCCAACAAGTAGGCGAACGAAAGTACCCAGGCCGTGCCAGCTGCTGCGTGGCGAAGATTGTGGGTTCTCGGTGATGTTCCGGCGCGGTGTGGATTGCTGATGGTGCATTCTCTCCGTCGAACGAGATGTGTCGAGCGAGGCCGGAACGGACCGGCCCGGATGATATCCGTAACTCTACTGCCCGACCCTGAGGATGCTGTCCGAAATGTCTGTATGTGGTCACAGGATGGCCTTGAATTCGAGATCCGGTCAGCCTCCGCTGTGAATCCAGTGGCAGTTGCCGGGGATCCGCTCTCGGCTCGGCTCGGACATTCCCTTGCAGTCACCAACCCTCGGACACGGGCATTGCGCAGTTCGAGGCATCGCGGCGAGATCCACCCCGCAACTGACACCGGGTGAGAAGGCAAAGGGAAGCCGCCGGCACCTTCCCCGGCGTCAGCGGCTCCTCGTCCCTTCCGGGAACGCTACGCAATGTAGGTCTTACCCGGTCAGGGGCGACAGTGACGCCATATCGCCTCTCGGCAAGTGGTCGCTCGCAGCGACTTTTCTGGTGTGGTACCCGGGGTATGGGCGCCACCGTCATAGCCTTCAACAGCGGCCTTACCGGTGGTATTCCGACGCGGGCGTGTCCGCCGAGACGACGGGCCTGCGGGGCGCCACCGTGGTCAGTGGGTGTCCTCCGCTGCGATCGCTTCAGCAGGTCTGCGCCGTTGTTGCTGACGTCGTTGACGGCCTTGGACACCGGGTACATGTCCGAGGCTGTCCGTCGGGTCCAGCCAGTCCGCCCAGTTCTCCGGGGCCACGCTCATCGGCATACGGTCCCACGCCGTCGGCGGCATGGGTGGTGATGACGGGAGAAGGTGACCAGCCAGGCACCCCGGGGGCCGATCCGAGCTCGAACCGAACGAACGAGGTCCACGCATGACCAGGGGGCGACTCTTCCCCATATCGATCACCAGTACTGGCGCGCAATACCCTCAACCATTTGGTTGACCACATTCTTTGTCAGCCCCACCACCACCAGCGCGCCCCACGACAGCGAATGATCTCGCGAAGCTGCAGCCGGGGCGACGGTGTGAGGGCACCGTCTCTATCCGCGTTCACCTCTTCTGCGGCAGCGCCGGGCACGTCCTCGCCACTACTGCTGCGCGTTGGAGGGTGCAACAAAGGTTCGTCCATGGTCTGGGTTCAGCTCACAGTAGGGGCGGGGCTGCCGGGGTGGGGCAGCGTTGCGGTGAGTCCCGTGATCAAGATGTCGAGGCCGCGTTCGAGTTCCGCGGCGCCGTCGTACGACGCCAAGACGGGTGCGAGGCCGCGCAGGAGGGGGAAGTCTCCGATCGGCAGCCGGTGCAGGCCCAAGCGCAGCAGGTCGTCGTGCTCGTCGGGTTTTTCGACGATTTCCTGGAGCTCGTTGAGGACGTGACCGTGGAGGAAGCCGAACAAGGCCCGGTACACGTGCAAGGCATCAGTCGCGGTGAAACCTGCCCGGGTAAGCAGGGTGAGGATGTTCTCGAGCGGGCGCAGTGTTCCCAGGGGGCGCAGCCCAAGCGGGGTCGACAGGGGTCGTGTGACCAGGAGCGGGACCACGTGGGGATGGTCGAGCGCCAACCGGCGGAAGCCCCGGGCGACCTCCCGGAGTTGGGTTGCCCAGTCGCCGTCGTCGGTGTCGACCTCGAGTTGTTCGAGGACGCGCTCGACGACGGCGTCGACGAGCGCGGCCTTGTTCGGGGCGTGACGGTAGAGGGTCATCGGGTCGCGGCCCAGGGCTTTGCCGAGGCGACGCATGGACAGTGCGTCGATTCCGTCGCGGTCGATGATCTCGAGTGCAGCCGTCAGGATTCGCTGTCGGGTGATCGGGCCGCTGTCCGGAACCTGACCGTTGCCGGAGCGGGTCGTGCGATCAGCGGGGGCCTTGGCCATCAGAAACACTTCCTTCTTCGCTTTCAACTGTAGGCCTTTGCCGTAGGGCTTGGTAGTAGACATACAGTGTTGACACATCGGATATTGGTGCCGGTGATCAGCGGCGTCGGGTCGACCTACTGACCCGGCCGTGAGGCCGCACCGGACGGGGCACCACCAGGTTCCGGACGGGGGCTCGTCGGGAACCTGAGCACACCATGGCCATCTCCGATATCAAGGACGACGCGGACGTCGAGGCACTCAGCGACGAACTCATTAGCATTCGCCGGGACGTCACCGAGTCGCTCGGCGAGGCCGACGCCGCCTACATCCGCCGCACCATCGGCCTCCAGCGGGTACTCGATGCCGCGGCCCGGTTGGTGATCCACGGCAGCAGGACCACCACCGGGTGGGTTCTCGGGACGACGGCTCTCGCGGTGGCCAAGAGCGTCGAGAACATGGAGATCGGCCACAACGTCTCCCACGGCCAATAGGACTGGATGAACGATCCCGAAATCCACTCCACCACCTGGGAATGGGACATGGCCGGCCTGTCATCACAGTGGCGCTACTCCCACAACTACCGCCACCACGTGTTCAGCAACGTCGTCGGAATGGACGAGGACCTCGGCTACGGGGTCATCCGCATCACCCGCGACCAACCCTGGAAACCGGAACATCTGCTGCAACCGCTGCGGAACCTGCTGCTGGCGGCCATGTTCGAATGGGGCATCGCCCTCCACGACCTGCATTCCGAGCAGACCCGGGCCGGCACCGCCGCCGAGAAATCCGCCCAGACCCGCGCGCTGCTCGGGAAGATTGCCCGCCAGACCGGCAAGGACTACCTGCTCTTCCCCGCCCTCAGCGGACGACGTTGGCGACGGACGCTGACGGCGAACCTGACCGCGAACCTGCTGCGGAACGTATGGGCGTACGTGGTGATCTTCTGCGGGCACTTCCCCGACGGCGCCGAGAAGTTCACCCTCGCCGAAATCGAGAACGAAACGCGGGCGGAATGGTATCTGCGGCAGATGCTCGGCGCGGCCAACTTCCGGGCCGGCCCGGTGCTGGCGTTCCTCAGCGGCAACCACTGCTACCAGATCGAGCATCACCTGTTCCCCGACCTCCCCAGCAACCGCTACGCGGAAATCTCCACCAAGGTGCAAGCACTGTGC
Source organism: Rhodococcus sp. IEGM 1307 (assembly GCF_030056915.1). Classification (NCBI taxonomy): domain Bacteria; kingdom Bacillati; phylum Actinomycetota; class Actinomycetes; order Mycobacteriales; family Nocardiaceae; genus Rhodococcus; species Rhodococcus sp. IEGM 1307. The sequence continues at coordinate 53,427 of NZ_JASHKW010000004.1, forward strand.
GAGAAATACGACCTGCCATACACCACCGGCTCCCTGGCCGGGAAGTACCTGCAGACACTGCACACCATCCTCAAACTCGCACTGCCCGAACGGTTTCTGCGCGCGACCGTCGACGACGCCCCCGAGACGGCCTCCGAACTGAAATTCCGCACCGTGCGTGAGCCGATCGAATCGACCCCGGCTTCCCGCATCGGGCTCCGGACAGCCCTACGAGCCCTGCCCACTCACCGTCGCACCCGCCGACGGTCGACACCACCAACATCGGACGATCGCCATGCCTGACACCACACCTTCCCCGGCACACGCCGCCACCTCCTCGCCGGCGTCGCACGACAACTCGTCCTCTACCGCAGGACGGGTGGCCCAGAACAACTTCTTCGAACGATTCGCCCGCGCAGGGTTCGTCGTGAGCGGCATCGTGCACCTGATCATCGGCTACATCGCGATCCGGCTCGCCCTCGGCGACGCAGCCGGCACCGCCGACCGAGCCCGATAAGGCCTCGGGACTCGACGGCGCCTTCAAAACCGTCAGCGCCCAACCCTACGGAGCGGCCCTCCTCATCGCGGCCGGCCTCGGCATCATCACCTACGGCCTCTACAGCTTCGCCATGGCCCGCTACGCCAAGATGTAGTCGGACACAGCCGCAGCAAGCCGGCGCGCGAGGCGCCTGCCGCGCTCGACAACCAGCCCGCCGCGAAGACCTTCGACGTGCCTTGTCACAGTCGCCGCTCCAAATTTGTGGAGTCTCGTCTCGGGTCGTCCCGACAGGTACGACGCGGCCTAGGTATGACTAGGTGAATGTCGGTGTTCTCTGAGCGTCTCGCCGACGACTCTGAAGAGTGAACCCGCCGCGCCGGCGGTGATGCGTGGCCGCCCGGGCCGCCTGGACCGCCTATGCAGCGAAAGGACTCTCCGTGCCAACTGACACCTCTGCGGTAGCCGGACGGGACCCTTCGGACAACGCGGACGCACTGTTACTGTCCGCCGCGGCAACACTCCTGGCCAAACAGTATGGTTGCAGCCAGGACGCCGCCTTTGATGCTCTCCTCGACATTGCCCGCCGCAACCACGCCAGCGTAGCCAACGCAGCCGAGCACGTCCTGTCCCGGCAATCGACCGTTGACGGCCGGAGAGAGCAGCAGGAACCCCGCCTTGCGGCCCGTCCGCGCCGTGCGGGTCCCACGACGCCGGCGGTGTTCAAATGAACAAGATGCCGCATTCGCCGCCCCTCGACGATCCCGCCACGCGCAGGGACAACGTCCCCCGCGATTCCGGTGACTGGCAGGCGCGTGCCGCGTGCCTTGGAAACGATTGGGCAGTGTTCTTCTCACCCGACGCCGAACGCGGCCACGCCCGCGACCGGCGCGAAGCGCAGGCCCGGCAGATCTGCCTGCCCTGCCCCGTGCTCGAGCAGTGCCGCGATCACGCGCTCGCTGTGGGTGAACCCTATGGTGTGTGGGGTGGTATGACGGAAGCGGACCGACGAAGGCACACCAAGCGACTCCGCCGCGGTGAGCGCCGACCACTCGGTTCCCAGCACCCGCGGCCCGTGAGCGCCGGTCCCGCCAATGCGACGGTCGACATTGACTCTTCAGCGACCGACCGTTCGCAGACCGGTGGGGCGTTGAGGGGTCGCCCCACCGGCACGATCACGGTGTTCTAGCTCAGACAGCCGGGATCTCCGCCTGCGTTGAAGTGTCGCACTTCCCCTTTCAGCCGGAATCGGTTCCGAAGCGGGATTGAGCCATACCGTGGTCACAGACGGTGACGTCGCCGAACTCTGATCGAAGGCACAGCGGCGGGCTGAAGGTTTGAGACACGGTTCGACGAGACCGATCCAGCGACGGGTTCAAGCTAAGCAAGCGAAACCGGTCACGAACCTTCGAGAGCCGACAATCAACCCGGAGGATGCCGGTGAAGTCCCGTCCGGCACCCAGCTAGAAGTCGACCCCGTGGCCATCGAGCCACCGCGCGGGGGTGAACCACGGTGTATCGAGGTGATACTCCTTGTCGAGTGCGTCCAATATCGAATGCGCGTCCGCCCCCCGGTAACTTTCATACATCCGAACATTGAGTCCTGAACGCTTTTTCACAGCATCGAACATGATGCCGTGGCGGAATAACACCGTCGCGGAAGGACAAACTACGATATTGCCACCGCGGTCGGCCGCCTCTCCGTCCACAACGTCCACGCACAACACCATGCGGGGATCTGTCGAGAGCACAACGAGCAGCAGATCCAGATCATGGGGGTTCGTTACCCCGTGCCATGGCCTTCTCCCCTCCCCACCGCCGGCCACTACACAGTCGAGGGCCCGCCGCCACGGCCGCCCTTCGACGATATGCAAGCGGCCACCGGACCTCAGAGGCGGAAGCGGACAGTCCCCCGCCGACCCGGATTCGGAGTGGTGCGTCGTTCCGTGTTCGGTCGTCATACTCCCGGCGTGCCCGTGGGCATCCGTTCCGAAACATCGGAATTCCCCCGCTGGCCGGCTCCGCGAAGGCCTCCACTGAGCCCCGTCCCCACCCTCGCCGTGAACTTCTTCGCGTCGCCGCGCCCGTACGATTCCGTTCGCGGCGAGTCGGAAGCTATCGAATGCGAGTCACCATCTCTGGGGACCCAAGTCACGCTGCCCGCGGCTGATCTGGGGGGCGGCGGATATCGCGCTCCCAGGCCCCGACTACTCCCAACACCCGCCATGGATGCGAGGGGGATCCGTAGGGATACGACGTACTTTCCGCCAAAAATTCCGCCCGATTTGTCATTCTTTGTGCATACAGTGGAGTAGAGTATTTCGACCGAGGCGGGCATTGCCTACTGGACGTGGAGTGGGCGCATAAGAGGGACAAAGGCATTGAAATGGCGCGCCAAACCACTGCAAAACCAATCGCCGTCGGATTGGCCACAGCGTTGTGCAAGATTCGCGACGTGGCTTGAAACCGATCTTGACGCTCAGATCCGCATCGGCAAGCTGGCCTCCAGCGTCGACAGCGTCCGACGGCCGGCCGGTGGTCGACTCAGATCTTGGTCCTCCATCGCATCCCGCCAGCGATCCTCGGCGGTCGCTGGCAGTCCTTCGTCGATGGCCGGTTCCTGAGAGTCGACATCTCCCCTTCCGGGACCCAATCCATCGCCATACCGACAACCGCGCTCGGCGATGTCGATACCGGGATGTGGATCGGTTGCGTCGCTAGTACCTGCTATTGGCGATAGATCTCCACATGGGCGTTGGTGATCACGCCGACATTCAACGAGGGGGCACCCCAATTCGTGCCGCAAGCCCCGGTGGCCTGACCTGTCGGCACAAATGAGCGAGTGGACTGGCTGAAGGGCCCTACCGCATAGAACGGAAAGGCGTTGGGAATGCCGTGAAGGCCCCAACAGTCGACGATCAGCGCGTACTCCCTACCAGCGGGCGCACCGGTGTCGTGGCAGGTTGCCGTCGCACTGAAGGCATCCCGCTGGATGACGCAAGCTTGGGGGTCCGCATGGGCGGTGCCGGACCCGATGATCGCTGCGACGGCAAGCCCCGATACGAGGGCGGCCGTGACGCGTGCTGCAGCGACGATTGCTCTCTTCATGGAGATCCTTTCAGTAGCAATATGTCTGGTTCCGGGCAGTCCCGGTGGCCCGTCCGATGACCGACAGCCCGCTCATCGTGCAAGGTGATACAACGTTGCTGTTCTTGTACGAATCCACTGGGCCCGGACGAGGGTCGATGCGAAGAGTGACTACGGATATGCCACGGATGTTGTCCGGCGTCGAGTGGCCGGATTCGGAAGGTCTAGGGCCGAGGAGCGAGCAGGCGTCGTTGACCATCGACCTCGCTGCCGACTGCACCCGGCCCCGTTCAGAAAACTTTCAGCATCCCAGGCGACCAAATCGGTGACGATTCCAGACGAACCCATCGTTCTCGCTCCTTGTGGTCGTTATCTAGTCTTGGCACCTTGATCGTCCGGACCGACTGGTCTGTTACGTTTTCGAATTCCTCAGCCGAGCACGGGCGCGGAATGCACACGTCGGCGAGCAAGCCGTAGGACCGGTGTGATTGTGACGACCTGGACCACGGTGTTCAGTCCCGGTTGCCGATCCATGACCGGACGAATTCGGGAGCGGGTCATGGCAGAGGGCGCTGGCCGCTCCCGATTCGTTGCTTCCGCACAACTGAACTCATTCTCCGAAATCCCTGCCAACCCCGGCACCGTGTAGATGCACTATTGCGGTGCGGGCGGATGCCTACTGCCCTCAGTAGTCTGCGAGTTCGATGACGAGTGGAATGCCGGTGTCGAACCAATAGCGGTGCAGATCCTTGATCTTGGCCCGGGAGGGTCGCCCGCGAAGATGCAGCCGGCACTCGCCGAAGTCAATGAGGTGAACCGTCTCGCAGATCGCGTCTCTTGCCTGCTGCAGTTCGGTCGGGTCGCTGATCTCTCGCGCGACGCCAGCAAATGTTCGGCGTCGCAGTCGCAGGTGAACCTTCGGGTTGCCGCGGATGTTCCACACCCAGGATGAAACGGCCAGAGGTCGCTCGATAGCCAGGGTGGGTGGGCGAAGCATCACCACGTACACCTTGTCTTGGCGCCGGATGGCGCGAACGTAGTTGCGGCGCTGCTTGCCGCTCTTGCGCCCCGTGGTGGTGAGGACTCCGTGCCCGGGTGGTGTCGAGACAGCGAAGACCCACAGCATGATCTTGCTCAGGATGCGTCCGCCCCTGGCCGATTGCAGCAGCTGCCTGTGCTTCGGTGCTTGGCTTGTGGCCGCGTCCCGGATGGCGGCGGCACAGACGGTCACCGCCTTGTCACCCGATGCGGAACCGTTACTTGGGGCTTCTGCCATCTTGAGCCTTCTCGTGTCTCCGCGCAGTCGGTGCTGACCAGCATCGCAGATCGTCCTTGCCGCTCGCAGCTAATACGTGCGCGAGCCGGACGACCCACGGACTGGTACGTCTGAGGACGTTCGTGCTCATCGCGAACCGGTCAACGATGCAGTTACCGTTCCGGTTGGCAAAGCGATGTGGTGGACTCGATGCACTTCGAGGCGGCTGACAACTACGGTGAGGCGCGGCCGCAGATGTGATTCAGCCCGCCTGTTTCAGGTCGCCGTAATAAGTGTGCGCCTTGGCAGCGAGCAACCACAGCGGGTCTTCGGTGCCCTCGCGGGCATAGCCCTTGTCCCGGCCGTCTTCGAGGTACTGGGTCCGCACCCAATCCTCCATCGCCTCCGGCGACTGGTCCGGTAGTCGATAGATGACTGCGAGTGCGCCTTTGAGCTGGTCGTCATCGATGGTCATCGCTTGACGCTGTTTACGGAGCCACAACGCCTTCTTGCTCTCACCAGCGCGATGCAGTGAGGTTAGCGATTCTCACTTCCACTTCGAGCAGGAGTGGGCAAACGTTCGATCCGACAAGCTCGGCGCATGTGAAGATTCGTTCATGCGTACCGAGGATCACGACGAGCCCGCAGGTCACAGTCGACCGACGGCTGACGATGGGCCGTTCACGTTGACGGTCGATGGCGAGGTTTTCACTGTGAGACTACGTCCAGAGGAACCAGGCGCCTGCGACTACGACTGGGAATCCGGACCGAACAAAGGGTACGGATTCTCCAGCTTTCAACGCGTGGCCTATTCCGGTATTCAAGACCGAGCGAACACTCCGTCGGCCGCGCTCCAGCCGAACACGATTGACGAGCATCGCGAATCGATCCGCGACTTCCTCGGCCAGATCAATCCCGAGACCGGTTACATCGGCGACTAAGACTCCGCGCACCGTGGCACGCATCCCGCCCCCGCCCGCCGATCCGCCACCGCTCCGACAAGCGACGCGTCCGGACCGCTCACCGACCGTGGCCGCTGGTCGGTGCGGGGCTGTGCGGCGATCCGATCATCTGGCCCGACCCCAGCCCCGGCTCGCCGACTGGTGGGACCGAGTACTCGGCCGGCCCGCGACCAGGACCCGCGGACCTGCTCGCATGTGTGGAATCCGTGCGGTCCTATGTCGGCTCGGCGGAAAGTACGGTCATCGCGGGCGCAGTGTGTTCTGCTGAGACCACACAGAAGCCGGGAGGTGCGGTGTGCGAGCTGGGTTCGGTGGTCTGGCGCCGATGAGCCCAACCGAGGCGATGTTCGTGCTCTTCGAGTCGCCGTCGCACCCGATGCACGTGGCCACCCTGACCCTGTTCGATCCCCCGGACGGCACAGCACCCGATGCCCACGCCTCCGACATGGTCGAGCGCCTGCGCGCCCACACCGAGGCCGGCGAATTGTTCCGCAAACGCCCTGTCCGCCGACTGCACGGGTATCCGTGGTGGCGGCTCGAGAAGCACGTCGATCTCGGATATCACGTGCGGCATACCGCCGTTCCCGGCGACGGCACCATGGCCGAATTGCTGTCGCTGGTCTCGCAGATGCACTCGATGCCGCTCGATCCGCAGCACCCGATGTGGGAGATGCACGTCATCGAGGGACTGACCGATGGGCGCACCGCTGTATACACGAAATTCCATCTGTCGCTGACCGACGGCGCCTCGGGGATGAGGCTGCTGCACCGCACGCTCTCGGTCGACCCGGACCTCCGGAACTCCCCCGCGCCGTGGAGCCCGTCGGTCGCGGCCCCCACTCGGTATTCCTCCCTCGACCCACGCGGGGTGCTGCGGTCTGGCCTGGGCATCCCGCGGGAGATGGCGGCCGCCTTTCCCACCCTGGTCCGTGCCGGCTACCACGGACTGACCGAAGAGCGCCTGACGTTGCCGCTGCAGTCCCCGCCGACGATCTTCAACGCCCCGACCGGCCGTGCCCGCAAGGTCGCCGCCCGGTCCTGGCCCCTGAAACAACTGCGCCGGCTCTCCGCCTGTACCGGTGCCCCGTTGGATGTGATCGTGTTGACCCTGTGCGCGGGCGCGCTCCGCGCATATCTGCTCGAGCAGTACGCACTCCCCGAAGCTTCGTTGACCGCGATGCTCCCCGTCCCGCTCGACCTCGGCGAGGACCCCACCATCGGGCCGGGCGGCAACCGAGGGGTCGGGGCAATGGTGGTGTCCCTGGCCACCGACGAAGACGACCCCCTTGCCCGCCTGGCACGGATCGCCGACTCCGTAGCCCATACCAGCGGGATTGTCGCGGCCCTGAGCCGTACCCAATTTCAACTGGTCAGTGCCATGACGTTGAGTCCGATCATGCTCGACCCGATCCGCCAGGTCCTCGACGACATCCCGCCACCGTTCAACGTGATGATCTCCTACACCCCGGGGCCGACCCGCCCGCGGTACTGGAACGGCGCCCACCTCGACGCCGTCTACCCAATCCCGACCCTCGCGCGTGGCCAGGCGTTGAGCATCACCCTCACCAGCCGATCCGGGCAGCTGCACGTCGCGGTCGTCGGTGACCGGACGGCGGTCCCTCATCTGCATCGGATCATCGGCCACCTCGATACCGCCTTGACCGACCTCGCCACCGCGGCCCGCACAACCCCGCGGTGACACTGGGGACGGCTCGCCGGCACGCATTCGTTTGGGGCATCCGGCCACCGCCCATTGCCTCCGAGGGGTAGGGGGAGCAGTGTGAAACACAGACAAATGACCGGCGACGCCGCGTCGGCGCCGCCCTGAGAAGAAGGGTGCCGATCGTGTTCGCACGCTCAACCACAATTCAAGCGCATCCGTCGTACATCGACGCCGGGATCAAGCACGTACGCGACACCGTGATGCCCGCGCTGGCGGATGTAGAGGGCTGCCTCGGAATGTCTCTGCTCATCGATCGCGGCACGGGCCGGTGCATTGCGACCAGTTCGTGGCGGGACGAGGAATCGCTACGCGCCAGCGAGGGGCAGGTACTGAAGCTACGTGACGTCGCAGCCGAGGTCTTCCACGGCACCACCGAGGTGTCGCGGTGGGACATCGCTGTCATGCATCGCGACCACCATTCGGACCGCGGGGCCTATTGCCGCGTCACGTGGGTCAAGACCGAGTCGGCCCATATGGACCGCGCCGTCGACGTGTGGAAGATGGCAGCACTGCCCAAGATGGAGGAACTCGACGGCTTCTGCAGCGCCAGTCTGATGCTCGACCACGCCGCGGGTCGCGGGGTGTCGTCGCTGACATTCGACAGCTCCGAGGCAATGGAACGGAACAGGGAACGCATCGACCGCATCCGGGACGAATGGGTTCGCGAGGCGAACGCCGAGGTACTCGATACATGCGAGTTCGAGCTCGCCATCGCGCACCTGCACGTCCCCGAGATGGCGTGAACTGTCGAACTGCCGGAGGGAATCCTGCACTGCAACCATTAGCACTCACCCGCAGCTCGTCAGTGCCACAACCGAACTAATGTTCAGGGGACCACTGCCGAGCAGCGGGTGAAGCTGTCGAGATCACGGCAACTCGGCACCTCACCCAGCCGTCGGCACCCTCGCCGCGGTGACCCGCATTCGCGTCACCCCGGCGGTGGCATCACAGTGTCCCGCCGCGCCCAAGGCGCCACGCACACCCCGGCCCAGGCTTACCCTGGGCCGGAACTGCTGCACCCAATCCCCTCCCCCGCGAGAATCGTCAAGTCAGGTGCCGCCGGGACACCTCGGACCCATAGCGGGCACCGCTGAGGCCGGACAATCGCCCACCACATGATCCCGAAGGCCATGATCCCCACAGGCTCATGGCCTTCGCCGCAGGTTGGCCACGGAATCCATCAGCGCAATGTTGCAACTCACGCCACCGGCATCTGCGCCTGAGCATCATGGAAGGCCCGCTCGAGCTCAGCCGAGATCCGGCCGCGCAGGGACACCTCGTGACCCGCCCCGATCGCCCATTCACGAATCTCCCTGGACGACTTCTTCGCCGGAGCCTTACTCACGGCCGTCCTCTTGACCGGAACCTTCACCGCGACCATCTTCTTCACGGCCTTTTTCTCCGCTGCCGCCTTTGTCGCGATTGTCTTCTTCGCGATTGTCTTCTTCCCGGCGGTCTTCGTCCCGGCGGTCTTCGTCGCCGGAGCCGTGCGCGCCGCCGCCCTCGTCACAGGAGCCGTCGCCGCGGCGGTGTTTCTCACAGTTGTCTTCTTCGCGGCCGTCTTCTTTACCGGCGCCGTTTTTGCCTGAACCTTCTTCGCCTGAGCGTCATGGAAGGCTCGCTCGAGCTCGGCCGGAATCCGGCCGCGCAAGGACACCTCGTGACCCGCCCCGATCGCCCACTCACGAATCTCCCTGGACGACTTCTTCGCCGGAGCCTTACTCACGGCCGTCCTCTTGACCGGAACCTTCACCGCGACCACCTTCTTCACGGCCTTTTTCTCCGCAACCGCCTTTGTCGCGACTATCTTCTTCGCTGTGTTCTTCGCAGCCGTCTTCGTCGCGGCTGTCTTCTTGCCGGCCGTTTTCGTCGCAGCTGTCTTCTTCACGGCCGTCTTCGTTGCGGCTGTCTGCTTCGCGGCCGTCTTCTTTACCGGCGCGGTT
>NZ_JASHKW010000004.1:62971-139091 GCF_030056915.1 Rhodococcus sp. IEGM 1307
TTTGTCGAAACCTTCTTCGTCTGAGCGTCATGGAAGGCCTGCTCCACCTCGGCCGGAATCCTGCCACGCAAGGACACCTCGCGGCCCTCCCCGATCGCCCACTCACGAATCTCCCTGGACGACTTCTTCGCCGGATCCTTACTCACGGCGCTCTTGACCGCCGCCTTCGGCGCGGCCGTCTTCGTTGCGGCCGTCTTCGTTGCGGCTGTCTTCTTCGCGGCCGTCTTCTTTACCGGCGCCGTTTTTGTCGAAACCTTCTTCGTCTGAGCGTCATGGAAGGCCTGCTCCACCTCGGCCGAGATCCGGCCACGCAAAGACACCTCGCGGCCCTCCCCGATCGCCCACTCACGAATCTCCTTGGTTGTCACTTTCGCCGAACCTTTCGAACCCTTCGGTGATACCGTCATGTGTCTCCTTCTTCGCCCGGGCAACCGTCGAACGCACACAGTAACGGCAGGCGGCTTCTCACGGTAATCAGGAAGCTCACCCGAACTGACATTTCAACCTCCCAACCCATCCCCGATCTGGGCGGGTCGACACGATCCTCGTGAAGTTCCACACTCACGACGCACCAAGATTCAAGCAGAACGAGTGCGACTCACTCTGTCAATCAAAAACGTTGGTGAGCCGCAGCGACGATAGGCAAGGTTGGGATTGCGCAACGCGGCCTTGGACCACGCCGATCTCGAACGAGGCTTCAGGGCCGGCAGTTATCCATTGGACCGCGTCGCTCTGATCCGGGTCAGCGAGTCGAACCGTATCTATCAGGGAGGCAGGCGTATCTGTTTTCCGGAACGAGGCGTGAACCACACAGCCAGCCAATTGCGAGCCAGGTAATCCGGTTTCCGTTTCAGCCGTTCGGGAAGTCGGCCTGCTCCTGATCTCTCTCAAAGACCGCTTCCTGGTAGCCGTTGGTGAACAAGATCTGCGACATCTGCTCGAAGCGCAAACCCGCCCGGAGCCGAGGCCGAGTGTCGCCGGCAGTGCTCTCAGCGGGATATGTGCACCCCTGACGATCGTCGCCGTGCCGAAGAGCATGTCGATCGCCAGTTTTGGAGATCGGTTCTCTGCTCATGTGGTGGACGCTGCCACTGGCCGGGCCGGCGGTCGGGGTTGTCGCCGGTTGGTCCTCACCTGGACAAGGTTCAGGCTCAAGCGAGCCTGAATCGGTAACCATCTACCGCGCCGGAGCCTTGCGCGCGGACAGATACTGCCCGGGCAAGGGTGGAAGAACCTTCCAAGGCCGCGTTCACCCGATCCAGATGACGACCCGATGGGTGGTAGATCACGGAATGCTGGTCGACCTGAGGTCAGACAAGCCCCCGGCGCAGCCATGCAGTCGAGGACAGTCAGTGCATGGATCGCAGCGGTACGGCTGGGGCTGCGCCTGTTGGCGATGATTTTTCGGCCGCCGCAGGGTCAGTACTTGATATGAGGACACTCGCAATCACCCAGAACATCACCCTCGACGGCTCCATCGAGATGCTCGGCGACTGGTTCGACCCCGCGGACCAGGATCCGCAGCTGCTCGAGGCCACCCGCCGGCAGTCCGAGCACGTGGACGCGATGCTGCTGGGTCGGCAGACGTTCGAGGATTTCCGCGGCTACTGGCCCCAACAGACCGACGACCAGACGGGAATCACCGACGAGCTGAACCAGATCCACAAGTACGTCGTCTCCTCGACCATGACAGACCCCCAGTGGCGGAACTCGACCGTGCTCACCGGCGACTGGATCGCCCGAGTCCGGGAACTCAAAGGGCAGCAGGGCCGCGACATCGTGGTCACAGGCAGCATCACGCTCACCCACGCCCTGATCGTCGCCGGCCTGGTCGACGAGTACCGGTTGTTCGTGTACCCCACCGTCCAGGGTCGGGGGCGCCGGCTGTTCCCCGACGGCTACGAGATGCCGAGGCTGCAGCTGGCGCAGGCCCGCGGCTTCGAAAACGGCGTCTCTCTGCTGCGCTACACCGTCTGAGAACACCACCCCGGGCCACCAACGGACGAACGGTCCCCACCCTCGACCCCCGACGGCAGAACGGGACGCGACGAGCCTCCCTTCCGCCCTTTCGTCTCGAATCATGTACGAGACACCCTCGCCGGCGAAACTAGGCCATCCGGTTCCGCCGTCGTCCGCAAATTGCTCGGATCTTCTGCAGGAGAGCGAGCGCGGCATCGACATCAATAGTGAAAATGTCCTCGCCGTACTGAAGATCGCCTTCGCACCGCCCTTCACGTGAGCGATGCTATGTCCGGCGAGCTGACCCATTCGGCCATGGACCGCGCCGGGGAGGCCCGAGTCAGGGTCTACGGCGATACTGCGGTCTTCACTGCTCGGGTGACGAATACCGCGCACTACGCGGGAAGGCAGTTCGACGCCGACGAATGGACAACGGACGTGTTCGTGAAACGAGATGGTCGTTGGGTGTGCGTGTTGAGCCACATCACCCCAGCTGTCCAGCCGTGATCGAACACAGCCGACGGCTTTTCCTCCGGCGGCGGGATCGACGTCGTTCTGATAGTGCGGCCCTGGATCCGCCGGCTGCGGCCCGCAGGGCTGCGTGTGCACATGTACACCGAAGTCACGGTCGCGTGCCAGGCCGGTCGCACTGAACGTAACGGTCGTGCGGCCGTTCTCTTCTTCGGATTCGATGTTTGCCGAAGAACCCACCGGGACAGCGACTTCCTCGTAGGTGAAGGCATTGTCGCCGCCGTCCTCCCCAGGCGACCGGAATGCTCCTCCCTCCACACTGGGCAGCGGTACGGGCGGTGGTCGTCGTCTCGGCAGAGGTGGGGAAACGCAACCCACCCACGATCGGGACTCGACCCTGCGGTTGCCTCGTTCGTCGCTAGTGGGAAGCTACCCACGGCCACCGACACCACCAGGTGGCGCGCAGTTCTCATTGGCGAGTCAGGAGTGCAGAACCGAACCTGCCCGCACGATTGCTCAGGCAAGCTTTGAGCCCAATAACTTTGAAATCATACGTTTTCGAAGTCCTGATAACGGAGGTAAGTAAACTCGACTACCCCGGAATACAGTAGATGCCCCGAGCGCTCGCCCATCCCGCAGGTCGACAAGTTCCTGCTTCATCCGGCGTGTCGCCCGCCGCTGTCGATTACCGGGGCGATGCCCGGTCCAGCGCCGTAATCTTGTGTGCAGCCGCTGTTTCGAAGACCACGACCAGCTATCGATCGTGCTCTCTCGCGGGGTGGCGTCCGTTACGAGGTATAACAGGCGGGTCATCGAGTTGGACGTGAGCTGCTGCTGCGCGCGCTATCACCGAAATCGCGACGCGTAGGAGATCACCGGGCTACACCACCCCTGACAGCCGAATACACGTCGTGTTTCCCACATCGGGTATGGCGGCGAGGGCGAAAGCGAGAGCCTGCCGGGGAAGCCGACCGGGTCAGCTTCGGACCGCACTGACTGCAGCGGAGAGCAAGGCCGTTCGTTCGGCTGAAGTGAGGGCAGAACAGCTGTGGCGTAGCTGATCTCTATGCCGTGTCGGCTGAGCATTCGTTCTTGGGTGGTAATGCTGTTGGTGCCGACGCTTGACGACGGTGGGAGTCACTATGATGGGTCGATCTGCACGAGCACGCGTTGATCGGTGAGATCGACTCTCTCCTCGACGTCCCCGCACTTCGCATCTTCAACGAGGTCCTCCCTGGTCACCGCACCCAGATCCAGACCAACAACATCACCGGCCAATGGCTGGCTACCGCAGCCGGGCTCGGTGTCGCGGCACTCCCCTCTATATCGGCGACCCCAACCTGACACTGGAGTGGATTCTGGCCGAGGAAGTCACGGTGTTGCGGAAGTACTGACTGATCGTTCCACGAGAGCTTCAACGCCTTGCGCGTGTTCGGACCACGATCGCCATGCTCCGGTCCATCGCTACCACCCACAGTGGGCTGATCACCAGGACCGGATAGCCCCAGCTCGGCGCCCGCGGAAGCAGTAGGAAACACAACGTTCACGACCTGGCGGGCTAGCCCTCGGAGCGGCGCTCGCGCCAGACGACCAGGTCAGAGCCGAAACCCGACAGCGGTTCATCAAAATGTATGAAGGCCCCACCTCTGCGTTGTTCCGTTGGCGCATGGCGGGGACGGCCGCGGGCAAGCAGGGTGACTCCCATCACAAGCTCTATCCCGCCCGCCCCGCGAAGTCGACGGGCGCGGGCACCTGATGAAGGGAATGCCATGGGTACGACTCCGAACGGGGCCCATCAGCTCAAACCCGGCCTTAAACAGCGGCACCTGACAATGCTCTCGCTCGGCGGGGTCATCGGTGCCGGCCTGTTCGTGGGGTCGAGTGCGATCATCAACCAGGCTGGCCCGCTCGCCTTTGTCACCTACGGCATCACGGGGCTGATCGTGCTGCTGGTGATGCGGATGCTCGGCGAAATGGCGGCAGCCAAACCATGTTCCGGTTCCTTTACCGATTACGCCCGAATGGCGTGGGGTGAGTGGGCAGGATTTTCAACCGGGTGGCTGTATTGGTACTTCTGGGTCATCGTCGTCGGATTCGAGGCCGTCGTCGGCGGTCAGATGATCAACAAATGGATTCCTTCGCTGCCGGTGTGGGCTATCGCAGCTGCCCTCATGGTCATCATGACCGCGGTCAACCTGCTCTCGGTGGGCGCGTTCGGTGAGGCCGAGTACTGGTTCGCGAGCATCAAGGTGGTCGCTATCGTCGCTTTCATTGCGGTCGCCGCACTGTTCGTCTTCGGGCTCTGGCCCGGCGCGAGCATCGACTTCTCCAACCTGACCGACCATGGCGGGCTCCTCCCGAACGGGCTGGCCACCCTGTTCATCGGCGTGGTCGTGGTGATCTTCTCCATGACCGGTGTCGAGGTCGTCACCATCGCCGCCGCCGAGTCGGCGGAACCGGCCAAGGCGATCCGCAAGGCCGTCAACTCCGTCGTCTTCCGTATCCTCGCGTTCTTCGTCATCTCCACGTTCCTGATCGCGGTTATCGTGCCGTGGGATTCGGTAGTACCGGGCGAGTCCCCGTTCGTCGCCGCCCTGGACCGGATCGGAATCCCCGGCACAGCGGACCTGCTCAACCTTGTCATCCTGGTGGCGGTGCTGTCGGTCCTCAACTCCGGGCTCTACACCTCCTCCCGGCTGCTGTTCGTCATGGGCGGTCGCGGTGACGCACCGGCGTGGATGACCTCGACCAACAAGCGTGGCGTGCCGGTCAAGGGCATCCTGTCGTGCACCGTCATCGGTTACGGATGCGTGGTCCTTGCGGCAATCTTCCCGGACACGGTGTTCCTGTTCCTGATCAACGCCTCCGGTGCGGTGTTCCTGTTCGTGTACTTCATGATCTGCATCTCCGAGCTGCGCCTGCGTCGACGGTGGGAGAAGGAGAACCCCGGCTCCCTCGAGTTCCGGATGTGGCTCTACCCGGGCCTTCCGATCCTGGTGACGGTGGCCATCGTCGCGGTACTGGTCAGCATGGGTTTCCGGGAAGCCAATCGGATCGAACTGATGCAGGGAATCGCGGTGTGGGTGGTGCTGACGATCGTCTACTTCGTCAAGAAGAAGACCCGCGCCTCCACACAGGTGGCGCCGGCCGCCCACGACAGCGGACCTGACGCATCCGGGGTGGCCACGGAGAGCATCAGCTCCTGAGCTTCGAGGTAGCACCTGAACACCAGATGGGCTGGTCCGTGACGGACCAGCCCATCTGGTGTTCCATTCAGTCGATCAACTCGTCGAGATCGAGTTTCGCTCGCTCGGCACCGGACAGGGCGAGCCAGAACATCGCCGAGCCTTCGGTGGAGGTCGGCTTCAAGCCGGTGAGTTGCTCGACGCGGCGCAGCCGGTAGACGAGGGTCTGCCGGTGGATCTTCAACTCGTCGGCGCTCTTCTGCCACGCGCCATCGTTCCGGAGGAACACGCGCACCGAGGTCACCAGCTCACCCTCGTTGCTCTTGTCATGAACGATGAGCGGGCCGAGGGTGGTGCGGACCAACCTCCGGGTGTCTTCCATGCTGCGGGGCAGAAACCCGACGTCGTCGATGTCTTCGCCGTAGACATTGACCGTCTGGTCTTGCTCATGAGCGCGGGCCACGGCGAGCTGGGCCTGGCGGGCCGCCTCGGCGACACTCGAATTGGCGGTCAGAGTGCTGCTGACCCCGACCGCACAGTCCGGAGCGAGCTTGGCGCTGATCGTCGCCAGCAGGTCGAGATCGCGGGGCACCACCGCGATGAGTATCGCCGAGCGCGGCAGCAGCAGCGGTGCGTACTGCTGCAGACAGACCTGCCGGTGGATGGTCTCGTGACGAAGTGGGTCGGCGTTCGGGGTACTCCAGCAGGCGACGACCACCCCATTGGTCATGCCGCGGTGGCGCAGTTCGGGCCACACGGCGGCGAAGGTGATGGTTTCGTCGAGAAGGCCGACGAGCAAGTCCGCCCCGGACGCACGGAGACGGTCGCGTTGAGCGGCATCATGTTCGAGTTCGAGGGCAATCAGGCCCCCGAGGTGCTGCAGGAGCGGGCGGTCGTTGACGGGGACCCGGCCGGGACTGGCCGACAGCACCACTTCTCCTGCCCCCGGGATCGGAATTTCGACGTGGTCGGCCGCAGGATCCGCGTGGCCGCTCCGCTCGTGGAGAGCCAGGCGTCCGCTGACAATGACCTCGCCGCCGGCACCGTGATCGCGGACCTCGAGAGCCCATCCGGTGGTCCCTTCGAGCGCGGAGATCCGGTCCCCGAAGGTGCCGCGTGCGTGCAGGGCCTGCCAGTACACGTCGTACAGGCGGGTGATGGTGGACAGGCGCTGTCGTTCGGATTCGACGGCACTTTCGATGACGGTGCGCGCGAGCGCGACGAATTGCAGGTCGAAACTTGCCGAGAGCACGGGGAATCCGCGACTTTCGGCGACTTCGAGCAGTGCCCGCGTGACATCCGGGGTGCCGGGGCCGCGGGCGATCACCAGGGCGCTGACCTGGCTGTCGATCAGGTGCACCATCCACTCGGACTGCTCCGTGTCGCCGTGAGGCAGCCCGCCGCCGGTGGTCATGACGAGATCACCGTGTTCGAACCACAACCACGGATCGGGCAGGTCACAGGCATGCGCCCAGGTCACCAGCCTCGCGCCGCCGCTCTCACCGGCGAGATATCGCAGGCCGAGCGATGGGATCGCGGCCAGCTGATCGACGGAGATCATCGGCCTTCACCTCCTCATACAAAAGTACAGCCGCCAGTTATATGTCTGTAAATCCGGAGTATGTCGGGGCTCACACGCTGAGACGACACTGGACTTCGACGCACGAACGAACGAACGGCTGGAGGCTGTAAATGGTGGTCAGTAACGCCCGCGCGGAGCGCGGTGTGTCAGGTGCCGCAGACGGTACACCCCTGTGGCGCAAAGACCGAGAGCACACATCCCGGCGGCCCACGCTGCCCGGCAACATCACCGCCGACGTGGCGATCGTCGGTGCCGGGTTCACCGGACTGTGGGCGGCCTACTATCTGCTGCAGGCCGACCCGACGCTGAAAGTAGTTCTGCTCGAACGGGAATACGCCGGCTTCGGCGCCTCGGGACGCAACGGCGGGTGGGCGTCCTCGATCTTCCCGGTGTCGCTCGGCCGCGTCGAACAGCTGTACTCGCATCGCGCCGCCCTGGATCTGCAGGCGGCGATGAACGAAACGGTCAGCGAGATCGGCGACGTCGTCGCGGCCGAGAAGATCGACTGCGAATACTCCCGCGACGGATTCGTCTCCCTTGCCCGCAGCCAGGCGCAATGGGCGCGGGCGAAGGCGACTGTCGATGGCGCCGAGAGGTTCGGCACCCACGGGCAGTGGCAGTTGCTCGATGCCGACGCCGCGCGCGAGAAGGTCAACGCAGCCGGTGTGCTCGGCGGAATCTACACCGAGCACTGCGCCCTGCTGCACCCGGACAAGCTGGTGCGCGGTCTCGCCGGCTGGGTCGAGGAGCGCGGCGGGGTCATCTATGAGGACACCGCGGTCGACGAGATCGGCAAGGGCATCGTCTGGACGCAGCACGGGTCGGTCACCGCATCCGTCGTCATCCGCGCCACCGAAGCGTTCACCCCCGAATTCCCCGAATACCGGCGCAATGTGGCGCCGCTGTACTCGCTCGTCGTCGCGACCGCCCCGCTGCCGGACGAGGTCCGTCTGGAACTCGGCCTCGACGGCCGAACCGCGTTCAACGACATGCGGAACCTGCGGATCTACGCCCACCCGACCAACGACGGCCGCCTCGTCTTCGGCGGGCGCGGGGCGCCGTACCACTTCCGGTCCAAGGTCCACCCGTCGTTCGACGTCGACGAGAAGATTCACGAGAAGATCATCGACACGATGCACGAGTTCTTCCCGACACTGAAGGACGTACCGATCACCCACCGGTGGGGCGGCCCACTCGGTGTTCCGCGCGACTGGTTCCCCTCGGTTGGTTACGACCAGAACAACAAAATGGCCTGGGCCGGACCGTATGTCGGCGACGGGGTCGCCACCAGCAACCTCGCCGGCCGCATCCTGCGCAACCTCATCCTCGACAAACGCGACGACCTGAACTCACTCCCGGTGGTCAACCACCACTCCCCCAAATGGGAGGTCGAACCCTTCCGATGGTTCGGGGTCAACGCCGGACTGCGAGCCGCCGCGACCGCGGACCTCGAAGAGCGCGTCACCAACAAACCGTCCAAGGTGTCCGCGCTGCTGGAAAAGCTCACCGGCGCCCACTGACATCCCCTCGACCGATTCCTGGAGACATCGAACATGGCTTCACTGATCCACCTGCCCTCCACCGTCGTGAACGGTGAGCTGACCCCCGCCGGCCAGCGACCCGGTGCCGACAGCGGCGACCCGCAGGTGCGCACCCTGCCCGTCGACGGCGGCACCGACGCCCAGATCGGAATCTGGGAATGCCAGCCCGGCGGCTGGCCTGTCGTCGACCGACCCAACACCGAAACCTGCTTCATCATCGAAGGCAAGGCCACACTCACCGACGACGAGACCGGCATCAAGGTCGAGATCTCGGCCGGCGATTTCGTGGTCCTGCCTCCGGGATGGTCCGGACGCTGGGACGTCACCGAAACCGTCCGCAAGGCATACACCATCTTCTGATGCCGATCGTGCCGCTTTCCCGACGAGACCACCAGCTTCTTCTCATTCGACAGGACCCCACTTCATGACACACAGCGACAGCACCCTTCGGGCGATCCCACACTGGTTCGACAACAAGACGTTCACGGGCACGAGCGGCAACACCGCTCCGGTGACGAACCCGGCGACCGGTGCCGTGACCGGTCAGGTCGCCCTCGCCAGCGTCGAGGACGCCCGCGCCGTCATCGACGCCGCCGCCGCCGCGTTCCCCGCCTGGCGCGACACCTCCCTCGCCAAGCGCACCCAGGTGATCTTCACATTCCGGGAACTGCTCAACGAACGAAAGGGCGAGTTGGCGGAGATCATCACCGCCGAGCACGGCAAGGTCGTCTCCGACGCCCTCGGCGAAGTCAGCCGCGGCCAGGAAGTCGTCGAATTCGCCTGCGGCATCGCCCACCTGCTCAAAGGCGGCATGACCGAAAACGCCTCCACCAACATCGACGTCTCCTCCCTCCGCCAACCCGTCGGCCCGGTCGGCATCATCTCCCCGTTCAACTTCCCCGCCATGGTCCCGATGTGGTTCTTCCCCATCGCCATCGCCGCCGGCAACACCGTCGTCCTCAAACCCAGCGAGAAGGACCCCACCGCCGCGATCTGGATGGCCGAACTCTGGGCCGAAGCCGGCCTGCCGGCCGGCGTCTTCAACGTCCTGCAGGGCGACAAGACCGCCGTCGACGAACTCCTCACCCACCCCGCCATCAAGGCCATCAGCTTCGTCGGCTCCACCCCCATCGCCCAGTACGTCTACGCCACCGGCACCGCCCACGGCAAACGCGTCCAAGCATTGGGTGGGGCGAAGAACCACGCCATCGTCCTGCCCGACGCCGACCTCGACCTCGCCGCCGACGCCATGGTCAACGCCGGCTTCGGCTCCGCCGGCGAACGCTGCATGGCCATCAGTGCCCTGGTCGCGGTCGGCGACATCGCCGACGAACTCGTCGCCAAGATCAAAGACCGCACCGACACGTTGAAGATCGGCGACGGCACCCAGGATTCCGACATGGGCCCGCTGGTGACCAAGGTGCACCGCGACAAGGTCGCCTCCTACATCGACGCCGGCGAAAACGACGGGGCCACCATCGTCGTCGACGGGCGCACCGTGCAGGCGAACGGCGGCAAGGACGGATTCTGGCTCGGCCCGACCCTCATCGACCACGTCACCACCGACATGAGCGTCTACACCGACGAAATCTTCGGACCCGTCCTCTCCGTCATCCGCGTCGACTCCTACGACGAGGCCCTGGAACTGGTGAACTCCAGCCAGTTCGGCAACGGCACCGCCATCTTCACCAACGACGGCGGCGCCGCCCGACGGTTCCAGAACGAGGTCGAGGTCGGCATGGTCGGCATCAACGTCCCCATCCCCGTCCCCATGGCGTACTACTCCTTCGGGGGCTGGAAGAACTCCCTCTTCGGCGACACCCACGCCCACGGCACCGAAGGCGTCCACTTCTTCACCCGCGGCAAGGTCGTCACCACCCGCTGGCTCGACCCCAGCCACGGCGGCCTCAACCTCGGCTTCCCCCAGAACAACTAGCCCCTTTCCATGAGGCTTTCGTAGACGGAGAGCCCACCAATCACCTGTGCGGGGTGCGGATCTCGGACCGCACCCCGCACAGGCCCCACCCGCACGATCACCCCTCACACCATCAAGGAGCACGTCATGCCTCTCGTTCACATCCACGTCATCGAGAACAGGCGTACTCCTGAGCAGCTTCGTCACCTCGCGGATGTAGTGCAGGGCGTGATGCTCGAGCACTTCGCCGCACCGGACCGAGACCGCTACCAGATCATCTCCGAACACAAGCCGGGGCAGATCATCGCCGAGGACACGGGGCTGGGGTTCGAGCGAACCGACGACATCGTGGTCGTGCAGGTGGCTCAACAGGGCCGCAGCCAGGAGCAGAAGAAGGCCATGTATCGGGCCCTGGCCGATCGCCTGCACACCGAGACCGGTTTGGCGCCAACCGATGTGATCGTCTCGGTGCTCGCGAACACACGCGACGACTGGTCCTTCGGCAACGGCATCGCACAATTCGTGGAAGGACACCTCTGAGCGCCGGCCACAGCAATTGCTGGGCGGGGCAGCCCCACCAGAACGGACATCGACATGATCGGCTACCAGACAGAGATCCTCACATTCGCCGTGACATGGGCGCCCTACGACGGCGGCGACGAGCACGTACTACCGACCTTCGGCATCAGTCTCGACGAGTACTACCGCCGGGTTCTGCACTTGCTGGACACCCCCGCGGCCCGGTCGGTCGACCCGTCCACGATCCTGCGAATTCGGCACCGATGCATGCAGCGACTGGCGACCGCGACTAGAAAGGCGCCCCAGAGCCGGTAACGGACAGGAGACGCTGGTTAAACGTCTTTTTGCAGCAGTCACCCCACAAACCGGCAGCGGCCTAACGGCTCCTCGCCGGCGTAGGTGGGTAGATCCTCCCCTGAAGTGCGCGACCGCAGCAAAATCGGAATCAGGTGTGATTGGAGTTCCCACTTACGCGTGATTGCCGGCCCGTCAGTTCGTGGAGGTCCCAAGGCCCGCATCATGCTCGCCATAGGTGAACACCCCCTGGACGGTGGCAGACACGTCCTGCGACGAATCGTCGCTGCCGCATCCGGCGGCCACGAGAAGGATCAGCATGTCGCGGGGCGCAGCCGAGGGACTAATCCGTCGAAGCAACACGACGGAATCGGGCTCACTGCAATCTGGCCAGCACGGTCCGCAGACACAATCCGCTGGCAATGGGGAACGCAGCCGCCGCCAGCCAGGGAATGCCTGCACCCCAACCTGTCTCGGGGGCAGCGTCGATCAACGCCCCGAGCGCAGCCGAGCCGATGAGTACACCGATGCCGCCGAGTGACGCCATGAATCCGAAGTAGGCACCCAGTCTCCGCTCGGCGGCCAGACGGGGCACCAAATCGCGCGCCTGCGGCATCGCGATCATCTGCCCGAGCGCGAGCAGCAGCACGAACACCGCCACGGGGATCAGACCGATGACACCGCTCAGTCGAAGCGGAGCTGTTGCCGGGAGGACGAGGAACGACCCCGCCATCACTGCGAACCCGATCGGCAGGACGACGCGAGGGGAACGGTTCTGAACCCTGCGGGTGATCGGCAACTGCGCCGTCACGACGAAGATCGCCGAAAGTGCGAAGAACCAGCCCAGCACCGTTTGCGATCCCCACATCCGTTCGACTTCGAGAGGGAGCAGGAGGTACAGCTGGTTGTAGGCGACCAGTTGGGTGCTCATGGCGATCGCGAACAGCACGAACAGTTTGTTGTGCACTACGTCTGTCCATCCCCCGTGCCATGGTTCGTCGTGGTGCTCACCCGGTTCGTTCGGAAGCCATTTCAGGTGCGCGGCGATGATGACGACGAAGATGACCGCAGCGACGAGACAGGCGATGCGGAAATCGGCCAGAAGCAACACCGATCCGACGAGTGGTCCGGTGAAAGAGCCGATTTGATTGCATACCGAGAGAAGTGCGAATGTCTCCACCCGGCGCGGACCACCGTGACGCTCGCTCTTGCCGGCCTCGATGGCGACCGCGGACTCGACTGCGGGAGAGAACAATGCGGCCGCAAATCCGACCAGAACCGTCGCCAGCAGCACTCCGGTCAGGGAATCACAGACCGCCAAGCCGAGAAATCCCAGGACGCGCAGTCCGCAGCCGACGAGGACTACGGGCTTGATACCGAACCTGTCGGCGAGGGTGCCGCCGACGAAGAACAGTCCCTGCTGTGAGAATGTGCGAACGCCGAGTACGACGCCGACCAGTGCCGCACCGAGACTCAGGTCGCTGGTCAGGTGCACTGACAAGTAGGGCAAGACCATGAAGAAGCCGACGTTGAACGTCAACTGGGTGAGGACGAGCAGCCTGACGGTGGGCGTCGCTCGATGGAGGTCGTCGAAGAACGACCACCGCCAGCGCGTCCGCCGTCCATCAGCACCCGCGGTCACGTCACCGCGATCGTCGACCCGCAGCACAACACCCCAGGGCCTCAGTGCGTGGGAACGGGAATCGGCCCCGGCTCGAACAGGATGGACAGTCGCCCTTTCGCCTGGTCGATGAGAACCTCAGCCCGGACGTTGTACACCTGGGCGATCAACTCGGCGGTCAACACCTCGGCGGGCGTTCCCCCGGCGACGACCCGCCCCTCCTTCAACACGATCACCGTGTCACAGAACATGGCGGCGAGGTTGAGGTCGTGCAGGGCGATCACACTGGTGACCGGCAGCCGGGTGACGAGTGCCAGCAACTCCAGTTGATGGTGAATGTCGAGGTGATTGGTCGGCTCGTCCAGCAGCAGTTCCCGTGGTTCCTGCGCCAGCGCACGGGCGATCTGCACCCGCTGCTTCTCCCCGCCCGACAGCCTGTGCCACAGCCGGTCCGCCTTCGACGTGAGGCCGGTGTGTGCGAGCGCGGCCGCCACCGCGGCATCGTCGGCGGTCGGGTTGCCGCCGAAGGTTCCGCGGTGCGGGATACGTCCGAGTCGCACGACGTCGCGGACCGTGATGTCGACGTCGGTGTCGGCGTGCTGGCTCACCACCGCCACGGCGCGCGCAATCTCCTTGCGCCGCACGGCGGCGAGGTCGTCCCCGTCGAGGGTCACGACACCGGCGGTGGGGCGGACGACACCGTTCAGCAGGCGCAGGAGTGAGGACTTCCCGGAGCCGTTCGGCCCGAGCAGTCCCACGGTCTCACCCTGTTCGGGTGTCACCGTGACACCGTCGACGACCAGTGCGCCGCCACGGTTCCAGGTGACGGTGTCTGCACGCAGGGTCACTGTGTTCTCCTTCGACGGGACAGGATGACGATGAACGCGGGAACACCGACCAGGGCGGTGCCGACACCCACCGGCAACGGGGTGGGCGCGAACGCGACGCGGGAGACGGCGTCCACCCACACCATGAACACGGCGCCCATCAGCGCCGTCGCGGGGATCAGCCTGCTGTGCCGGGGCCCCACCAGGAGCCGCGCCGCATGCGGGAGTACCAGCCCCACGAACCCGATCGCGCCGGCGACGCTGACCAGGGTCGCAGTGATGATCGCCGTGACCACCAGCAGTAGGAGACGGACCTTCGCGACGGAGATGCCGAGGGAGGCCGCCACATCGTCACCGAAGGAGAAGGCGTCGAGGACGTACGCAAAGTGCAGACACACCGCCGTCCCGCAGAACACGACTACCGCGCACAGCGTGACGTCGTCCCAGCGGACGCCCTCGAGTGATCCGAGCAGCCAGAACATCACGCCTCGGGTTTCGTCGGAGTCGGCGAACGCGAAGATGAAGAAGGACGTGAGCGCGGAGAACAGTTGGGTACTCGCGACTCCTGCAAGGATGATGCGGTCGTTGTTGCCACCGGACAGGCGGGCAAGGAGCAGCACCAGGCCGAACGCGACCAGGGACCCGATGAATGCGCCGCCGGACAATCCGAGCGCCGCCCCACCAACCCCGAGCACACCCACGATCACGGCACCGGTCGACGCACCCGACGAGATTCCCAGCACGAACGGGTCCGCGAGCGGGTTCCGCAGCAGCGACTGCATGATCACACCGCACAGACCGAGACCGGCGCCACAGGCGGCGGCCACCAATGCGCGGGGTAGACGTTCCTCCCACACGATCGCGTTCTTCGACAGCCGCACCGGGATGTCCGCGAGACCGAGGTGGTTGAGCAGGACGTCGCGGACGTTGACCAGTGAAACGTCCGCCGGGCCCAAGGTGACGGCGACGAGGATCGACAGTGCGAGCGCGAGGATCCCGCCGCCCACGATCAGTGACCCGACGACCCACTGTCGCCGCCGAACCGGTTCGGCAGCAGCGGTATCGGCGCGGCCGAGAGTGGTGGTCAGGACGGGACCTTCAGGTCGCGAAGGCCCGCGGCGACCTTCTCGAGGCCGTCCACGGCACGAATGGACGGGTTCATCTCCGCGCCGTGCAGTGCGATGTACCGCCGGTTGCGCACCGCGTCGAGATTCCGGGTCACGGGATCGGATTCGAGGAAGGCAATCTTGTCCGCCAGTAGGTCTCCGGGGAAGCGGTTCCGCAGGAGGTCACCGAGGACGAGGACCTCCGGGTTGCGTTCCACGACCGTTTCCCAACCGACGGCAGGCCAATCGTCGGTCAGATCCGAGAACACGTTGGTGGCCCCGACCGTGGTGGCGAGCAGGCTCGCCGAGCCCAGACCACCCGCGACGTAGGGGCTCTTGGTGTCGGCGAACCAGAACGCCATCGACACGTTCGACTTCTCGAGGCCGGCGAGCGCAGCGGCCTCGCGGCCCTGCAGTTCGTCGACCAGTTTCGTGCCCCGCTCATTCACGTCGAACACGGCCGCGATCTCACGGATTTCCTGATAGAGCGCGTCCATCGTCAGAGGTGTGGTGCGCTTGCCGCCGCCGTTGATGCTCACCCCGTTCTCGCAGTCGGTGGGCGAGAGGTACGACGCGACTCCGGTCTCCTCGAACCGGGCGCGCTCCGCTACACCACCCTGCTTGAAGTGCCGGCCGAACGACGCGGTCACGAAGTCCGGATCGGCGTCGAGGACGACCTCGTACGTCGGTGCGTTGTCCGCCAGCCTGGGGACCGATGCGTTGGCTCCGGCGAGATTCTCGCGAACCGGATCCGTCCACGACGCGGTGCCCACCATTCGGTCGGCGAGGCCGAGCGACAGCATGATCTCGGTCGAGCCCTGGTCCAGCGACACCACTCGCTGCGGCGGCGCGTCGACGGTGACCGTCTCGCCGCAGTTGTCGAGGACGAGCGGATAATTCGTACTGCCTTCCCCGGTCGCAGCGGCGCCGGTGTCGTCGACCGCCTCGGATTGTCCACACGCGACCAGCGCACTCGCCAGTACTGCGGTGACGGCCACGAGACCGATTCGGCCCACGGAAATCTTCACGCTCGTCATAACTTTCTGCTCGTCCAGGATCAATACTCCACGCGAGCGTCGATCGCGGGTGTCGATCGAAACGACAGCGATCAGCAGGTGCGCACGAGGAAGAACGTGAAAGATATCATGTAACCCTAACCTAAGTACCATCAAGGTTCGTCTGGAGGGGAAGCGATAGCGTCCGCGATCGAGCTGTCACTGACAGCCACTGTTGACCTGCAGCTTCTCGATGGCGTGGCTGCGCGGATGCTCGAGTCGCAAGCTCCGCTTGCGCCGGGACGGCGGTGATCCCCTGCCCCGCCGCCATATTCGCCAACCCCCTCCGAGTCGCCTCGAGCGCCGCACGAGAACGACGCACCGACTCCGACGGCGACAGTCACTCGAAGGCGCCCCCCGCCGTATCAGCGACTGCAGTGGTGGGCACGCAGTCGACCACCACCGGCACGGCCCAGTCAGCCCTGCATCGTTGATCTCATTGTTGTGAATGACCACGGATTCGGTACCGTTCGGTGTCGACCCGCGACCGCGTGTCATTCGGTCGGCTCTGCACATCCGAACTGAGGGAGGTTCCCGTGGCTGGTGGTCTCGTGGCCCTATTGGACGACGTCGCGGCACTCGCGAAAGCGGCTGCGGCATCCATCGACGACATCGGAGCCGCGGCAGGCAAGGCCAGCGTCAAGGCAGCGGGCGTGGTCGTCGACGACACAGCCGTCACCCCCCGCTACGTACACGGGTTCTCCCCTAATCGCGAACTGCCCATCATCCGCAAGATCGCGATCGGGTCGATCCGCAACAAACTCCTGATCATCTTGCCGGTGGCGATGATCCTGAGCGAGTTCCTGCCCCAGGCACTGCCGTACCTGCTGATCGCCGGTGGTCTGTTCCTGTGCTTCGAGGGAGCCGAGAAGGTCTACGAGGCACTCACCGGCGGTCACCACGAGGGCGAGGGCGCGACCGAAGGGCAGAGCGGACCCGAACTCGAGAAGACAATGGTCAGCGGCGCGATCCGCACCGACCTGATCCTGTCCGCCGAGATCATGGTGATCTCGCTGTCGTCGGTCGAGGACGAACCGTTCCTCACTCGGCTGTTGGTGCTCCTCGTCGTCGCCATCCTCATCACCGTCCTGGTGTACGGCGTGGTCGCGCTGATCGTGAAGATGGACGACGTGGGCCTGGTGCTTGCCCAACGCGAGTCCTCGTTCAGTCAGTGGATCGGTCGAGGGCTCGTCGCAGCGATGCCGAAGGTGATGGCGGTGCTCACCGTGGTCGGGATCGCCGCGATGCTGTGGGTCGGCGGCCACATCCTTCTGGTCAACGTCGGCGAGGCAGGATTCCACTGGCCGGCCGATCGCCTCCACGATCTCGAACACTGGTTCGGCGATCTCGTGCACGGCGGCTTCGCCGGTGCTCTGTCCTGGACTGCCGGGACCGTGGTGTCCGCACTCGTCGGGCTCGTCGTCGGCGCGATCGTCGTCCTGATCGCGCACCTGATCCCGAAGCGGAAGAAAGGCGACTCCGCGCACTGACGCGGTGACCATCGCGCACGCCCACCGGCTATCGAGGCTGCAGGTTGTCCGCAATCCAAACCCAGGGAGCCTGGAGACCGCCGTATCCGGCTTGAAGCCGATGTTTCCATGGCTTACGCGAAAGTGGACATGGGTTTTCACCAGT
Organism: Rhodococcus sp. IEGM 1307; assembly: GCF_030056915.1. Lineage (NCBI taxonomy): Bacteria > Bacillati > Actinomycetota > Actinomycetes > Mycobacteriales > Nocardiaceae > Rhodococcus > Rhodococcus sp. IEGM 1307. The sequence goes on from NZ_JASHKW010000004.1 coordinate 80,682, forward strand.
TGTCGGTCTCAGCAGCGAAGACGTCCGACCCATCGCCTCGAACGGCATAAATCCCATGTGCCAGAGCCTGATCCACCGAAGCCCTGGTGCCCCCGTCAAATGTGCGCAACCCGGCGGGACGTGCGCACGCCCCGCCAGGATCCTGTAACCTCCCCACCAAGGGCAGCGGCGGAAAGGCCTGGAACGGCACCATGGACCGTGAGGCACACCTTGCTTGCTGTTGCCTGTTCTGCTGCGAGATCAGATTGCGGTGTATCCCCCGTCGACGGGAATTGCGGCGGCGGTGATGTAGCTGGCGTCGGGGCCGGCGAGGAAGGCGACGACCTTCGCGACCTCGTCGGGTTCGGCTTGCCGCTTGAGCGGGTGCAGGTCGATCAAGTTTTGGAGGTAGGCGGAGCCTTCTGGGCTGATCGACATGGCAGCCTCGGACATAGCGGTACGGGTGGTTCCGAGAACTATTGCGTTGGCGCGAATTCCCTCTGCCGCGTAGGTGACCCCATCGGTCTTGGCCATCATGAGGACAGCTGCTTTCGTCGCATGGTACAGGGGAATGTCCGCGTTAGCGGCTACTCCGTACGTCGAGGAGATATTGACGATGGACCCGCCGGACTTGTGTTGAAGCATGCTTTGGATGGCGTACTTGGAGCAGAAGAAGGTGCCTTTGACGTTGACTGCGAAGACATCGTCGAAATCGTTCTCGGTTGCTTCATGGGTGGGTCTGGACGTACCGGTGATACCGGCTGCGTTCACCAAGATGTCGACTGGCCCCAGGAGGCTTTCGATCTCACCGAAGGCGGATGCGACCTCGGAGTTGTTGGTGATGTCGACGCCGAGCTGGATCGCTTTCGTCCCCTCTGAGGACACCTGCGATGCGACGTCGTCCACCGAGTCGCGGTCGAGGATTGCTACCGCCGCACCTTGGCGGGCCAACTCCCGGGAGATTTCAGTCCCAAGTCCGCCGGCTCCACCGGTAACCACCGCGACTTTGTTGTTCAGTTTCATCGTTAACCTCTTCTCGTGTCGTGACACCGAGGCGAAGATTCGCTCGGGCTTGTGTGAAGGTCCGCTCAGCGGTCGTGGGCGCCGATACCTAGCACCCGGCGGGTCGACGTTCCCAATGCGCGGCCGGCCTCTGGTGCGGCCATCGTGTCCAACTCGTCGGAGAAGACCTCGGGGCCCGCTGTCCCGACCGATCCGCGACCTTGGACCGCGTTGAGCACGCTCTCCAGATCGAGGGTTCCCTCTCCTGGCAGTTGTCGCTCGTGCAAGGTCAGTTCAATCAGATCGGCTCCCGTCGACGCCGGGAATCCGTCCGCTAGTTGCAGGTTGACTGTGACGTCTTCCGGGATTTGAGCGAGCAGGTCGACGTCGCATCCGCTGTGCGCGAAGTGCCAGGTATCGAGCATCAGACCGCTGTTGGGCCTTTGTGCGCGGTCGATGATGTCCCAGGCTGCGGCTAGGTCGGGTACTCCCCAGAACGGCATGAACTCGAGATTGACGCGAACTTCTCGGACCAGCGCGGCGTCACACAGCTCACCAAATCCGCGTACGAGGGTGTCCTTCGGTATGGCGTCGTGGTCGAATACCGCTACGGCCAGGATGGATCTGAGGTCGAGCGAGTCGACGAGTTCGAGACATTCGTCGACGGAGAAATCGAATCGTGCGATGAGATTGTCTTCTGCGCCACTGGGTATGCGGATCGGCGCCCATCCGGTGACCGTGTCGAGGTGCAGATTGATTCCGATCTCAGTTGCCAGGTGTCTGACCCCCGTCGCGCCGAGGCCGTCGATGGCTGTGCGAAAGGCTGCGGGTGTCAGTGCTAGCGAGTCGAATCCGGCCTCGGCTGTTGCTTCGAGTTGTTCGCGATAGGTGAAGGTGCGCACACTTCCCTCCCACATGATCAACTCCGTGGGTGCAGTCATAGTCTTCTCCTCGGTCTCTGCGGGTGTTGTTGGTGTTGGGCCGGTGGGGGTTACTCCTGCGACGGCGATTCCATTCGGTCCACGCGTCGACCTGGAACGATCGCGTGTCGCCGTGCGAGGAGTGCGATTCCGAAGACAACTGCGATGATGACCAGGGCCACCCATGGGAATAGCTGCGGGCCTGCGGTGTCGAGTAGGACTCCGCCGGTGGTGCCCGCACCGAAAATCGCGAGATTGGCGGCAACAGTCAGCATCGAATTTGCAACATCGGCATCGGGCCCGGTGGCATCCGCCAGTGCTGTTTGCAGCAATGTCGAGGCGCCGGCAAATGTTCCGCCCCAGAGGACTACGGCGGCCATGAGGACGAGTGAGTTGCCGCCTGCTATTCCGAGGGCGAGTGTTCCGGTGGCGAATGCAGTCAGGCTGGCCAACACCATCTTGCGGAGAGCCCGATCGATCACGGTTCCGGTGAGCACGATTCCCGCGAGCGAGGAGACACCGAAGATGAGGAGGACCACGTCGACGCGCAGACCGGCGTCGACGGAGGCGAGGAACGGTGCAATGTAGGTGTAGAGCATGTTGTGGGCGAAGAACCAGCCGAAGACGACGAGGAGTATCGCCGCCACTCCCGGGACCGTGAACACCCGATGCAGGGGTGTGCGGGTTTGCGGCGGCTGTCCTGGTGCGTCGGGAACGGCAACGACAATCCATGCGATCAGAACTGCGGCGAACGTTGCCAAGGTCACGAATGCCCATCGCCAGCCGAGCATTGATCCGAGGTAGGTCCCCAGGGGCGTACCGATGGAGAAGGCAATGGTGGTACCCGCCATCGCAATCGCCAGCGCTTTGCCGGTCTTGGCCGGTGGGGCGATCTTTCGGGTATAGCCGGCGAGCATGCCCCACAGCACTCCGGAGAACGCACCGGCGACGAACCGCGCGACGAGTGTGATGGCGAAGATATCGACGAAGGCAGTGATGAGGTTGGCGAGGAACATCCCCGCCACGACGGACAGGAGGATTGGCTTTCTCCGCATACCTCGCGTGAGGGTGATAGCAGGGATGGCCGCGATGACGGCGCCGAGTGCGTACGCGCTCACCATCTGCCCCGCTGCGGAATCACTGATCGAGAGGCCGGACGAGATTTGCAGGAGCAATCCCGCCGGGAGTGTCTCCGTGACGATGGCAAGCAGTGCAGTCGCGGCGAGCGGGAGAAGGGCAGCGATGGGCAGGGTATCCGCGTTTGTGGTGCTGCGCGGACTGTCCTGCCCGGCGGTTTTTGCCGGGGCGGATTGACGGGGAATGGTCATTGTTGTCCTTGGGCGGTGATGGGCGCGGTGCAATGATGTCGATTCCGGCAGTCGCCGACCCGGGGCCGTCGTGGTGAGGTCCTGCCGACTGGCACCGCGCCGAACGGCACGGGCAGTTCAATTCCGGTGACCGCGGGTGCGGTGTCGGTTGATTGTTGCCATACATGGGTGGACCGGCGCATGGGATGCGGGATCACGGGATTCGCGTCGTTTGAGGAGCGAGTGATGCTGCTGCCCGCACTGCGTGCCGAGTTCGGCGCTCAATCTGCGCGGTCGGGTTGACGATTCCGGGTTTGCCGCGCTTATCGGGCAATCACCCGTCATGTGGCAGCTGGAACGAGGGAGAAGTCGACGCTGAGGGTGTGGTCGACTGCGGGTTCCCGGAGGGCGGCGTGCGGGTCGTTCTGCAGTTCCCGGGATGGCCGCCGACCTCCGGGGACACGCGGGTGCCGAGGTGGTGCGGTGCCATGTCCGTGTATGACCGCTCGATTCACGAGCGACACAGCACTTCGCCATTACCAGGGTCGTGGTCGATCAGCTCGTGGGGTAGGCCGCCGCTGTAGCGATCGGCACTGTGTCCCAGTGGAAGGGCTGGATCTCCAGGATGCGCCCGTCACGAGTCGTGATCATCTGCAAGAGTGGCCAGGTGATGTCCGTTCCGGTGCGTTTGGCGCGTGCGACCACTGTCGATCGAACGAAGATGTGGTTCGCTCCGGACGGGTAGAAGGCGGGATTCTCGACGGCGAGGGACGCCCAGGTATCCCCGAACGCCTCCATCCACCGTTCGAAGCCATCGTGTCCGTGCCATTCGCCGGCGTAGGGCAATGATTGCGGCTGGTGCATAACGCATTCAGGATCCAGTGTGCTGGCGATTTCGCTGAAGTCCTCACCGCCGGTGGCGAGATACTTCTCTTCCGCGGCATAGAATTTCAGCAACACCTGCGTAGGATCGCTGCTGTTGTCCATTGGTGTTTCTCCTTCCGTGAGAGCGGTCTGCGAGCTGTGAAAATCGGCTCTCAGCCACTGTGGCCGTGGATCATCAGGTCTGCGAGGTCGTCGGGCTTGATGAACGAGGGTGGTGGTGGCGGTCCCCATCGATAGAGTCCGCGAGCTCCTTCGAGTTCTTCGGGTGTCCAGAGCGCGTCTTCCGGGATGAAGTCCATGTCGCTGTGGTATTCGGCGAAGTTGCCGGCGGGATCCTTGAAGTACCAGAAGAAGTTGGACCCGGCGTAGTGCCTACCGAGACCCCAGACGTGGCGCTCGGGATGCCCGTCGAGCATGTCCATAGCTCCCCGCCCGATCGCGTCGACGTCGTCGACCTGCCAGCTGCTGTGGTGCATGAACGCAATCGGGGCGCGTTGGATCAAGATGTTGTGGTGATCGGTCGAGCACCGTAGGAACACACCTTCGCCCTTGACGATGTCGCTGATCTTGAAGCCCAGTGCGTCGACGAAGAACTGGTGCGAGGCATCGAAGTTCGGGGTACCGAGGACGATGTGTCCGAGCCGGCGGGGCTTGGTCCGGGTTTCGAGGACGGCCCCGTCGGCGCGGGCGTTGACTCGATCGATCCGGCCGGGGGCGTTGACCGCGGGGGCGGTAAACCGCTCTTGCTCGAGGCGGGGGGAAATCAACAGGTCGATTCCGGTTCCGGTCGCGGGTTCGACGGTGCTCACCCGGCCGCCGGTGCGCGCGGAGGCCAACCCCAGCGAGGTGAGGTTCCGTTGGGCGCGGGAGAGATCGTCGGCATCGTCGACGGCGAACGTCGCGGTGACCAGCCGGCGGGTCGGTGCCGCGACCAGCGAGAGCTGGATGGACCCGTCTTGCGTGGCGAACAGGTGCCCGCCGACGTGGGCGAGACCGAAGTCCTCGTAGAAGGCCGTGGCCGAGTCGAGGTCCGGCACGCCCAGGACGATGGAGTCGAGTCGGTGAAGCGCCATGATCAGCCTCGCTGGGTGACCAGTTCGGCACTGCTGAGCGCGGTTGCGGACTCGGCGGGAGCGACGAACCTCTGGTTCAGCTCGCCGATACCGGTGATGAAGCTGCGCAGCACGTCACCGGCGCCGAGGTAGCGGGGTGGAGTACGACCTGCACCGACACCGGCCGGGGTGCCGGTGAAGATGACGTCGCCCGGGTAGAGCTCGACGGTGCGCGAGAGGCTCTCGATCAGCACCGGGACCGGGAAGATCAGCTGCGAGGTCCGTCCTGTCTGCACCGTCTCGCCGTTGATGTCGGCGCCGAGCTCGAGGTCGTCGCGATCGCCGAGTTCGTCGACCGTCACCAGCGTGGGGCCGACCGGGGAGAAGCCGGCATGCGACTTGGCCAGACTGAACTGCGGGGCAGGGCCGGAATGCTGCCGCACCCGCTCGGACAGGTCCTGGCCGACCGTGACGCCGGCGACGTGATCCCATGCCTGGGCCACGGGAATGTTGCGGCCACCGCGGCCGAGCACCACTACCAGCTCGACTTCCCAGTCGACCGCTCCTTCGGGCAATTCGACCGTGGTGACCGGGCCGGTGATCGACGAGACGAACTTGGTGAAGATCACCGGGTTCTCCGGGCGTTCGAAGCCCGATTCGTCGGCGTGCTCGTCGTAGTTCAGACCGACCGCGAAGACCTGCCGCGGCCGCGGGACCGGTGCACCGACCACTCCCTGCTGATCCTTCAGCGGAGCGTCAGTGGGCAGGGAGGAACTCCATCCCACGAACTCATCCCACCGGTCGTAGACCGCCTGCGGGTCCGCGTCGAAGCGCCCACCACTGGCATCAGACACGTCGATCACCTTGTCCCCCAAAGCAATCTGCAATCGACCTGCAAGGTTCATCAAGCGCACGAGCTACTCCTCATCACTATTGGAATTCGAGACGGCAGCGGCACCGCCTGTAACGACAATCACACCGGCGGAGTGAAAAGTCAAATAGTTTTCGAAAACTCTGCGATCTTTCGCGATCGTGTAGGATCTTGCAGGTACCCAACCCCGAGGTGACAAGGAACCGGTGAGAGCGCGATGACCACTCAGCTGCCCATCGAGGCCCCGAGTCGGACGGCCCGCGTGTACGAAGCGGTCCGCGCGGACATCCTTGCGGGGCGTCTCGCCCCCGGGTCACGGCTAGGGTTTGCCGGACTGGTGGAGACGTACAAGTGCAGCATCGGCGTCATCCGAGAGGCGCTGCAACGGCTCGCCGAGCAGGGACTGGTCACCTCAGCGCCCAAACTGGGCTTTCGCGTAGTGGAGATCTCCGAGAAAGACCTGGTCGACTTAACCGATGCACGCTGCGAAATCGAGGTCCTCGCACTCAAGTACGCCATCGCAGGGGGCGATCTGGGATGGGAGGGCCGGGTCGTCGCCGCACACCACCGCCTCGAGCGCACCCCCCAGTACGACCCCGCCGACCCCGCTCGGTTCTCCGACGACTGGGTTCTCGCACACGGCGAGTACCACCAGGCGTTGCTCGACGGCTGCACCAACAACCGGATCCTGGCAACCGCAACTATGCTCCGCGATTCGGCCGAACTCTACCGGCGCTGGTCCGCGCCATTGCACGATCGGGATCGAGACATCGCCGGCGAGCATCGCGCCATCCTCGACGCCGCCGTGGGTCGCGACTCCGGTCGAGCGTGTGAGCTGCTGTGCACCCACATCCGGCGCACCACCGATGCCCTCCTGACCCCTCCGAGCAGCTAGACACCCAACCGAACCGGGTGCCGCCGCCGGCACAAAGCGCAGCAGCGCACTGGTGCGTTCGGAATTCGTCGACCCTCGGTAGACCGATTCATTCGAATGACCGCCCCTGGCCGAACACTGCGCCCTGAGCCCGAAATCGTGTCTTCATCACCCGCCGTCGCGCTGCCCTGTCACGGCGAAGCAGGACGCACTCGAGATCGAATTCTGCTTATTGACACAAACTTTCACATGCCAGGCTGACGCGGTATCTTCATTCACCCTTGCCATCTTCGCGCCGGGGAAGGTATCGTGCAACACGTAGTACATACGTATACATACCCTTGCGCATCGGTCGTTCGAGACCGCGCACCATCAATCCGAATCGTTTCACCCCTCTGAAGGAGCTCCGCGTGTCCGAGCCGCTCTACATCAAATCCGCCCTCTCCGTGGCTACCCCCACTGGTGATCCCGCCGTCGCCGAGACGGTCACCGCGGTAATCGCCGATATCCGCGAGCGCGGAGACGCCGCGGTGCGCGAGTACTCCGAAAAGTTCGACAAGTGGACGCCGGAGAGCTTCAAGCTGAGCGACACTCAGATCGAAGAGATCGTCGCTCGTGTCCCCGCCGAGGTCATCAACGACATCAAGACGGTGCAGCAGAACGTGCGGGTGTTCGCACAGCACCAACGGGATTCGCTGACCGACTTCGAGGTCGAGACCACGCCCGGCGTGCACCTGGGTCAGCGCAACCTGCCGGTCACTGCGGCCGGCGCCTACGCACCGGGTGGCCGCTACCCTCTGGTGGCGTCCGCACACATGACTACTGTTACCGCGAAAGTGGCTGGGGTACCGCACATCACCGCCTGCACCCCGCCCATCCGCGGGGAGATTCCCGCCGCCACCGTTGCCGCGTTCCACCTGGCGGGAGCCGACGACATCTACCTCCTCGGCGGCGTCCAGGCCGTCGCCGCCATGGCGTTGGGCACGGGGACGATCCGCAAGGTCGACATGCTCGCCGGCCCCGGTAACGCCTTCGTCGCCGAAGCCAAGCGGCAACTGTTCGGGGAAGTCGGCATCGACCTATTCGCCGGCCCGACCGAGGTCCTGGTCGTCGCAGACTCGAACGCCGACCCGTTCATCGTGGCCGTGGACCTGCTGAGCCAGGCCGAGCACGGGCCGGACTCCCCCGCCGTGCTCATCACCGACTCCGAAGCCCTGGCCCGGGCCACCCTCGCTCACATCGATGCGATCCTCCCCGACATGCCGACCCGCGACTTCGCCGGACCGGCGTGGCGCGATCACGGCCAGATCATCGTCGTCGAGGACATCGAGGCTGCGTACGCGCTGGCAGACACCTTCGCCTCCGAACACGTGCAAATTCTCACCGACACCCCACGCCGGGCCCTCGACGTGATGAGCAACTACGGTGCCCTCTTCCTCGGGGAGAAGACCTGCGTGTCGTACGGCGACAAGGTAATCGGAACCAACCACACGCTGCCCACCCGGGGTGCCGCGCGCTACACCGGCGGACTGTGGGTGGGCAAGTACCTCAAGACAGTCACATACCAGGAAGTCACGTCCGATGCGGCGAGCGCCGAACTCGGTGAGCTGTGCGGGCGCGCGGCACGCGTCGAGTTCTTCGAAGGACACGCCCGCTCCGGCGACGTGCGCGCCGCGAAGTACGCCGGCGCACCACTGACCTGGGCGCCTCAGGATTCCACGGCGCTCTGATGAGACCGGCGACGACGCACCCGGTGGGTGCCTTCCCGGGTGCGTCGTCACCTTCCACCCCGCACGCATCACACACACCGAAGGATCCACCATGGTCACGTTCACACTGGACGGCAAACGCGCGCTGGTCACCGGCGCAAACAAAGGTCTCGGGCAATCGATCGCCCGCACCCTCACCGGACTCGGCGCCACCGTATACGGAACCTCCCGGACCGAGACGGGGGCCACGCAAATCGAGTCCGATCTCGGCACCCCGGGGTTGATACTCGACATCCAGAACACGGCGTCGATCGCGCCGTTCATCGACTCGCTGCCCGAACACATCGGGGGCGGGATCGACATTCTGATCAACAACGCCGGTGTCAACCATCCAGCCCCCGCCCTCGACGTGACCGAAGAACAGTGGGACGCGGTCACGGGCACCAATCTGAAGGGCACCTTCTTCCTCACCCAGGCTCTGGCACGGACCTGGGTGGCGGCGGGAACGGGCGCAGTGGTGGTGAACATCGGGTCCCAGGCCGGCACGGTCGGCATCGAAGAACGCGCCGCGTACTGCGCCAGCAAGGGCGGACTCGATCAGCTCACCAAGGTACTCGCCATCGAGTGGGCACCCCACGGCATCCGCGTCAACACCGTCGCCCCGACGTTCGTTCGCACCGAGTTGACCGCGTCCACCCTCGACCGACCTGGATGGGGACAGACCCTGCTCTCCCGCATTCCTGCCGGACGCTTCGGGGAACCGGAAGACATCGTCGGCGCCGTCGCCTTCTTGGCCGGCGACGCTGCGAAGCTGATCACCGGTCACACGCTGCTGGTCGACGGCGGCTACACCGCCTGGTGAGCAGCGACCTGCGATGCACGCCCGACTGAACCTGCCGGCATCACCGGTAGGTCTCGAACACGACGCTCCCCTCGCTGCGGCCACCGCGCTTTCCTGCATCGGTCCCCCGGACTGGTGTTGCCGACCGAAGGAACTGCTCTCACGAGGGCTGCCGTGGCGACGGGGGTGCTGTGGTGGACCGCTCGACGACGTGTGGCCTGGACATGATGCGACGCGGTGGTTCTGTGCTGCTGCCTTTGATTCGTTCGACGAGCAGTTCGGCCGCGGACCGCGCCATCAGATTCAGATCGTGGCCGATGGTGGTGAGCTGGAACACTTCCCACGACGCCATCGGGATATCGTCGAAACCGATCAGGCTCAGCACGTCAGGCACACGGACACCCGCAGCCGAAGCCGCATTGAGCGCTCCGATCGCAACGACGTCATTGCCGCAGAAGACGGCCGTCGGAGGCGAGGGCAACGCGAGCAACTCCCGCATTGCCCGATGCCCGGTGTCGAATTCGAATGACCCTCGGTGGGTCAACTCCGGGGAGAGTCCGATTCCTGCATCGGCGAGGGCCAGGCGGAAGCCCATCTCGCGATCGCGGCCAGTACTGGTCGTCTGCGGGCCGAAGATGCCCGCGATCCGCCGATGCCCCAGCCCGGTGAAATGTTTCGCGGCAAGGCGGCCCCCGAGGTCGTTGTCCACCACCGCGGCATCCCCGACCCCGGGTCCACTCTCGCGATTGAGGAAGACGAACGGCACACGGCGCCGAGACAGCTCCGCGGGTAAGGCAGAGCCCACATCACTGGTCAAGAGCACCACACCGTCCACCGAGCCATCAACGAGTTGTCCGACCGAGACCTGGCTGTCGGACGGCTCGGTGAAGACCATCATTCGATAACCATGATCTTCGAGCGCATCATGCAGGGGTCCGATCAAATGAGGGTAGAACGGGTTGGTCAGATCGCTCACCACTATGCCGATGCGCTTGGCGGTCCGAGTGACGAGGTTACGTCCCGCCTCACTGGGAACATAGCCGAGGGCGGCGACGGCGCTCTCCACCCGAGCACGCGTCTCCGCAGCAACACGCGGGTCTCCACGCAACGCGCGGGAGACCGTCGGCTGCGAGACCCCCGCAAGCCGGGCCACGTCGCGACTAGTGATCGCCATTTCGCTCCTGTCGCCGGCGAATGTACCGCCCTGTTGATCCAGCACTCCACCAGCAGTCTCAACAATCCACGGGCAGGGTGTAATCGTCTGTGCCAGAATGCTCTTGGGCACAGATATATCGCCAGTCTAACATGCATACGTATACCTCCAGGCCGCCCACCGATCAGCGGCTCACGCCAATGCGACCGGCGCCCCACGCCACGACTGTTTCCGAATTGACCGCGCTCCCCACCGCCCGCGCGCGCCATCGCAGTCGATTCAGAAGCCGCCGAACAGCCGCTGGATCCGCGGTCGGCAGCACGCGCCCATAACCCCGTATACGGAGTTCTTGTCCGCAAGCACCCAACCGACCCCACAACCCGACCCAGAAGGCCACCCTCATGACAGATCGCACGCCGCGCCCACACCACCCGGCGATACTCGGCGCCGGTCATGTGAGTGCAGCCGGAACCGCGACCCCCCACGTCAAGCAGGCACGTACTCGAACCGTCACACAATCCGCTCAGCGAGACCCAGAGTTCCATGTCCCCAACGACTTACACCGAGCGCAGCAGTCACGACACCGCCCACTTCAGACACCTGCGGCACATCCGAGTGAGCACTCACCAAGCGACGCCCAAGAGGCACTGGCCTTTGCAATGAAGTGGCGCCACTGGGGCGGTGGGGACGACGAAGACATTTTCGTTCAATTCGGGCTCAACACCTGCCAGTACTTTCTGCGGGTGAGAAAACTGTTGAGTACGCCTGCCGCCGCGGCACTGTCCCCTGACGAGAAAGCGCACCTTCGGCAGATCTGCTTCACTCGCCTCCACGACGGCGGACTACCGACAGTCGAGAGTAACCCAGTAGCTCCACACAACTCCTAGCTGCGAGACCAGGCCACTACTACTTGCAACGGTCCGCCCGCCGTAGCGCATATCTCCCTCTGCGCCGCACAAACCCTCGGGGGCATGGTGCGTGCGTCGATCACCGGGCAAGTTGACCACGCAGATATCGAGCGCCTGGACGACCTCGGCCTAGCGACGGAGCCTCCCGATTTCAAGAACCCGGCCCGGTGGGCTCGTTGCGGAACTGCAGGTCGATGGCGCCAAGAGTAGACTCGCGGCGGGTCCGAGAAGGCGAGGGTATGCAAAATGAGCCAGCTCCCATCCGAGAGCGCCGCTGATTCAACCTTGCGGTTCCTGCGCCCGACGGAGCTGGCGGCAGTCATGTCCCCTCAACTTGCTCCGATATCGCCGAACACCGAGGCGTCAGCGTCCAAACGGTGAAGACACGGACCCACCGGGCCCGGGCTCAGCTTGTCAACCTACTTGCGCCCCTTTCCTGACCGGCGGCACACCACGAGGGCATCTCGCTGACGTGATCACCGCGTCCTCGAGTTCAAGTCCTGTACGAGCCGGGGCATGCGCCACTATGGTCAACCATCTGCCCACGGGATAGGACAGGCGGAGGGCTATCCAGAGTGCCCTCGGCGAACCACCTGCCATCACGGGGGCCTGCCATCATCCCCGGTCAATGCGGGCGGAATCAGGTATCGAAAGTTTCGGCATTTCTGACACGGGTACCGATCCGATCACTTCGGACGAGGACCCGAACGTCAGTCGGCGACCAGTTGCGCCCGCTCGGAGGACCGCCCGATGCCTTGTTCTCGCTGCCGTCCGATGACATACCGGCCAGGGGCGATGCCGGTGGCTCCGTGCTCAGGGTGGATGAGGTACGCAGTCACCCGGGTGTCGAGGATACCGAGCGCAAGACCCCTGGGGTCGTTCACCGGCGTCGACCACGTGCAGCCACCTTGCTCGGCGACCAGGCTGTGCGGGTTCCCACCCGCAGCGCTGCGCAGCAACTCCACTCCTGAGAGCGGTACGTTCTCCGTCCGCGTCCACGCGGTGGACGTGACGATGCCGGCGACAAGCGAATACGGGATCACGATGAGATCACCTTGGGCCTGCAGGCCGTCGACGACAGGTATGGACACTTCCTGGTCAAGATAGTCGAACACATCGAGGCCGGTGAGGGCAGTGAGAGTGGACAAGGTCATGGTTGCATTCATGCGAGTCACCTTCGAGTTCAGGGATTCAGGTTTCGGTCTTGTTCAGGTGCGACGAACGAGACGGGCGTAGTCGGCGCCGCCGAGGCCGTAGGTCCAGCCTGCGGCGTCCAGTGCTGATGAGATCCATCTGGGCACGTGAAGCCCGTATTGCCGCCGATGCCCGTCGCGTTCGGAAGAACCGTTGACCGCGAGCAGGATACGGCCACTGCGACCCCACCCGTCCGGTGTCGCGTAGAGCCGCAGGGTGCGACCGGCATTGCCTGGATCGTCGGCTTGGTCGACCAGCGCGAGTCCGGCCGCCTCGATGTAGTTGTCCCACCCGATGCGCTCAATCGCGCATCGGCGGATCTCGACGTTGCGTTCACGTGCGATACGTTCTGCAGTCGGGTCGCGGACGACCCAGTCCGGGACTATTGTCCCGTGCTGAACGAATACTGCTCGGCCGTCTTGGAATTCGAGTGCTGGATCATCCGAGTGGTGCAGCCGGTGTTCGTTGTGCACACGGCCCGGTATGGGCTCGGCATGAAGAGTGGTGGGTCGTTCTGCCATGACACATATGTCGCCGAAGGCCCACCACCATCCGGTTGCGCCGGTCAGCGCAATGCTGGCGTCGAGCAGCGTGTTGTCGTTGGGGTGGAACTCAGCGAGGCCGAGCCGGCGGTACGTGTCGTAGTAGGCGACCCGGTGGGCTTCTTGTTGCCCGTACCAAGTGACACCGAGGACAGCAGGGGTCAGAAGTGTCCGTATCGCAGCGGCGACCCCGTCGAAGAGTGTGGTGTGCAGCGAATCCCAGACGGTCGCTCGGATGATCCGATCGGGGCTGATGCCGACGCGGGCAGCCTCCTCAGGAGGCTTCACCCGTGCGGTCTCGACTGTCCGGCGCTCGTTCGGCCAGTCGGATCTCCTCCGCTCGATTCGTGCGTCCATGCGACTGCGTGATTCCGAAAGCATGGTTGCGATCCGGGCGGAAGCGCAGTGGATTCCGTTGCCATCGAACGACATCGGTGGTGACAAACCTTCGGCGACGATCAGGTCCGATCCGGCGACGGGAGACGGAACCCACACGAACTCCGGCCTCCGTAATCCGGACTGCCGATACACTTGCGCGACAGCCGATTCTGCAGTGGCGCGATCGGAGGGGTGTGCGCACAGCCCGTGTCTCAGCCATGCATCACGCACGGCCTCAACGGCCAGAATGTAGTCGGAGGAGACATCAGTGCTCTCGGTGAATTGCGCTCGGGGTCTAGCCACCGAGCGAAACGGTGCGGCGCTCACGCGACGGTGGCGGTGTCCGCCTTTCCAATAGTCATAGTTCTAGAGCGTGGCACGAGGACGCGGCGAGCGCAAGGCCCGCAACCGGCGGACACCGCCCGCCTGCATCGCGACGGCACGAGACCGACTATCCCGCCGTCGGGTGATTCCTGATCACCGGGCCGCGATGGTCGGTCTGCGTGAACCCCTCCTCAGGGAACATTCCAGGTACCCGCGCCGGGCAGTGCGGTGAGGACACCCACACGGTCGGACAGGCCGTTGACGGTCAGGACGGCGACCACCGTTCCCGACCCCGTGAGCACGGGGCCCGTGAACCGCGACGGGCTCACCGCACCGGCTGCCCCGGTCGTCAGATTGCGCCAATGCACGGTGCAGACGCAGTATTCGGCAAATTCGGTGATACCCGGTGCCTCCGGGTCCGTACGCACCGTCACCTGTGAGTAGACGGGGCTGAGAAAACCGGTGGGCAAGTTGGTGATCCCGATGACCGGGACCGGTAGGACGGTGTCCGTGGGTGCCGCGGTCGCGACCGGTGCGACACCCAGGAACAGGACACCCAGTCCGACCAGAACAACAGCGATCGAACTTCTGCGTCTGGGTAGGACGTTCGAGGTACGGCGTTGCATCGTAGCTACCTCCTGTGGGGACCCATTCGGTTCGCTCGGACACGACTGGCGACGTGCCGCGGGGTCAATGATGGCGTCGTCGGGCCGTCGTCATTCGTTACGGAGGTGTGGAAAGGGCGGGAGCAGAGGGGCCATTGCCCAACTGCAAAGACAAATTGAACCAGTAGGCACGCAGCCGTAACGCAGAACACCCACTGAGCGATACGCGGTACATGGTCGGGAGGACCAGGAGTTCCAAATGAGGATGGCACGTGCCACAACAGTAGTCGGCGTTACAACTCTGTTGATGTTCCTAATCGCTGGTACAGCAAGCGCATCACCGCCGAGTCCCGACCCTGTGTGGTACTCATGGTTCCCGACCAGGGAAATGGGCGAAATGTTCAGTCATGTGGTGTGGATTCTCACCGGCTGGATGACCGGCTACGGGTATTTCTAAGATGGGCAACTTGCCTGACCTGCCGCTAGGCATCGACGTGACGTTCCCAATCATCAGTGGTGCCTATTCTATTTAGTTGATGCAAAACAACTTCGAGGTGTTGCACGACAACCACTCCATGCGAGTGTCGTTCGCATGGCACTCTGGCTAAAGCGACAACCGCATCCCTCAGGGTCGACAACTCTTTTCTCTCACGACCGGACGCCGAAATGGGAACCGAACCTGGCTACTGGCGGCCCTGCGCGTTCTCTTGACTGCGCATTCCTGGCGCGGTGGCCGTGCCGCACGAACGCGATCGGGTATTGCCGACCGATGACCGTCTATTAGGGATCGCTCTATGCTGGCATGGTGTTCTTTATATTCGGTTACGGCACCAAGCGGCAACACCGTGGCCCGGGGCAGAGCCGAACGTGCCCACGCTGCCACAACACCACACAGTGGGCACGGATGCGGGAATTCAAGCAGTTCACGTTGTTCTTCGTTCCGGTCGCACGCTGGAAGCGGCGGCAGTTAGAGGAATGTGGCATCTGCGGCACCGCCGTCGCAGTCTGAGCACGTTCAGTCCGGCGACGCGGCCACTGACTGAGCGTGCGTTGGTGTCTTTGCCCGGCTCGCCGACGACCTCCTCACCGAATTCTCCAGCATGCGACTACTGCCCCAACGCAGCCTCGTCTACATGCGCACCCTCGCCAGCGAACACCCCGACCCAATTGCGCAGCACCCTGCTGCCCTCGACCCGCCTACAGCGAACGCGACCCTCGACGATGCCCTCATCGGTCGGCTCGCCCACTTCCTCAGCGATTTCGGCGCTCCCTTTTCCTCTGTCGGACGCCAGCACGAGTTCTCCGTCGGCAACTCCGACTTCTACCTCGAGGTCGGTCGCGGTCGGTCTCTCGTGTCCTTCGCCGGCAGGTCGGCCGCGGTATATAGCGCCATCAGGATCCGTTGATCACCAGGTCCAAGAGCCAGACCAGCCAGGGTATGCCACCCTCAATTGGCAACTCCCACATCGTTCCCTCCCCAGTGTGTCGGTGCGGTACGACCGCCATTGTGCCCGAAACGGTGTCGGTGCACCGGCAAACCTGACCACCGACACTCCCATGACCACCGAGCTCCGAAGCGTGACGCCCGTCGACTGCAACTACCGGTCCCGGTCCATCACGATCAGTGATCGTGCCGTCGTCAGTTGACTGCGATGTCGTACGCCGAGGCGCTGACGACGTTGCGGGGAGGATCGAAGAGCGTGGTGACGTTGTGGACGCTGGATGTCGCGGCCACGCTGTTGCGGTCCGTGAACAGTGGCAACGCGACGGCGTTGTCGAGGATGAAGCGTGTCACCTGGTCGAACAGACCCCGTCGTGTGGCCTCGTCGGTCGCTTTGGTGGCCTGGACCAGCCACTGGTCGACCTGCGGGTCGGCGAGCTTGGACCCGGCGACGATCGATCCGATGGTGATGCCGTCGATCTGGCCGTACTTCAGGTCCGGTGTGGTGGAGCCGAAGGCACGGTTGAGTTGCAGGGACAGATCGAGTCCGCCGATCTGCCGAGGGAACGCCTCGTAGTCGTTACTGGCGAGCAGGTTGTACACCAGTGCGTTCTCGACGTATTCGAGTTCCACCTCGGCTCCGAGGTTCTGGCGGATCTCCGCCTGCCACGCCTCGAGAACGTCGTCGAGCGGGTAGGTGGGAATCGTGGCCAGGAGCTTGATCTTCAGGCGGGACCCGCCGGCATCGGCGCGGTCCAGCCGGCAGCGTCCAGCAGGGAGCCGGCCTCGTCGATGTCGGCGGGGTAGGTGTCGTCGTGTCGGGAATCGAAGTATTTGCTGTCCGGGGAGAGCAGGCTCCACACTCTGCCTTGCGTTGCCTTGGTGACATCCTCGATCAGGGCGGCTTTCTCGACAAGGACAAGACGTCTAACCGCTACCGGCTCGGCAGCGCTGGCTGCCTACGGTCAGATCTCGTACCGCCAGCACCGCATCTATCTATCCTGCGCGGGCCCACCGAACTCATGATCGACGCGCGCATTCCATTCTTCGTGGAACTCGCCCGCGTCACCGCCGACGAGATCGCCGCAGTTCTGCTCTGAGGCGACGTCGCTCAGAGCTGTTCGGACAAGAGTGCACCATTGCGTCCCGAAATCGCTGTGGTCGGAACGCGTCTGCGGCGGCGCCGATTACTCTCCCCGGTGTCTGCCGGGCGTGCGCACTGCCGGAGCCGGGCCCGAATCCGGGACGGAACGGGGGGAGCTCGGATCGATGGTCAGGTCCTCGGTGTCGGCGAAGATCAGTCGCCCGTCGTCGAGCGCGAGCGCCCAACGATGCGCCGGCGCCCACTCGTGCCCACGGCCGCCGGGGTCGGTCAATGCCGCGAAGTCCTCGACAATCTCACCGATGACGTCGGCCTCGGTGTTCCTGCGGATCAGCACCCGGACGCCGATGATCAACTCCTGCACACCCACCGGCCGGTGGTCGTTGTTTCGGGCCATGTTGCTGCACCTCTTCGCTCGCCGAACCCTGAGGTTGAGCATATGCACCACCCGGTCCGTACGCGACCCGGCCTGCACGAAGACCATTCGCGCACGGCACGCTGCTGCAGCGACTGCCGTGTCGGAACTGTCGTGCCACGCCGATGCGGCAGCGGAGTCACAGGTCACCGGTCCCGCGGTCGATAAGCCCTTGTGGAGACGCCTTCGTTGCGGGGACCTCCCACTCGATCACCGTCCCCGGCCCCAGGTCGCGAAAGGCCGTGTGCCCGCCGAGCCGCTCGGCGCGACTCCGAATGTTCGTCAGTCCGTGTCCGTGCGCAGCACCCGCCGCGATTCCGGTGCCGTTGTCGCTCACGGTCAAGACGAGGCCATCCTCGTCGGCGGTGACCCGGACGCTGCATACGCTCGCCTGTGCGTGGCGGGCCACGTTGCTCAGGACCTCGCGCAGGGCCGCCTGCAGTTCCGGCCCGGCCTCCCCACCGGAATACCGGTCGACCGGTCCCTCCACACAGAAGTCGGGGGTGAAACCGAGCGCTGCGGCGCTGTTTTCGACGATCTCACTCACCGCGGCACTCAGGCTGCCCACGTCCCCGGACCGCACGGCCGCGGTGGACTGGGTGAGATCGAATATGACGGCACGTAACCCACGCACGATGCTGTCGGTCTCGTCGATCAGTGGGTCGAGTTCGGCAGACAAGCGTGGTTGCCGGAAGCCCAGGGAGGTCAGTGCGAGGCCCAGACCGAACACGCGTTGGAGGATCACATCGTGGAGATCCGCCGCCATCCGGCTCTGTTCGTCATCACGTGCGCTGGCCCGCTCCGCCGCCATGAGTTGTTCGTTCTTGGTCAACAGGCTGGTCCGCATCGTGTCGACCGTGCCCGCGATGATCGCCACCTCCCGGGGCCCGTCGGTGTCGATCTCCCGCACGTAGTCGCCGCCGGCCACCGCGCTGATGTCGGCGAGGAGATGATCGATCGGCCGTGTCAGCAGCCGCCGCGTCAAATACACCGCGGTCACGACCATGACCACGGCGAGAACGCACGCGACGACGGTCGTGATGTTCGCCAGGGCCTGCGCCGAGTGGACTCGTTCGACCTGCTCGGTGACCAGGATGTCGGTGCGGGCACTCAATGCCGCGATCCGTGCGCGCAGGTCGTCGAACAACTCCTTGCCCGTCCCGGTCGTCGCCTGGATCCGATCCGGTTCGCTCGCGGAGTCGCGGCGAGCGGAGATCTCCGGCTCCGCTGCCCGTATCCGCCACGTCTCGGCCGCCTCGACCGTCGTCTGCAGCGCTTCCTGCGCGGCCGCATCCTCGGCGAGCAGCGTGTCCAGGCGGGTGTGCAGTGCAGCCGCGTCACGCCGGCCCGCATCGTAGGGTTCGAGGAATTGCGGTTCACCTGTCAGGGCGTAGCCGCGTTGTCCCGTTTCCTGGTTCACATACGACGTGGTCAGCTCGGCCACCGCCCGCTGCGCGGGCAGCAGCTGCTCGGACAGGTCGTCTACGGCGGCTCGGACCGCCAATCTCCCGTACACCGCGAAGGCTGCAGACACCGCGAACAGCGTCACCAGGATGCCGATAGCCAGCCACAGCAGCGTCCGCAACGAGACCCTCACGGTATTCGCGCTCGAATCCGTCATCGCGTGCCTCTCGGACTCGCAGAACCAGCTGAGCGGCGCCGGTTCGCGCCGACACTCATCGATTCCACACCCGAGTCCACCCTAGGCCCACACCTCGTCGGCAGGCTGGAAACCGGGTCCATCAGCGCTCAGTCACCCGAAACAGACCGAATCCGACCTAGCCACGAGCGCTCCCGGCAGACAGTCGGTCGTTCCTCTCGACTCCGCGGCACGCGATCCGCGGGGTGACGCCCTGTTCACGCAGCCACGCCCGCGGTAGCCACCTGGTCTCCCACAACGCATCCGGCACCACCCAGAGGCACCTCATCTCCCACGCGTCACACAATGCACCAAGCCACTTCATCCACATGAGACTCGCTCGCAGAGGGCCCAATCGAGGGTTGCCCTGCGGTGGCGGTACGCGTCGTCCATCAACCCGAGAAGTTGCTCCTGACTGATTCGGGTTCGAACACCACTGGCGACGTCCGTGATCTGCACACTCTTCTGCGCGATTTCCGTCTGCCCGATGACTGCGATCAGATGGTCTCTGGTTTTCCGGGCTTTCCGAACACGCGCTCCCAGTGACCCGTCATGGTCGACTCGGCTGCGCAGCCCCCGCTGCCGTACTACATCCGCGAACGCGCGCGCCACAGCATCCTGCTCGGCAGTGACCGGCAGAACTGTGACCTGGACTGGAGCCAACCAGAACGGAAGGCGTCCCGAGTAGCGTTCGAGGAGCGCTGCGGTCACTCGCTCCATCGACCCGACAGTCCCTCGATGGATCATCACCGGTCGATGGTCTCCACCGTCGGCGCCGACATAGGTCAGGTCGAATCGCTCCGGCTGGTTGAAGTCGAGCTGCACGGTGGCGATGGTTTCCTCGTGGCCACGTCCGTCGTTGACTTGGAGATCGAGCTTGGGACCATAGAAAGCGGCCTCACCTGGGGCTTCGACCAGGTTCGGCCCATGCTCGTCGAGGACGGACGATCCGGCAGCACGAAGTTGCTCCTGAGCGTGCTCCCATTGCGCTTCGGTTCCGAGCCACGCGGCCGAATTGTCACGCATCGAGAGCCGGACGTAATCGACGGGTAGCCCCAAGATCTCCTGTGCGCGCAGCGCAGCTCGCAACCCCAGCTCGGCTTCATGCAGCACTTGGTCCGGGCGGCAGAAGACGTGCGTGTCGTCGAGGTTGATCTGTCGGACGCGATTCAAGCCGGACAGAACTCCGGAACGCTCGGCTCGGAACATGGAGGCGAGTTCGTTGAATCGAAGCGGCAGCTCACGATATGAGCGTCTGTCGGAGGCGTAGATCAAGGCGTGGTGAGGACAGTTCGCGGGCCGCAGCATGACCTCGTCATCCCCAATGCGCATGGCGGGGAACATGTCTTGGCTGAACTTGCTCAAATGCCCGGACCGCTCGTACAGCGCTCGTTTCCCGAGCACCGGTGAGAACACGCCGAGGCATCCATCACTCGACGCCAACTCCTTTGCCAGCTTCTGCAGTTCTTCTCGGACAACGGCACCGGTGGGAAGCCACATCGGAAGACCGGATCCGGCAAGCGGATCCGTGGCAAATATGGCCATGTCGTGGTTGAGATCTCGGTGGTCAGTGACCATAAGTCTGCTCCTGTTGTTCGTGCCGGAGCAGCCAGGAAAGCAAGAAGCCCCGGATCTGCTCCGGGGCTTGAAATGCCTGAGGGTTCTCAGTCCATCACGAAGGCGCCGGCAGCGTCCGGCGTCGTCGTGAAATGGAGGTGTCCTCGCATGGTCCGAAAGTGTACAAGGCTGTGAGCACAGTGGCAAAGCGCCGATGCCTGGCCACACCAGGCTCGTTCGCCGCTGCCAAGCACTTCCACTCTTCGATGCCGTGGAGGCCGGCCGCCGAAACAAGGCCGATCAATCGTCACTCCGAGACGCCCGATGGGTCGTGGCCGGATCCCGCGCCACTGCCGCCACGTTGGTGATGGGTCGACCGGCGACCGGGGTGACAGTCGTGGCTGCGAGTCGAGATCCATTCGAGCCGAATATCGTTCATGTGATCTGCAGCTACTCGAGGAATCGGCTGCCCGAGCGTGCATGGTCCGGTGTGATCACGCATCTGAAGTGAATCCTTGTCGCCTGCCAGTGGCTGGCACACTCATTCTCACCGGGTGCGGTGGAAACAGGTCCACACATAATGTCGCGGAGGACCTACCCCGTGGAACGTCGGGTTCCGGAATCGCACGGGTTCGGTCCGGCAGGGCACCTGTCGCCGGTGCTCACGGGAGCACTGGCAGCAGTAGCCGCGATGACGAGCGCACTCCGAGGTCACCTGGCCGGTGCGGAGGACTGGAACAGCTCGATCAGATTACCGGCAGGGTCGGCGAGCAGAATCTGGCGACCACCCGGGCCGCTGACCACATCGCTGCGAAAGGCGACACCGGCGTCGCGTAGTCGGGTGATCTCGGCGTCGAGGTCGCTGACGATGAGGTGGATACGGTTGCCGCCCGGGCCGGTGATGTCGGACGGGGTGGCGCGAGCACCCGAACTGGCCGGGCCGGACAGCAACAATCACAAGGGGCCACGGATCACGTCGGCGAACGCAGGGGCGGGATTGGCGTGCAAGGTGAAGCCGAGGTGGCTGGTGTAGAAGTCCATCGCTGCGGACACGTCATCGACTAGGTAGCGGACGCCGGCGCATTCGTCGGGTGGGGTCATCGGACACTCCTTTCACAATTCGGTGGTGAGGGTGGGAAGCGGGTACCGGATGCGGGTGTCGATCTCGACGGCGGGAATGACGAGGTGATTCCGCGGTGCTGACATCGTTCCCGACGTCATCGGCTTTCCGCCCAACCGGGGCGGGGGTCGAATCCGCCTATTTCCTCTGCCCGAGCGTACGCCCGCAACGCCTCAGCGGCTTCTTGGCCGAGATCGGACGGGACCGCGACCTCTACGGTGACCAGCAGATCACCGACCGCGTCGCCGCGGCGAGGCACCCCGCGTCCGCGCAGCCGGAACGTTCTCCCCGACTGGGTTCCCGGCGGGGTCTTCAGACTGACCCGACCATCGAAGTTTGGTACGGACAGCACGGTACCCAAGGCCAATTCGGCGAACGACACGGGAACGGTGACGGTGAGATCATCGCCGCTGCGGGCGAACACTGGGTCCGGTTCGACGCGCACAGTGACATACAGGTCCCCCGACGGCGCCCCACCGAGACCAGGTTCGCCCTGCGCCAGTAACCGGATGCGTTGCCCGTCGCTCACCCCGGGCGGAACACGGACGGAGATAGTGCGGGTGCGGTCCCCGATCCCGTTGCCCTGGCAATCCGGGCAGGGGGTGTCGACGATCGATCCCGTGCCCCGGCAACCCTCGCAGGGTTCGCTGAACCCGAAGCCGCCCAGATTCCGGTTGCGCGCCCCGACCCCGCGGCAGTGTGGGCACGTTCGTTGCCGGGTTCCCGGCCGTATGCCGGAGCCGTGACAGCTGGTGCACACCATCGGCCCGGTCATCCATAGCGGCAACACCATCCCGGCGACCGCCTCCTGGAACGACAGTCTGGTCTCGGTCTCGACGTCGCTGCCCCGCCTCGGCCGGGCCGATGCAGTTCGGGTTCCTGCGCGCCGGAACAGGTCTCCGAGCACATCGCCGACCCCGCCCAGAGGATCGGCCATGGTGAAGGGTGGACCGCTCCCGAACAGGTCCCCGAATTCGAAGCCGCCCGACCCGGCGCGTGGAGGAAAACCCGTCCCGGTGGACGCTCCGGATCGGAGCAGCCGGCGCACGCGGTCGTAATCCTTGCGTGTGGCGGGGTCCGAGAGCACCGCGTACGCCTCACTGACCGCCTTGAACCGATCCCCCACCTCGGTGTTGTGCGGGTTTGCGTCCGGATGCAGCTCCCGAGCCAATGTGCGGTACGCCTTCTTGATCTCCCCGGCCGACGCCGTCGAAGGGACACCCAGAGCGGCGTAGAAGTCGCGGTCGAGCCATTCCTGCTGCGACACTTGGCATCCTCCTTTCCTCTCCTGGCTGCGACGAGAGCGCCGTGCGCTCCGAGATCGGCGTTGTCAGGCTGGTGTGCGGTGTCTCAGGCACCGTCGACCGGGGCGGTGCCCGTGCCGTTCCCCGGCGAAGCGGGCCCCTCGACCACGGCGACCGTCGCGGTCCGCAGCACCTTGCGGTCACCGAAGGTGTAGCCGCGTCGCAGCACCCTGCCCACGACGGGATCGCCCCCGGCACCTTCGTGCTGGACCGCTTCGTGCAAGGTGGGATCGAAGCGGTCGCCCTCTTCACCGAATGCGGCCACTCCCAGGCCGGTCAGGATGGCATCGAGCTTGGCCGCGATCGCACGCAGGGGTTCGGTTTCGAGGTCGCCGTGCTCGCGGGCTCGATCGAGGTCGTCGAGGATCCCGAGAAACTTCGCCGCCACCGACGCCGTCGCGGCCTCGACTGCCGCGTGTCGGTCGCGTTCGATCCGGCGCCGGTAGTTGGTGTACTCGGCCTGCACCCGCTGCAGATCGGCGGTCAACTCCGCCACTCGATCAGGGTGTTCGCGCGCCGCCCGATCGGCCCGGTCACCGGGGTGCATCTCCGCGTCGGACGTGGTCGGCGGGGGTTCCCGTTGTGGGGTCGGGGTGACGGGCTGGCTCGGAGTGTGCTCGCGCACCCGGCCGGTGTCCGGATCGACGCGGCGTTTGTCGGTGATCGAGATCGGTTCCCGCGGCGGCTTGTTGCCGTTGCGGCGCTCGCTGCTGCTCATCGGTTGTCCTCCCGTCCGGGTTCGTCCACCACCTCAGCGTCGAAGACCTCCTCGTCCCCACCCGGGGAACCGTTCCCACCGCCGGTGGCGGCCGAGTCCTTCGCCTGCGCGTCGTAGATCGCCTGGCCCAAGGCTTGCGAGTCGGTGGACAGTTTCTCGATGGCCTCTTTGATCGCCGCGACGTCGCTGCCCTTCAACTTCTCCTGGGCATTCGTGATCGACGACTCGACCTTCTCCTTGACGTCGGCGGGCACCTTGTCCTCGTTGTCCTTGATGAACTTCTCGGTCTGGTACACCAGCGACTCGGCCTGGTTGCGGACCTCCGCTTCCTCCCTGCGTTGGGCGTCCTCGGCAGCGTGAGCCTCGGCGTCCTTGATCATCCGGTCGATCTCTTCCTTGGACAGACCGGAACCCTCCTGGATCTTGATCGTGTTCTCCTTGCCCGTGCCCTTGTCCTTGGCGGTCACGTGCACGATGCCGTTGGCGTCGATGTCGAAGGTGACCTCGATCTGCGGCACCCCCCGCGGTGCCGGCGGCAGGTCGGCCAGCTCGAACGAGCCGAGCAGCTTGTTGTGCGAGGCGATTTCGCGCTCACCCTGGAACACCTGGATCTGCACCGACGGCTGGTTGTCGTCAGCCGTGGTGAAGGTCTCGGAACGCTTGGTCGGGATGGTGGTGTTGCGCTCGATGAGCTTGGTCATCACGCCACCCTTGGTCTCGATACCGAGGGACAGCGGGGTGACGTCGAGGAGCAGCACGTCCTTGACCTCACCCTTGAGAACACCGGCCTGCAGGGCGGCGCCGACGGCGACGACCTCGTCCGGATTGACACCCTTGTTCGGTTCCTTCCCGCCGGTCAGCTCGCGAACCAGATTCGTCACGGCCGGCATACGGGTGGAACCACCGACGAGCACGACTTGGTCGATGTCTTTGACGGAAATCTTCGCGTCCTTGATCACCGATTGGAACGGGGCGCGGGTGCGGTCGAGGAGATCGGACGTGATCTTCTGGAACTCGCTGCGGGAGAGCTGCTCGTCGAGGAACAGCGGGTTCTTGTCCGCGTCGACGGTGATGTAGGGCAGGTTGATCGACGTGCTCTGCGAGGAGCTCAGTTCGATCTTGGCCTTCTCGGCAGCCTCACGCAGACGCTGCAGGGCCATCTTGTCCTTGGTCAGATCGATGCCGTTCTGAGCCTTGAACTTCTCGGCCAGCCACTTCACGATCCGGTCGTCCCAGTCGTCACCACCGAGGTGGTTGTCACCGGACGTGGCCCGGACCTCGACGACGCCCTCGCCGATTTCGAGCAGCGAGACGTCGAACGTGCCGCCACCGAGGTCGAAGACCAGGATGGTCTGTTCCTTGTCGCCCTTGTCCAGGCCGTAGGCCAGCGCGGCCGCGGTGGGCTCGTTGACGATGCGCAGGACGTTGAGACCGGCGATCTGGCCGGCTTCCTTCGTGGCCTGACGCTGGGCGTCCTCGAAGTACGCGGGGACGGTGATCACGGCGTCCGTGATGTCCTCACCCAGGTACGCCTCGGCGTCGCGCTTCAGCTTCATGAGCGTGCGGGCACTGATCTCCTGGGGCGTGTACTTCTTGCCGTCGATCTCCACATGCCAGTCGGTGCCGATGTGGCGCTTGACGGAGCGGATGGTGCGATCGACGTTGGTGACGGCCTGGTTCTTCGCGGGCTGGCCGACCAGCACCTCACCGTTCTTCGCGAACGCCACCACCGACGGTGTCGTGCGCGCCCCCTCCGAGTTGGCGACCACCACCGGGTCGCCACCCTCCAGCACGCACACCACCGAGTTCGTGGTCCCCAAATCGATTCCCACCGCGCGAGCCA
Organism: Rhodococcus sp. IEGM 1307; assembly: GCF_030056915.1. Classification (NCBI taxonomy): domain Bacteria; kingdom Bacillati; phylum Actinomycetota; class Actinomycetes; order Mycobacteriales; family Nocardiaceae; genus Rhodococcus; species Rhodococcus sp. IEGM 1307. The sequence continues at coordinate 106,365 of NZ_JASHKW010000004.1, forward strand.
TGACCGCCTCCAGCAGCACACCGGGTGGCGTGATCCTTCGGTCGATCTGCTCGTCGTCACACCCACCGAAATTGAGTGTTATCGACTCAATTTTCCCCCCGGTCCAAACCGAGGTCAAGGCGAAGAATTGAGCGTGGAACGCTCAACCTTTGCTGTGTTCGCCTGGTGGATTTCGTCATGATCGGTAGTGATGTGTCGGTGCGACGTCTGCACGGGTCATCGAATCGGTTTCCGGGCCACAGTCACCGCAGGCGGTTTCCGGGGTCACAGTCACGCGCAGGCGATGGCCAGGATCCGCCCAACTGCTCCGCCGCGTCGCCGAGGTGCGTAGGAGATAGTCCGCTCGCCGTCGAATGGCAAGGAACACAAGCAGTCCGAGTGTCCGGCTACCGGGCCGAGGTTACGCGTAGCCGTCCTGGACGAGTGCGCTGATTCGCCCCACCCTCCCGCGCGATTCACGTGGGAGGGCCCGGCCACGCCGACGTCTATCGGCCGCGCAGCCCGATCGGGTTGCCGTCAGCGTCGGCAAGCACGCAAATCCGTGTCTCGGGTGCAACCTGACGTGGAGCGTCGCGCTCGGTTGCGCCGGCGGCAAGCAGCGTGTCGCGGGTCGCGTCGAGATCCTCGACGTCGGCGAACGCAACCGGTCCGGCGGCCCCGTCACCTGGATTCAGCGCGACCTCGAAGCCGTCCACGTTGTATCCGACGTAGTAGGCCTCGTCGGTGTGAGGTGCGCCGAGCAGCGCGGAATAGACCGCCTTGGCGGCGTCCAGGTCGGATACGGGGATCACCAGGCTGCGGATTGTGGGGCTCATGTTCGTCTCCTTCGTTATGCGGCGGCCGCTCGTTCGGCGATGACGACCACGTTATGCGCGGCTCGGGGCCGGCGCTTCTCGATTTCTGACCGATCTGGAAGTGATGATTCGTCATCTTGTATCGACGCAACGGGGTTCCAGATCCGGACTCCGCGCGGTCCGTCATCTTCTGCCAGGGGTCTCCCCCTCGCTTTGGCTGTGGCCGACGGGCGGCGGATCGCCCACCGGTTCAGCGCCTTTGATGGTCTCTCCCCGGAACAGGGCAGGAAACACGCTATCGGTGTTACCTTGAGCCCTGTGTGTGGCGGTCGGCAATCCTCGCGGCGGCGCACGGCGCTGCTCACCGTGCTCGGGGTGATCGCCGTCGAGCGCATGGCCCTGCAGTTCGGCCACACCAACGCGGTGGACGATGCGCAGGAGACGCTCCCAGCTGACGTCGGAGCCGACGCGCTCGCGCCGCGCCGCGCCCCGGAGCGCGGCGCCGTCAACTGGCCGGTATCGCTGCCGGTCCGCGCCCGGGCACCGTCACCGACCTCGGCCGTGTCACCCATGCCCGCGCGGAACAGCACCTGTGTGCTCCGGGTGTGACAGGCAGGCACCGGCTGCCGTCCCAGCAGATCTGACGCCACTCCCCTCTCGTGACCGCCACGGGCTTGGGCGCCACATCCCTCACCGGACGTGCCGCGTGACCCGATAGTCGTTTCAGCATCGGTAGATTCGTTGCCGGTGCACCGTCGGAATGAGGTGCCGAAGTGCATTCCAAGATTGTTCTCAAACTCACCGGCGCCACCGTGGCCGCGGGGATAATGCTGGCCGGGGTGATGTTCCCGATCGCCGCCGGGCTCGGGTACGCGTCCAACCGTGCCGCCGACAGCGTCGGTAATTCCTCGGCCGAACTGGCCGACGGGGTGGTGCCGGCGGTGACGACCATGACCGACATCACCGGGAACCCGATCGCCTGGCTGTACGACCAGCGCCGATTCGAGGTCCCCAGCGACCAGATCTCCAACGAGATGAAACTGGCGATTCTCTCCATCGAGGACAGACGGTTCGGCGAACATCAAGGGGTGGACTGGCAGGGCACCATGCGGGCGTTCTTCACCAACACCACCAGCGGTCAGATCGAGCAGGGTGCCTCGACCATCAATCAGCAGTACGTGAAGAACTACCTACTGCACGTGGTCGCCAAGACCGACGCCGAGCGCCGTGCCGCGATCGAGACCACGCCGGTCCGCAAGATCCGGGAGATCCGGATGGCGATGACCCTCGACCAGGAACTCTCCAAAGAGGAAATTCTCACCCGGTACCTGAACCTGGTGCCGTTCGGCAACGGTTCCTTCGGGGTGCAAGACGCCGCCCGCACGTACTTCGGCATCGACGCCAAGGACCTGAACCTGGCGCAGTCGGCGATGCTCGCGGGCATGGTGCAGTCCAGCTCCGCACTCAACCCCTACACCAACCCGGAGGGGGTGTTCGAGCGCCGCAATGTCGTCCTGGACACCCTGGTCGTGAATGTTCCGGACCGGGCAGCCGAGATCCGCGCCCTGAAGGAAACGCCGCTCGGGGTGCTCCCGAAACCGAACAATCTGCCCCGAGGATGCATCGCCGCCGGCGACCGCGGGTTCTTCTGCGACTACGCGTTGCAGTACCTCCAGACCGCCGGGTTGTCCCGGGAGCAGCTCGAGAAGGGCGGCTACCTGATCCGCACCACCCTCGATCCGGCCGTGCAGGGATCAGTGAGGTCGGCGGTGTCCACCTACGCCGACCCGAAGCTCCCCGACATCGCGAGCGTGATGAACGTCGTGCAGCCCGGCCAGGACCAACACAGGGTCCTGGCGATGGCGGGCAGCCGCAACTACGGCCTGGACGCTGCCGCCGCCGAGACGGTGCAGGAGTTGCCCTATTCATTGTCCGGGCACGGCGCCGGATCGGTGTTCAAGATCTTCACCACCGCCGCGGCCATGGAAAAGGGGCTCCGGCTCAACGCGATCCTCGACGTGCCCGGCCGGTTCGACGCCCGCGGGATGGGCGACGGCGGCGCCCCCGGATGCCCGGCGGCGACCTACTGCGTGCAGAACGCCGCCCCCTATCCGCGGGCATTGGCGGTCACCGACGCCCTCGCCCAGTCCCCGAACACCGCGTTCGTGAAACTTCTCCAGGCCACCGGGGTGGATGCGACGGTCGACATGGCGGTGCGCCTCGGCATGCGGTCCTACACCGAACCGGGCACCTCCGGGTTCGGAGACCAGAGCCTGGCCGACATGCAGAAGGACCAGAATCTGGGGTCGTTCACCCTTGGCCCGGTGTGGATCAATCCGCTCGAACTGTCGAATGTCGCCGCGACCCTGGCCTCGCACGGCAAATGGTGCCCACCGACTCCGATCGACTCCATCGTCGACCGCGAGGGCCGGCCGGTACCCCTCACCCAGCAAGCCTGCGAGCAGGTCATCGATCCCGGCCTGGCCGACACCCTGTCCAACGCGCTCAGCAAAGACGACCTGCCCGGTGGCACGGCGTCGGCCGCGGCCGCGGCCGCCGGGTGGAAGCTGCCGATGTCCGGCAAGACCGGGACCACCGAATCGCACATGTCGTCGGCGTTCGTCGGGTACACCAACAACCTGGCCGGCAGCGTCTATGTGTTCGGGGACTCGCCGACCCCCGGCCAGATCTGCACCAGCCCACTGCGCTCGTGCGGGGACGGCAACCTCTTCGGTGGCACCGAGCCGGCCCGCACCTGGTTCACGGCGATGATGCCGATCGCGAACAACTTCGGCCCCACCACCCTGCCTCCGATCGACCAGCGCTACGCCCGCTGACCGGACGACGAGCGGGGTGAACGCCTTCAACTGGACAGTAGCTCTCGGGTTGCTGCGATTGTTCTGCTGACGATTGGTCACGCCGGGGTCCGCAGGCAGGACGGCCTCCGCGAGGCATGGGAAGGTGAACGATGAGCAGCTGGCCCTATTGGTTCGAATTGCGGTGATATGCGGGATCACCGCCGTAGGCACCATTGTGTGGGGGCATTGGGAGGAACACACCCCGAAATGGCGGCGGATCGGAAAGATCGTCGTGTTGTGCGGGCTGTCGGTCCTGGTTTCCGCCACTGCGGGGCGATTCTGGTTCTTCGTGCTGCTCGCCGTCCTGGCCGCGATCGTGCTGCTGATCCACGCCTGGTGGCTTCCGCGGAAAGGCATCAACGGTTGGGCCGGCGAGCCCCGCGAGAGGTACTACGCCCTCCGCGGCTGAAAATGGCCGCCGGAGAGCCAATGAACTCGGTGGTGATAACCGGCGATTCCCGCGCTCTGGACGTTCGGAGGAGAATCAAGGCATGAGCACACAGGACGATGCCGCGATCGCCGAGGCACGCAAGACCGGCGTCGCCGTCAGGCTCGAGATCCGGCGCTGACGCCAGATCAGATCGAGAATCAGCGTCGGCCCGAGTCGCGCAAACGCACAGTGCAGAGGTGGTGATCGGGTGTGATCCATCAGGAGATCCGGGAGTGGGTCGCCGAGTTGATGCAACTCGACATTGCGACGGCTAGCCCCGGAGAGTTGGCCAGGCTCGACGCCATGACGGCGCTGGCCGAAGGGCAGTATGTGCAGCAGCTGTTGAACCTCCACGAATTCAGGCCGCTGGTGGGCTGAACCGGGTTTGAGACGTGGTGCGCACTACGCCAGCGAACTACGGGCCCGCCCGCCGCAAAGCAGTCAGCCCTCCCCCATCCCGGCAGCTACCACCACACGTGGCGTGAAAGGCCAGAGCGGCCGGCGCGCCCTGATGATGCGCGAAACTTCCCTACGCCCCACCTGGGCCCGTCGGCTCACCGGTCGATTGTGCTGACCGCGCACCACCGTAACGACGAACAAGGCTCACGTCATGTCGGCAGACCCGCGTCCTGCTGACGGCGTCGATGAAACCGCTCGCGCTGCTCATCGAGCAAGATCACACCACGACGCTGCACGCGGTGATGTTCACGGGCAATCAGCAGTCGCACCGACGCGGTCCGCCGCTCCAACTCAGCCGCACGCCGGGCCGCGTTCCCATCGTTGAGCAGGTATGCCGCGGCACGGTCGCAGTCGATCAGAATCTGCTCGTAGGCGAGCCGTACCGGCTCCCGTTCGTCGAGCCGAGACACCGCCACGTCTTCGAACAGTTGCAGCGGAAGCCGCGCCAGTCGGTAGTTCACACGTAGAAGGGCCAAGGACAGGGAGCCGAGTGTCACACGCGGCATCGTAAGCTCGGCGAAAGCATTTGCGGATAGGGTCTTAAGTCCCGTTGTCTCGCAACGTCGGCGATTCACGTCGGTGTTCGATCCGCCGAGCGGATTACAGCACCCGGCGGGTTACCGCGAATCGCACCGGACGCTGCCGGGGATTCCCGAACATGGACGGTTGCCTAGTGGCGCTCCCGACAGGAATGCGGTACAAACGAGCCCTGCAACTCAATTGTGATCCAAATCACTCTTAATCGTTACCGGAGGAGACAGACAAACCACCCAGGCGGCCCTGCCGATCGGACTCGATATCACCACCGCCTGCGTCTATCCCTTTGCGAAAGGAGCTTGGAATGCATCCCTCGCTACCCATGAAGCAGCACATTCCCGGCGGTGCAGAACGCCTCTCACAGCCAATCATCGGTGCCGGTGCCGCACTATCCGTCGCCATGCCCGCCTGGATGGTCACCAGCTCACTGTGCGCCACCGCGGCGATCGTCGCCGCGACCTTCGCCGGCCTCATCGCGGCAGCTGTGATGCTCCGGCCTTCGCCATGACGCACGCCCACACCAACGTCGACGCATGCCGTCGGCATCCCAGGAATCGTAAAGGCACGGTGCACATATGCCCTGGACTGTTGTGGTCATCGCCGTCACGTTGATCGTGGTGGTCGCCTCTCTCGGCGCAGCGCTCGCTGCGGATGCGATGTCGCACCGTCACGTACGTGAACCCGAACCGTCACGTGTCGGTGGCGGAGGCGCTGCCCCCGCGCCGACCACCCGGCTCCGCGATCCCCGCTGGCGCCGGACCGCTGTGCAGGCCTGGACAATCTGTGGCGCCGCCTCGGCGATCGCGATTGCAATCATCGGAGTGCTGACGTCCGCTGGGTGAACGAATGCCCTCATCGATACCGGCTGCCGGAGAACCCGAACTCGACCAGCACCGCGGGATTGGTGACCGCGACACGCAACGCCCGGTCGATCGACTGCGGGTCGGTGATGTCAACCTCGTCCACACATGTGCGCCTGAGGATTTGGCCGAGTTATGGGTAATCGAGCTCCCCGCCTCCTCGCGAAGACCGCCCACCGTTGCGGGTCAGCGCCGGGGACTTCGGCAGGCTTCCCGGTTCGACTGGCTTGCTTTGTGCTTCGCTCGGGAGTACATACGAGCCATCAGACATGCGTCAATGCCTCCCCCATCGTGCGGTTGAGGGTGCTGAGCGAGCGGACGGCACTGCGAACCGGCCCCGGCGTGGTGGTCGACTGCAGCATGACGTCGGGTGCCGAGGTTTCGGTGAGTTTCTCTGGAGGCTCTACGTGCTCGCCGGCGAGTGCGCGTTTGACGTCGGCGATGGTTGCCTTGGTGACGTCGGATGCTTGGCGCAATGCCTTCGTGGTCTCCTGCGACGGTTCGCTGTCTGGTTCGCCGCGGGCGGCGCTTACCCCTGCTCGGGCGAGTGCATGAGACGACCGATTGCTGGCCGTCATGATCCGCAACAACCGTTTTGCGCCCCGGCGGGTCCGCGTCGTCGGTCCCATTTCCAAGGGTTTGCCCGCCGTGACAAGGTCCTTCAGCGCGTTGTCCAGCTTCCGGATGTCGGCGACGAGGTCAGTCTCGTGGCCTGGTTGGACGACGGCTCCGATAGCGGTGTCGATGATGGCAGTCATCTGATCGAGGTAGTCGTCGATCTTCGAGGTCAGCGTCGATCTCGTTCCGGTGGAGAAGATGAAGTACGCCGCCGCGATTCCGACGATTCCGCCGGCCGCCGTTTCGTAGATGCGCAGTTCGAGTACCTCGATGCTGAATGTGCCGAGCAGTCCGTAGAGCATCGCAAGCATGACGGTGACGAAGAAGGAGAGCAATGCGTAGGCGACCGTCACGAGGTAGAACGCGAAGAATACGCAGACGACGAGCAGGAGCAGCTGCAATGGCTGGTTGTTTCCGACCAACGCGGACAGCAATACTCCTGCAAGAACTCCCGCGATGGTGCCGACGACGCGGTGGCCTGCGCGCGAGAGAATCTCACCGCGGGTAGATGCTCCGGTGAAAACGAGGAAGGCCGTCAGGACCGCCCAGTACCAGCGGTCGGGCGAGATGAGCTCACCGAGGATCGTTGCAGCGCTGGTCGCGACGGCTACCTGGATCGCGGCTTTGGTGCTCGGATTCCATCCGGTGTCCGTTTCTTCGTCCTCGTCCGGCTTCTTCCTCGGCTCGGATTCTGTTCGCAGGGCATTGTTGGTGATGTGATGGATCGCGATGTGTGCCTGCACTGCTCGCATCGCGACGGCGGTCGCGATACCCGCCGGAGTCGATGGATCGGACTTGTCTGCGGCCGTGGCGGCGAGGCGTCGGGCAGCGCGGAGTTGGTCGTCCGACGGATTGTTCTGCAGGCACGATCCCAGTGCCGTGGTCGCCTGCCCCAGCGAATTCGGCCACGACTTGTTCGGGTCGAGCGCCCACAGCGCGCTGACGAGTTGTTCGGTAGCGATTTGCGCATCGAAGATACGAACGGACAGATCATCATTCGTGACGCTCAGGATCTGAGCTGCATCGTTGCGGTCGAGCCAGTCGTCGATCATCAGCGCGGTGCTTCCGAGCCGATCGAGTTTCTTGCGGAGTAGATCGAGATTCCGATCACCCCTGTTCGACGCCACCTCCAGCACGTCGATCGACGCGGCCCGCAGCGCCCGAACCAAACGTTTGAGTTCGAGCCCCGGCCGATCCGGCAGGATCACTGTTCGGACGAGGAGCGAGATACCGACGCCGGCGACGATGGACACGGCGAGGATGGGAATCTGCCCAGGCTCGGCCCGAAGGAAGAGCGCGAAGAAGTAGCAGATGAACGCGACCATCCCGAGAGCCGTCCCTCGCGGGCCGTAGCGCCGCACCCAGACGGCCGCGAAGAGCACCGCGATGAAACCCACATCGGCGACCTTCCCGAAGTGTGACAGCGCCGCGGACATCGACACCGCTGCGATTGCCGGGAACACGAGCAGCAGTGTCGTGATCACCCTGCTGTGCTGATCCCTGTCCTTGACCGCCGCCGAGGACTGCATCGCGACAACCGTCCCGAGAAGCGCGACGGTGAGTGGCTGGCCGATCACGTCGGAACCCGGTAGTAGCACCACCATCGCGAGCACGACGGTGATCGTCGTGGCGGTTGCGGCACGGAGCCGCAGCCTGCCGGGATCGGAGACCGCGAGAAAACGGACTGTCTCCTGTACGAACCGAAAAGGCATTCACCGATTGTGCGCCCTGGGTTCATCCCCGATCGTGAGAGGCGTGCGAGTTCGTTGATGGCGGAGCCGAGACAGCACCTACACCACGCACCGGTCCCTGCCCGCCGACGTCCGGCCCGGCGCCCGTCTTGCGATTGCCTAGCTTGCCGATACGGCAAGAACTCTCGCCGAAACCGTCGGTGTTATTGCACTGTGTTGGTATGGAAGATGCGGGCGAGGTCACCGAGGTCAAGACGACATCACGTGAGGCGGACGAATGGGATGCGCGCTACAGCGAGCAGGATCGCGTGTGGAGCGGCGAACCCAACGGTGCACTTGTCGACGAGATGACCGGCGCACCGCCGGGACGCGCCCTGGACGTCGGTTGCGGTGAAGGCGCCGACGCGCTCTGGCTCGCCCGGCAGGGATGGGCCGTGACCGCGCTGGACGTTTCGCGCATCGCCCTCGACCGGGCCGGGGCACACGCCGACCGGGAAGACGTGGACATCACCTGGGTGCTGAGCGGACTGCTCGATGCCGACGTGCCCGCGGGTGGTTTCGACCTGGTCTCAGCCCAGTACCCCGCCTTGCGCAGTACCGCCCATCGTGCCGCCGAACGTGCGCTGGTCTCCGCGGTCGCACCGGGTGGCATCTTGCTGGTCGTCCACCACGACATCCGCGACGCGGAGGCGGCGCGGGAGCACGGCTTCGATCCCGGTGATTGGGTCACACCCGGTGACGTGGCGGCGCTACTCGACGACAGCTGGCACATCGACGTGAACGAGGTGCGGGAGCGTTCGATCAGTGGCGGCGCGGGTGCACACCACACCCACGACGTGGTTCTGCGCGCGCACAGGCTGCCCCACCGCAGCCCCTCCATCGGGCATCCGACTGCCGGTGGTTCTCCCGGCGCACACACAGGATCACACAGAAAAACCGCGACGGGCACAGCTGCGGCCGCTTCACCTCCGCCTGGTCACTCACACGATCGCACCCGCTACTGGGACCACCAACAGGGGCGGTGGGTCAAGCATCACGACAGCCGGCCCCGAGACTAGCGGCCATCATCACCGGACTGGACAAGACGCCAACCCCGGCCCCGCCCACCGGATCCCCATCCGTCTCGGCGACGACGACTACACCCGCGCCCACACTGTCGGCCAGAACCTCGAAATCTCCGGTCCACGACCGCATCACCGCTTCCCTCGACACCGAACAACCCGAATGGCTGCAGGTTCAGTCGGGGGGTGCGGCTCGATGGGCACGAGTACAGCCGTGGACACTCAGATCGATCTTGACCTAGAAATCCACGTCAGTACAGCTGTCCCTCGTGTCGTTCGCGGTCGAAGGTCGGGATGGGCCCACCGCGGCGCAGCGTGCGAGCCAGGGCCGGATCGGCCAGGTGCAGTCGCCCGATCGCGACCAGATCGAACTCGTTGCTTTTCAACCGCCGGAATACTCCATCGAGGTCGGCGGGTTCGGGCGTGCCCGTGTCGCGCAGTGGCTTGCTCAGGCCGACGCTGCCCACGGCCATGCTCACGGCTCCGGTCAGCTTCTTCGCCCACCCAGCCAGTGTGAGATCGCTCCCCTCGAACGCTGGGATGTCGAAACGGCGAATGCTGGCGTCCAGCACGTCCACTCCCGCGTCGATCAGCGCGTTCAGTACGACGGACAGCTCGGCGGGGGTGTTCGCGATCCGGGCGCCATAGTCCTGCTGCTTGTGCTGCGAGAACCGGAAGAAGATCGGCAGCTCCGGACCGATTTCCCGCCGGATCGCCCGAATCACCTCCACCGGGAACCGGGTGCGCCGCTGCAGGTCGCCGCCCCACTGATCGGTGCGTTGGTTCGTCGACTCCCACAGAAACGAATCCAACAGGTAGCCGTGTGCGGCGTGGATGGCGATCCCGTCGAATCCGACCTCGACCGCGTTGCGGGCCGAGCGCACGTACGCGGCGATGACATCCTCGAGGTCCTGCTCGGTCATCGCCGCGGTCGGAGCGCTCGCACGGGCGATGTAGTCGTCCGGGTAGACGGTGCGCCCCGCCCGGCCCCACACTCCGGACGGGCGCATCGACGTCAGGCTCGGATCCACGTCGCTCATCGCGCCCCAGAGTGGTCCGACGTGCCAGAGCTGCGGGATGATCCGGCCGCCCGCTTCGTGAACTTCGTCGACCACGCCGCGCCAGCCCACAAGTGCCGCTTCGCCGTGCAGGCGTGGCACTTTCGGACTGTCGACGGCGGTCGGGTGGTCGATCGCCACGCCTTCGGTGATCACCAGACCGCTGCCGCCCTCGGCGCGCCGCCGGTAGTAGGCGGCCACGTCCGCACCGGGGACCCCGCCGGGTGAGTGCTCCCTCGTCATGGGGGACATGACGATGCGGTTCGGCAGGGCAAGGGAGCGGACCTGCAGCGGCTCGAACAGCGCGTTCACTGCTCCTTCGGGATCGACTCGACGCGAATCGGTGAGGTCGGATGTCATGAGAACACGGTGCCAACGGGGTCGATACGCGAGCAAGCCGGCAGTCCGGTGAGCGGATCTCGGCCAGGTGGAGATCCCGAAAGCTGGGCGGGGTCGAATAGTCTTGGCCTTGCCCAGCGGGCACTGTCAGGCAGGTCTTCGGGTCACTGACGCGAAGTCGAGGTACTGTGCGATGGCTGCAGCCGCCATACGCACAGGTGCGGCATGCCGATGGTCGAACTTCACTTGGCTCGTCGGTCCGCTGACCGAGAGCCCTGCTTGCGCTCCGCCCAGGGAACCGATTCGCACTCCGATGCAACTGAATCCTGCCGCGCAGGTTCCGAACGCAATTCCCAGATGTCGGAGTCTGTCGGTCTCGGAGCGGAGGTCGGCGGAGGCATCATCGGACTGTGGGGCGGTTGCGAGCAAGATCTTGCCGATTGTCGACGACCGTGCGGGTATGCGGTCTCCGACCCGCGTCAGGAGGTTGGGGGCCGTCTGGCCGCCGACCTTCTCGAGATAGACCACGTCGGTGCCGTCGAGGATACCGAGATGAACGACGTGACCGGTAACAAGATGCAGCTCGCGGAGCACCGGGGCCACCACCCGGTCGAACTTGTTCTGGTGCAGCGACAGTGCTCCGAACTCGACGAGTGTGTCCCCGAGCTCGAACTCGCTGCCCCGGCGACGGAGCCAGCCCAGTCGCACCAACTGCTCGAGCATCCGACGAGTGCTCGTCCGTGGTATCCCCGTTCGGCGAGACAGGTCGGTGAGGCTCAGAGCCGGCGTGCTGCGAAAGCAGTCCAGCACCAGGGACAGCCGATCGAGGGTGGACGCGGGCGGGACGTTCTCCGTGCGTTCTCCGTGCAACATCGGCTTCTCCCTTCCCTGGCGGCAGTCGCGACCTGGAGCGCCGCCGGCCGTCCGAGACGGACAGGCACTCCCAGCACAGCTTCGGAACCGGCGCATCACCAGAGCCCCTTCCGGTGAGCGGGAACTGCCTCGTGTTCGCCCGCTGCAGGTCGAGGCCCCGTCGAACGCGAGTCGGTGCAGGCAACACGTGACGACACGCGAGGTCACCGCGATCGACCAGCGTGTCGTCCGCTGAGCGGATGCGGAAGTGGTGCACCGCCGTCTGGCGCTGACAGGGTGGCCAGGAACCCGTGGCCGAGGTCACAACGCGGACGCCTCATGGCGCCAAGTTCTGCGCATTCGGTCCGGACGCCAGGCGGGGCGCGGCCGCAAGTGGCTGCGCGCGACCTGAGCAAAGACCAGAAGGAAGGAAACCACCATGACTGCTCTGAATATCGATGAAACCGACGAGGTCCGCTACATCGACGAGGGCACACCGCCTGCTCGCTTCGCCCGGGGGTGGCACTGCCTCGGGCTGGTGGTGGACTTTCGGGACGGCGCGCCGCACTCCATCGAGGCGTTCGGCACCCGGCTCGTGGTGTTCGCCGACAGCAAGGGTGAGATCAAGATCCTCGACGCCTACTGCCGGCACATGGGCGGCGACCTGAGTCAGGGCACCGTCAAGGGCGATTCGATCGCGTGCCCGTTCCACGACTGGCGTTGGGGCGGCAACGGCAAGTGCACCGACATCCCCTACGCGCGACGGGTTCCGCCGCTGGCGCGCACTCGCGCCTGGACGACCATGGAACAGGATGAGCTGCTGTTCGTCTGGCACGACCCGGAGGGCAACCCGCCGCCGGCCGAGGTGACGATCCCGGTGATGAGGGCGCCAGGCACCGAGTGGACCGAGTGGGTGTGGAAGTCGATCGTCATCGACACCAACTGCCGCGAGATCATCGACAACGTCGTCGACATGGCGCACTTCTTCTACGTCCACTTCTCCTTCCCGACGTATTTCAAGAACATCTTCGAGGGGCACGTCGCGATCCAGGAGCAAAGCGGCGTCGGCCGTGAGGACATCACCGAATGGACGGACCCGGACGTCCCCCAACTGCTGGCACACCGGTCCCTCGCCGCCTACCACGGGCCCTCGTTCATGGTCGACGAACTGACCTACGAGTACGACAAGTTCGACGTCGAATCCATCCTCATCAATTGTCACTACCCGATCACCCCCGACAAATTCGTCCTGATGTACGGGATCACCGTCCAGAAGACCGAACATGCGCCCGCCGCGATCGCCGACCAACTGGTCGACGCGATGATCGGCTACATCGGCGTCGGTTTCGAGCAGGACATCGAGATCTGGAAGAACAAGACCCGGATCGACAACCCCCTGCTCACCAACGAGGACGGCCCCGTCTACCAGCTGCGCCGCTGGTACGAGCAGTTCTACGTGGACGTCGCGGACATCACGCCCGAGATGGTGGACCGCTTCGAGTACGAGCTCGACACCACCAAACCGGTCGAGACTTGGAAGCAGGAAGTCGCCGACAACCTCGCCCGCAGCACCGCCGCAGGCAAGCCCACCTGAGAGGAATTGTCATGCAACCGTTGGAATGCAGCACCTGCAGCACCCGGGTGATGGTGGAGAAGTTCAGCTGGCACCACACTTCCGTGCAGTGGCTGGCCGACTGCGAAACCTCCTGCGCACAGTTCCGCGTCGACGCCGTTCCGGGCCGCCAGGGGGTCCACATCAGGAACTGCTCGGCGCTGCGCGAGACGATCCGGCAGGCCGTCCTGGATGGCACGATCCCGATCCCCCCGGACTGACCACATCCCTTTACTCCCTCCGGCGATGGCCTGTCGGCCATCCGGAAAGGAATAACATGAGCGACATGACCGGGCCCGGAGGTCCGGACATCGAAGCCCGAATGCAGTTGTTGGAGAAACGAGTTCAGCTACTCGAGGACCACAACGAGATCATGCGGCTGATGCACTCCTACGGTCCGGCCGTCGACTGCGGACTTGCCGATCTCGTCGCCGGACTGTGGACCCACAACGGCGTCTATGACGTCGACACCGGCCGCATGGACGGACGCGGCCAGATCGAAGCGATGGTTCGAACAGACCCCCACCAGGGCTTCCTGCGTCAAGGCTGCGGACACGTCATGAGCCCTGCGCACATCACCGTGGACGGGGACGCCGCGGTAGCGCACTGCCACACGCAACTGATCCTGCGCCGATCCGACGGCGACGGATATCAGGTCAGCAGAGTCACGGCGAACCGGTGGGAGCTCACCCGCACCTGCGACGGCTGGAGGGTCACAACGAGGACCAGCCGCATCCTCGACGGTCAGGACGAAGCACGAAGGATATTCGCAGGAATCGCCGGTCCCCCAAGCTGATTGCGAACACCGATCACGCTCAGCGGAGAACGCCGAGGTGGCCGTGCCATGGACGCGCCCACTGAAACGTTCGCCTCCCGACAGGCCTGACCCACAGATTAGGAAGGTTCTTCATGTCCAGACACCATTCCCGCATCTGCGGGATGCTTCTGCTCGCCGGCGGAGTACTGCTCGCGGAACTCGGCGGCGCCGGACTCGCCCAGGCCGAGCCCACCGCTCCTCCGGCGTCGGCCCCGCTGTTCCAGCCCGGCCCGGGCGGCAACGGCAAGACGACGCCGGGTGCGGACGCACCCCGACTGGCGAGCGTCGACAACTTCCGCGACGTGGCGGGTACCGGCGCCGGCTACCCGGCGGCACACGGCAAGACGGTCAACAGGGGGGTCTTCTACCGCTCCAACGCGATCGTGCCGAACGACGCGGACCTCGCCACCCTCGCCGGGCTCAGCCTGACCACCGCCTACGATCTGCGTGGACCCGACGAGATCACGCAGAAGCAGGACAAGCTGCCCGCCGGCGTGAACTACGTCAACATCCCGGTCATTGCGGGCAACATCGACGAATTCATCGCCAATATCCACACACCCGAGGACGCCCGCGCCGCGATGCAGGACGGGAACCGCAAGAACGTCACCGGAGCGACTGAGCGGGCCGGCTACGCCACGCTGCTCACCGGTCTCACGAACACCGGCGGGGCCCAGGTCTTCCATTGCTCCGCCGGCAAGGACCGCACCGGCTGGGTCACGTACCTGCTGCTGAGCATCGCCGGCGTGGCACCGACGACGATCATGGACGACTACCTGCTCACCAACGAGTACACCAAGGACTCGATGATCAAGACCCTCGCCTACATCAAGCAGAGCCAGGGCGAGGCAGCCGCCGCGAAATGGGAGCCGCTGCTCGGCGTCGACAAGAGCTACCTGCAGGCCGGCATCGACCAGCTGGCCGCCGACTACGGCACCGTCGACAAGTACCTCGCAGACGGGCTCGGCCTGAGCCCGGACACCATCAACAAGCTGCGGGTCAAGCTGACCCACTGATCCGGCCACGACCGAACCCGCTTCGTCTGGGTGGCCGCCATGCCTCAACCGATACGGCTCGGGTGCAACTGATCGGCAAGCGATGGCCAGGGCACTGCTGCACGAACCGGACCTGGTCAACCGGATATCGCGCGACGCGCAGACACCATCACTGTGCATCCACTGCGACAAATGCATGCCCACGATCGTCACCGGGCGATGAAACCCGGCGGATCAATCGCCAAGATTTCCTCCATGAACGGGATCGCCGGCGGCGCCGGAGTATCCGCCCTACAGCGCCGGAAAATTCGCCATCCGCGGCATCACACGAAGCGCTGCAATGGAACTCGCCACGGCACAGATCGCGGGCAACTCCGTCCATCCCGGCGCCGTATCCACACCCAAGATCGGCAGCACCTCAACAGACGACCCCGCCGGCGACAACAAGCTGGTCGCGACAATGCCCCTCCCCCGCTACGGCCAACCCGAGGAAGTCACCAACCTCATGCTCCTCCTCGCCAGCGACGAATCCAGCTAAGGCAGACCACAACACCCAGGCGTGCGGGTAGCATCCACCCACGCTATTGATCCGAACAGGGTAGGCCCGCCAGGGAAGTACACCTCATCGCGTGGAGACTGCCTCGGCTATGCCTTCAGCCTCAGCTATCGCCATGCACCGGCGCGACACCGACCGGGAGATCCACCATGCGGCTGTTCATCAACGCACACCATTCGGTCCCCACCGCGTGGATCGCCTGGACCGGCGATCCCGCCGGCCTCGAAGCCATCATCGATCGAGGGGCGAGTTGCCGAATTCGTCGTGTGGGACGGCTCTCGACCTTGGCCCGGTGGCGACGTGGAGATCTGTGGGTTGACCTGCACCGCCTCGAGGCAGAGTTATCGACGACGCCGGATGCTCCGGACGACTGGGAAGCGAACTTCGTCGACATGATCGAACAGGCGGAATCAGACGGGCATCTCGACACCGAAAAGATGCTCCTGCGTATCCGGTACAAATTTCACGACGTTCCCGAAGCACGATAAACGACGACGTGCGCAAACACGGAAACCATTTGCGCACCAATGCGATACCGAAAGTCGGTACATACGGCCATTATTTAAAACGGGTTGGTATCGGGGCAAAACCAGCACCCCGCGACGCCCGCCCCACCACCCACACCGGATAACAACCCGGGGACATGCCATCACACCAGGTCACAACACCATTACGCCCCCACACCGCACAACGGCCCGCAGGACACCGCGTCGACCTGTCGATCACACCGCCGCTCCGCCGAACGATTCCAAAACGGAAGAGGCCCACCATGACCGAGATGCAACTGCGGGGTACGGCTACTCACGAACCGCCGGAACTTCACAGCCTCCACTCACGATCTGGACCGCTTTGCGCACCCGCAGGATTCGCTACATGCTACGGACCACATCCTCGCTCCCCCCTAATACAAGGCTTTCGACACTGGTCTCCGGTCCGACCCGTAGTCACTCCTCTCGTGTCCTGCTGGACGCACCCCAAATCGGATACAACCGGGGACGTTTGCAGGCAATCGGATTCGTCGCCTGCACACCCGCCGACCACACGTTGCACTTCGTCCGCGCAACCCCGGCGACGCCCAGAGGGGCGGTCTCAGGTCCCCGGCGGGCACCCAGGGGCGAGCCGGTCCGGTTCGTCGAAAACCAGGTCCCGATTTCGGCCCACCGTCGTCAGAAGGGCGTTCAGCGCCTCCACGTCGGGGCGCACCCTCTTCGAGCAACTCGCCGACACCCTGCCCCACATCCGACGACTGAGCTGAGCGGCTCTCACCTTCCCCGCGATGGATCGTGACCCCGACAGAGAAGATGGTCAGGAAATGTCGCCGTAGGATGTCGAGAACCCGCGCGTCGCTTCGTCCCCGGAGTGAATACGGCCAGAATGGGCCGCACCGCACCAAGGAGAACATGATGGCCAAGTACCTGCTGCTCAAGCACTACCGTGGCGCGCCGGCATCGGTCAACGACGTGCCCATGGACCAGTGGACACCGGAGGAAATCTCCGCCCACGTGCAGTACATGAACGACTTCGCCGCTCGGCTCGAGAGCACCGGCGAGTTCGTCGACAGTCAGGCACTCTCCCCGGAGGGCACGTTCGTCCGCTACGACGGCGAGGGGCGACCACCGGTGACCGACGGCCCGTTCGCGGAGACCAAGGACCTGATCGCCGGCTGGATGGTGATCGACGTCGAGACCCACGAGCGGGCACTCGAACTGGCCGGCGAACTGTCCGCAGCCCCAGGTGCGGACGGGAAACCGATCCACGAATGGCTCGAGATGCGTCCATTCCTGGCAGCCCCTCCGACCGTCACGGAGTGCGGTTTTCACCACGGGTGATGACATGATGTCCCCCGATCCGCTGATCGCAGTGCCGCGGGCAGCCCGAACAAGGCCGACTGTCTAGTTCGTGGGCAAGAGTGGGCCAGAGTCGGCGACACTGCGGATGCACAGGATGAGCCGGAGGGCGTTCACCCCTTCTCGGGGTTGGTGCCTCCCTCCGGCTTTCTCTTGCGAGGCGCTCGCCGGCCATCCGTTTCTTCAGCTCCCGGCGGGCGCGTTGTTTCGGCGTCTCCTCAGGGTTCGGGTTGCTCGTCGACGGGCGGGAAGTGCACGCGCCCCAGCTTGACGTCCGGGTGCACGACCAGCTCGGGCCGCCCGTTGTCGTCGGTGAACAGTCCGATCTTGAACCTCTTCAGCTTCGGTATGACCCGCAGCTGGACGATCCGCCGGCCGATGCTCCCGTCCGGGCGACGGTAACGCCCCTCACCGGCCGAGATCACCTCGAACCGCATCCCCCGCGGCAGCAGGTGTGCGGTGTCGGCGCAAGGGACGCGGTGCCAGCGATCGCCGAGATCAGTCGTTTGCGTGCAGAGCGGCGTTCAATTCCACGCCGGTGCCCTTCCACGGCACGACCTCGACGGCTCCCGACACGGAGTTGCGACGGAACAGCAGGTTGGACTGGCCGTTGAGTTCCTTGGCCTTCACGACGGTGCCGTCCGGCCCGGTGACCTTGGTGCCCGCGGTCACGTACAGGCCGGCCTCGAGGACGCAGTCGTCGCCGAGCGAGATGCCGAGACCGGCGTTCGCGCCGAGCAGGCAGCGCTTGCCGACGGAGATGGTCTCCTTGCCGCCACCGGACAGGGTGCCCATGATCGAGGCGCCGCCGCCCACGTCGGATCCGTCATCGACGATCACGCCCGCGGAGATACGGCCTTCGACCATGGAGTTGCCGAGCGTGCCGGCGTTGAAGTTGACGAAGCCCTCGTGCATCACGGTGGTGCCGCTGGCCAGGTGGGCGCCGAGGCGCACGCGGTCGGCGTCGGCGATGCGGACGCCGGACGGGACGACGTAGTCGACCATGCGCGGGAACTTGTCGACACCGAACACGGTGACCACACCGCGGATGCGCAGACGCGACCGCACCTTCTCGAAGCCCTCGACCGCGCAGGGGCCGAAGTTGGTCCACACCACGTTAGACAGCAAACCGAACAGACCGTCGAGGTTGACGCCGTGCGGGGTCACGAGGCGATGCGAGAGGAGGTGAAGGCGCAGGTAGGCGTCGTGTGCGTCGGCCGGCGGCGCGGACAGGTCGGCGATGGTGGTGCGCACCACGACCTGGTCGACCTCACGCGCCTCGTCGGGTCCGGCGAGGAGTGCCAGATCGGAGGGGATGTCGCCACCCTCGATCCGCACGGTGCCCGCGCTGTCGAAGTTTCCCAGCTCGGGCGCCGGGAACCAGGTGTCGAGGACCGTGCCGCCGACGGTCACGTTGGCGATGCCTACTGCTGATGCTCCCTGTGTGCTCACGGAACAAGAAACTACGCGTGCCGGCGCCGCAACGCGTAGCAGTGCCGGTCCACGATCGACAGGCCAACTCGCCCGACCGCCTCGTGCAATTCGCCGACCACCCCCGGTCAGGGCCTCGCCCGGGTCGGCGGGTTTGCCAACCAGGTGGCAGAACTCGCCGCGCTGCGGTGCCCACTGCTCACCGGTGAGCAACGACGGACCCTCACTGCGACAGATGTCGGACACGGATCAAGATCAACGGCAATCAGACAACCTCGATACCGAAGCGGGCACTACCGCAGCTCCCACCATCGATCGTCAACAGCCCGTCATTCGACATGGGCGTGTCTCACAACGATGGCGGTGTAGGTTCCGCGGATCGGTGTCACTTCGCGGATCTCCGACCTGCACGTTCTCACCGTAGTGTCGGTGCGTGATTCTCACGAACTTGTCGAAATCCTCAGCCCGGTCGCTATCCCGTATGGCGATCGATGACAGGTCAGTGATGGCCCGTTTGCCCCTGATGGATCGATCGGCGGGGGTGCACCGACCGCACCAGATCCCGTGGGTTGCGGTCGTGTCGGCGGTGCATCCTCGATCGCTGTTGGGGGTGATCGACTCGCACCCACTGACTGGGGTTTGGGGGCAGACCGAGCGGGTACGCGAAGGCGGTGAAGGCGAACGAGCATTTGCAGGAAGGGCGCTCCGGTGCCGCGGGTGAGCAGGCCTCGGTGCTGTTCATCGCGGATCCGGGCAAACCTGCGGCTGTTGCCGAACGCATTGCGGAGTACCTGCCGGAACGCCTGCGCAGCTCTGACCGGGTCGGGCGCCGGTGGACGACGTGCGTACGCCGCAAACCGTACCTGCCCGACGAGCAAGCAGACTTCGCTGATGTCATCGACACAGTCGATCCGTCCTCCGAAGAGGAGGACATCGTCGTGTACCTCACCGATCTGCCGCGACGCGAGGACACCCTGCCCGTGGTGGCCGACGTCAGCGCCGACCACAAATTCGCGCTCATCTCCGTCGCCGGAGTGGGCGGCGTCAACATCGAGCGCCGCGTCCGCACCGTCACCGAACTCGCGATCGCCCGCATCCTCGGGGAACCGGAACTCAAGCCCCCCGGCGGGGCGCGACGGTTCCCGTCTGCGCAGATTGAGGACGGTATCCGGTACTTCGCGCCCGCGGGACTGCGGCGACTGCGACTGCTGTCGGGGATGGTGCGAGCGAACCGGCCGTGGCGACTGGTCACCGGACTGTCGAAGGTGCTCGTCGGCGCCTTCGCCACGGGTGCGATCGCCCTGGCCACCAACACGATCTGGTTGTTCGCCGACACGATGGGCCCATGGCGTATGAGTGCGGCGACGGTCCTGTCGATCGTGGCGATGATTCTGTGGCTGATCCTCGATCACGAACTGTGGGAGCGGCCGAAGTCGCCGGAGGAGCGTGATCGTTCGGTGCTGTACAACACCGCGACCGTGGTCACCCTGGTCATCGGCGTCGTTGTGCTGCACGTGGCGCTGTTCTGCCTGCTGCTGTTCACCGCGTGTCTCACTCTTCCCCCGGAACTGTTGTCCCGCATTCTCGGGCACGGGGTGAACTTCTTCGATTACCTGACGCTCACCTGGTTGCTGGCGTCCATCGCGACCATCGGTGGGGCGCTCGGGTCGGGTCTCGAGGACGACGCCGCCGTCAAGGAGGCGGCGTACGGGGTCCGGCAGCGGCAACGTCTCGAGGAGACGCGACAACCGTCGAACGAGGCGGGATGATCGTGGTCGGCGAAGCGTGCGCGACGCAGCCCTGGTGATTCATCGGGGATGTCCCTAGATGCACGGGTGCCAGATTGCGTCCTCGACCGGTGGGCCGCCCGGTCCAGGTTTGTTTTTCTCGGCGCCCCGCGGGACTGTCACTTACTCGGTCAATTCCTCAGCCCTGTTGCCGGGTTCGCTGGTGGGCGGTGAGCAGAAGGTGGTCGAACCGGGTCCGTAGGTCCGGAGCGGGTTCGCACTCGGCGAATCCGGCGACGAGTTGTTCGGCGATCGTGCGGAGTCGGGTGTTGGTCTGCTGGGAGCACCGGTTGAGAACGTCGAAGGCGCGGTCGGCGGGAATCCCGTAGACCAGCACCAGTGAGCCCTTGGCCTGTTCGGTTACCGCCGGTGACTCGGCAAGTTCGGCGACCACCGCGTCGACTTCGGGTACACGACGTTCGTCCGCCGATCTGCCGCCTTCGCCTTGCCCGGTCTCGCCGAATGGCATTTCACCGGTGATGCAGACCTTCAGCTGGTACACGATCCGTACGGTGCCGGCCGCTCGACGGTGGCCCTCGAGCATCGATCGCGTCCTTGCCGACGGAGTACACGTGGACCACAGTTGAGCACCAAATGCGCTGCTGGAAAGCTATTCCGGAAGTGTCGATAACGGAGATTGTGTCAATTAAGGCGTTCTCTTTGCTCCTCAGAGCGCGAGTAGTCGCTGGAAGAATTCGCGGTAGCGCTTGAGTGCGATACGAAGATCCTCCGTGGAGCCCTCTTCGCCTCGAGCCCACTGCTCCTCGAGCCGCGAACGCGCCTCCGAGAAGCCGGTCGTGAGCCGGTCGACGACGTCCGACACGAGACCATCCGCCTTTTGAACGCACTCTCTGGGATCATCGACGAAGCCCGCCTGAACCTCGTCCCAACGCGAGCGGAGGACCGATAGCTCGTCCTCAGCGAAAAGCGATTGTCGGGACGATGATTCGGTTGCCGTGGTCGATGAGTGGGTCCCCTCAGCCGACGGGGCAGTCCCCGCAGTGGAGGAGCCGGTTGTCCCGGTTGAGGACACAGTCTCGCCCGAACCGGCGGTCTCGGTCGATGAGCCGGTTGTCCCGGTTGAGGTCACGGTCTCGCCCGAACCGGCGGTCTCGGTCGACGATTCGACCCCCCTGGTCGAGCCGATGCCCTCGGGTTGCTGATCCTGGGTGGTCATGCGCGCGCCTCCTTTGGCTTGTCTTTGTTCTCATCCGTCTCGAGCAATTTCTCGAAGAGTGCCCGGTAGTGCACAAAAGCCTCGCGCTGTTCCTCGGTGCCGACGCCGCCCTGCTCCTGCGCTAGGTAGATGCCGTGCGCAGTTCGGTAGTTTTCGACGACCTTCGGATGGTCGACCGAAATGTCGGCCGCCCGCTGATCGAAGTCGTCGATCGGGTAGCCGCGCTCGCGCATGACCTGGATCACGAGCCGGTCCGCAGCGCCCACCGCGCTCGACGGATTGTCGACGAACTCGATCTGCACCGTCCGCCACGAGTCGGCGTACTTCGCTTGCGCCTCGGGCGTCAACGGCACGATATCGAGCTTCTCCCGCTTTCGTTCGCGCGCGGCGAGCTCGTCTTCCGCGGCGTCTAGGTTGCCAACCTCTCCCACAGTTCGCTCGTATTCGGGACCAAACCGTCCCCTCAGCCGGTCCGTCCGCTGACGACTGCTGACCGAGCGGGCGACGATGACCGCCAGTATGGCGATCACGACGATGGCCGCGATCAGGATCCATCCCCAAACAGGCATTTTCTTCAGACCTCCTCGTCCTTAAGACGGAATACCCGACCGGCTCGTTCGGAAACGGCGATTGCGCTGTGCACCCCGCCGGTCGGCGAGAATCGGTGCGGCGACCCCGGCAAGAGAACGCGACGGCTCCCGCTCCCGTCAAGGCGGGACGCACACCCGCCACAGCGCCGCGGGCGGTGATCGAGTCAGCTCGATAGCCGGCCGCGACGTAGAGCTCGTCGCCTGCTTGGGGTCGCGGATAAGTCTGTGTTGCAACGTCGTTGACACATCATGCTGATTTCGTCCACAGTGGTCCCATGAGCGAAGTCACGGACACGGGTGTGGTCAGGACCGCAGTCCAGGTCGACGGTGAAGCGGCCAGCTACCTGACCGTCGAGCAAGACGGTCCGGTGGTGTTGCTGCTGCACGGAACGTACTGGAGTCGGGTCTGGTTTCCGGTGCTGGGCCGCCTCGCCAAGGCGGGGCTACGGCCCATTGCGGTCGATCTCCCCGGACTGGGGCATTCGGCAGGCGAGCTCACCCTGGAAACGGCCACGGTCCCGGCCCTCGCGGATTGGGTGGTGCGATTCGCCTCGGCGCTGAAAATTTCCGGGCCGACCGCCGTGGCAGGTCATGACATCGGCGGCGCCATCGCTCAGCATCTCCTTGTTCACGATCGTCTGAAGGTGTCCCGGCTGGCGTTGGTCAACTCAGTCACATACGACTCCTGGCCAGCGCCCCATGTGGCCCGATTCCGGGGCCCAGGGGTGGCCGCGGGGACCACCGCTGACGACGTTCTCACCGCCCGCCGACAAGCGGTGACGGCGGCACTGGGCGGTGCCGCCACCGAGCGGCGAATCGCGGACTATCTGGATCCGTGGACGACTTCGCGGGTGCGCCGATCCTGGATCGCTCTCGCGGGTGCGGCCAACAGCCGCTTCACCCTCGATCTCCTTCCCGCGCTGCGACGATCCACGACACCGAAGCTGCTGATCTGGGGTGAGGACGACCCCTTCGAGACGGTGGAGTACGCCGAGCGGTTCGTCTCGGAGATCCCGCACACCGTGCTCATCCGCATCCCAGATGCGGGGCACATCCCCACGGAAAACGCACCCCACCAGATCGCCTGCGCGCTCATCGACTTCTTCACGGCCTAGCTGGCGAACTCCGTCAGCGGCATCAGGCCGCTAGCGGAGAAGCTCGACCGCCAGCACGCGACCTTGCAGAACGAGCCCGTCGCGGACACAGGCCCCGGAAATGCCGTGGTGACCTCCGTCGCATAGCGACTGCACGCGCGCGGACCCTTCGGCACGGGAGAATCACTGTCATGCACGCCCGCCGCCGTCGCCGTCTCGGTCACCTCGCCGCTGTCCTCGCAGTCCTGCTGCTCGCTCTCGTGGCCGCCGCCTGCGCACCCTCCACCAACCAACCCGCGGGACCGGCCACGCCGCCGCCGGGACCGGAGATCACCGTGTCCCCGGCCGACGGCGCCCCCGCGGTCAACCCCACGGACCCGGTAGCGGTGAGCACCACCGGTGGCACCCTCGAGACGGTCACCATGACCAACGACGAGGGCCGGCTGGTCGAGGGCATCTTCACCCCCGATCGCCTGTCCTGGAAACCGGGCGTGCCCCTCGGCTATGGCCGCACCTACACCCTCGCGGTCATCGCGGTCGGCGACCAGGGTGTCCGGAGCGAGAAGACCAGCACGTTCTCCACGGTCACCCCCGGGAACCAGACCAAACCCACCTTCGTCACCAGCGGCGGGAACCTGCTCGCCGACGGCGGCACCTTCGGTATCGGCATCGTCATCGTCACCCATTTCGACGAACCGATCACCGACCGCGTCGCCGCCGAGAAGGCCCTGCACGTGGAGACCACACCCCCGGTCACCGGCTCCTGGTACTGGGCCGACGACCAGAACGTGCACTGGCGACCGGAGAACTATTGGACACCCGGCACCCGGGTCACCGTCCGCGCCAACGTCTACGGCATCGCGCTCGGCGAAGGCCTCTTCGGCCAGGAGGACGCGACCACCTCGTTCACCATCGGTGACGCCCACATCTCCGTCGCCGACGACACCACCAAACAGGTCACCGTCACCGACAACGGGCAGGTAGTCCGGACGATGCCGACGTCGATGGGCCGGGGCGGCACCGAAGTCGTGGGCGGGCAGACCCTCTCGTTCTGGACTCAACCGGGCATCTACACCGTCATCGACAAGGCCAACCCGGTCATCATGGATTCGTCCACCTACGGGCTTCCGGTGAACTCCCGCCTCGGGTACAAGGAATCGATCAACTACGCCACCCGCATCAGTAACGACGGAATCTACCTCCACGAACTCGCCGATACCATCTGGGCGCAGGGCAACACCAACGTCTCGCACGGCTGCCTGAACCTGAGCCCCGACAACGCCCGCTGGCTTTACGACTTCTCCGTGCCCGGCGACATCGTCGAGGTCCGCAACACCGGTGGGGCCCCGCTCGAGCTGTGGCAGAACGGCGACTGGTCCGTGCCGTGGGAGCAATGGCAGGCCGGCAGCGCCCTGACCTGACACGGGAATCGGGACATCGTGTTCGCCGCGGAGGCGACCATTCACTCTGCAGACGCGGTGTGAATCGCGTTCGACGTACGCGCCGTCCGTGAGAATCGGATCGGCTGCTCCGCGGGATATAGCAGCGGATCTCTCGACAGATGCAGTCGCCCCCACCTGCGGTGAGACCTGGCCCCTGTTCACAGGAGCCATCGCTGTCCCGACACCCACCGAGCTACCGTTTTGCCGGACACCGGTCCGGGGTACGTGGTGACAGGGTCTTGCTCGAGGTGGTGATTACTGTGCCCGATTCCTACGCCGACGTCGTCGAACGGCTGTGCGGCGAATTCGACGGCCGGGTGCCACTGCAGAGGGTGACGCAGATCGTGCGCCAGTGCTGCCGCGAAACGAGAGGCTCGGACTCCCCGGCCGACCCGAATCCACCCGGACTCGAAGGCCTCGCCAGACAACGACTGCTCGCCGTTTCGACAGGCGAAAGGACCGACAGCGAAGGCGAAGTGTCCTGATGTCGGCCCGGGGTCGGCACACCGGGTGTCTTCACGCCTGTCAGCGCGGAGCTGCAGACGCACCGAAACCCCGCAGCCGTAACCCCCGCCCCGAATCACCCACCCCTGGACGACTCATCCTTGCAGGCTCGGCGCCCCCACACGGGATACTGGAAAGCAACGGCTCCACCCCCGCGCAGGGACTCGCCGAAGGAGAGATCAACGGTGTTCGAGAAATTCAGCGACCAAGCACGCCGCGCCGTGGTCCTCGCCTCCGACGCGGCCCGCACCCACCACCACAACCACGTCGGCACCGAACACCTCCTCACCGGTATCCTCGCCGCCGGCGACCCCACCGCTGCCACCCTCACCTCCTGGGGGATCACCAGCCCCCACATCGACAGCGCCCTCGACGAGATCCCCGCTTACCCGAACAGCGACAGCGAATGTGCCGGGCCTCCCCTCACTCCGACCCTGAGAAAGGCCCTCGAACACAGCCTGCGAGAAGCCTCGCTTCTCGGACACGACATCATCGGCACCGAACACCTCCTGCTCGCCCTCCTCGCCGACCCCACCTCCACCGGCACCCAAATCCTCACCCACCTCGCCGACATCAGCACGCACGAGATGCGCGACCGCCTCCGGCACCAACTCACCGAACACCCCCAACCCCACGAATAGATCCGCACCCCAGCGAAGTCCCTCCGCCCCTCCCGACTCCACGGGCGACCCCACCTCGTCGGTGCGACGGCGTACACCAGCGGTCAGGTCAGATCTTCGGTGGCAGCGGTTGCGGCATTGTCGTTGATCGCCGAAATGCCGTACTGCGCCGCCGCCTTCGAGGTATAGCCCTGACCGGCCGCGATGACCTCGCCGTTCGCCGCCTTCAAATGAAACCGGAACTGGCCGGCGGCGTCTTGAACAGCTCGAACCTCGCAGACATGGCGCCCCTCCTCCACGGACGTCCACTGCGATCGCGAACAACGCGCAACACCGTAAACCGCCCGATCAGCCCTCGGCAGCCGACCACATCGATTCCCGCTCGAGCTCGCGGAGGCCGACGAGTAGACCTCCCGTCTCGCGGACGCCGTCAATCCGGCGAGGTAGGGACGCGGTCCGGAACCAGAGGCCACCGAGGGCACCCCGCTGAGGTCACCCGACGCTCACCCGAATGCGCAGCGGCAGCGCTCAATCATGCACCGGGCCCGGCGCGGGAAGTCGGTATGCGTATCGCCGTCGAGCCACTCCCCGAGCACCTCGAGGGCGGTTAACCACCACCCCATCTCGTCGACACCGTCCTGCCGGCTGCCGCAGACCTGGGTGAAGACCAGCACCGACCCGGCGCGGCCATCGTCGGCGATCTCCCACCGCACCGCGGTGTCCCCGGTTCTGTACTCGAGCAACCTTGGCGGGTCGGCGCGCGGTGCCACCTGCGCCAGGCGAGGAGGACATCGCACGCTCGTCAGCGCCCGCCACACCTCCGAGCGAGCGTGATCCAGATGGCGTTCCAGGCGCAGGCGGTAACGCCCGTGCTCATCGACCGTGACAACATCGGTCACGAGAGTATTCCTCCGGCGCCCCGACCTTCGGTTCGACACTTCCAGGTTCACGCGGCCACCGTTGGCGGCGGGCAGTCGGGACCACCGCGACGGGCAGTCGACCATCCACGCACATCCGGCACTCGCGTAGCAGTCCTGACATTCGGGTACCCCACCTCCCCCAGACACAACCGCACAGGTACTGCCTACGCGGGGAAATGTCCGTGGCTCCCCGGACCCCGATAATCCGCTCGGAGCAATCCGGTGTGTCCTGCTCACCGCGGTCTACGCGGCCGTCGCCGCACTCACGCTGTCCACCGGATGCACAAGCGACAGCCCCCACGCCCGATGAGCCGTCCACCTCCACGGCCGCACCAGCGACAACCACAGCTCTGACATCCTCGTACGACGAGCGGCAGTGCACATCCTCGACGCGATCGTGCGCGACGACTTCGCCGCGGCCACCACCGATTTCGACGAGCCGATGCGGCAGACATTAACCCCGAGCTGGGCCGGCTACCTGGAACAGTTCGGCACGTACCAACGACACGAGGTTCCGCAGCAGGCGAGCTCGGCGATCTCACCGTTGTCCGGGTGCCTCTCCAACTCGAGTACAGTCGCGGCTGGCGGCTTCCCCCTGCAACGTGAGCGCGGCATGTGTGGTCGTATCGAGTCGAAGCCGTCGGTGTGGGTGCTTTGTGAATCATCACCGCGGCGACCGCCCGGGGCAGTTCCGGATCGGCCCCCGCCGGTGCGGGCGATGAGTGTGGTGCGGGTGGTGGCCACCGGTTCCTCGTGCTGGTCGGTGATCAGGTTCTTGGTGACGATGATGTCGGTGCCGCCCATCTGGCGGAACGACTCCAGGCAGACTTCGCAGTCCAGCCGGTTCCCGACCTGCACCGGCCGATGCAGAATCAGCTGCTGATCGGTGTGCATCATCTGGCTCAGGTCGTAGCCGGGCAGGACCCGCACGAACAACTCCTCGATCGCGAGCGATCCGAGAATGCTGACGAACGTGACCGGCCCCAAATCATGTCGCCGGCTCGTTGAGCCGTGCCCAGCTGCCGTTCAGGGCGAACTGTGCTGTCCCGGTATTTACCCCTCCGGGAACTGGTCTACCCATATGCCTGGGTCAAGTGCCGGCTGGAGCCACCGAAATGCGCGCGAAAGAAGCTGACCTGCTTTGCGAAACGGGCGGTATCGATGTGGCGGTTACGGTTCCTCGTGAAGGGTATTCGGGTGAGCATGAGTAGCTCGCACGGATTGAAGGTCGTCGTGATCGGTGCGACCGGCAATGTGGGAACCAGTGTCATCGATGCGCTCAGCCGCGAACCGGCGATTGCAGAGATCATCGGCGTCGCGCGACGCCCGAGCAGCTGGAACCCATCGCACACCACGTTCCTCACCGCGGACGCAGCGCACGACAACATGAACGAGGTGGTGCGCGGCGCGGATGTCACGGTCCATCTCGCGTGGTTCTTCCAGCCCACCCATCGGTCGCAGGACACGTGGAACAACAATGTCCTCGGCGCGATCCGGGTCTTCGAAGCAGCGGCGGAGGAGTCGGTCCCGGCCGTCGTCTATGCGTCCTCGGTGGCCGCGTACTCCCCCGGACCCTCGGATGAGAAGGTCGACGAAAGGTGGCCGACCCATGGCTGGCCCGGAGCCGCCTACCCCAGGGAAAAGGCGTACCTCGAGCGGTGGCTCGATACGTACGAAACCCGGCATCCGAGCATCCGTGTAGTGCGGATACGCCCCGGATTCATCTTCAAACGAGAATCCGCGACGTCGCAACGCCGATTGTTCCTCGGCCCGCTGCTCCCCCGCCGACTCGTGCATCCGGACCGGATTCCACTGGTGCCTTTCGTGGACGACTTGCGGGTGCAGGTGCTCCACACCGAGGACGCAGCCTCCGCATACGCGGCAGCGGTGGTGAACCCGGTACACGGCGCGTTCAATCTGGCCGCCGAGCCACCCGTGGACGGTGCGTTCCTCGCAAAAGCCTTCGGTGCCCGCCGTGTCCGAGTCGCCCCCTTCATCGTCCGCTCCGCCGTGGCGGTGGGCTGGCACCTCCACGTCATCCCCGCCTCGCCGGGACTGTTCGAGACGGCCCTGCACATCCCGCTGATGGACTGCTCTCGAGCTCGTGACGAGTTGAACTGGACACCTCGACATTCACCCCATGAGACGCTCCGCGAGTTCCTGCTCGGAGTTCACGACGGAGCAGGACTACCCACACCGCCCCTGAATCCGGACACCACGGCGAACCGGGTACGGGAATTCGCGACAGGTGTAGGGCAGCGCGCCTGAAACCGCCCACATAACGGGCGGATCAGGTTGGCCCCAGGACTCTCCCATCCTCCCGCGCCAGAACTCGACCGCGGTCTCTTCAACATCATGATGACATCGGACGAACGGAAGTACCTCGACGGTACGGGGGTCGGTATAAGGCTGGCGAGCACCAGAAGTTGGCACCGAAGTCCGCACGAGGGGAAGCGCTGTCGCGGACGGTGAATCGAGTTGTGGGTGGGGCGACCGGTCATTCGCGTTGGCCGCCGAACGATGTGATCGTCGCGGGTTGTCAACAGCCCGCCCCGGACTTCCTCACCTCCGATGACATTGCGGCGCCTCACACGTTGTGGATGATGCACGCATCATCCGGCTGACAGACGCTGAGTGTCAGAAGTGACCGAGATTGCCCTGACCAGTGGGTAGTACAAATTGATCATCGCACTCACCTTCCGTGAAAGGGCCGACCAGGCGGGAGGCTGCTGATCCCCGTCGGATTTCGGGTACCCGTCCCGCCGGGGAATACACGGGACTACCCGGGTCCCAATGAGGTTGGGCTGCAGTGCCGCCCCACGTGGTCACGGTCGGGCGCTCTCTGTGCTCGTGACCACATCCACACGGCTCTGGAGGGGCGGGCGCGGACCTAATCTTGGTTCAAGGTGGCCGTCTGGCTGACGGCGCAGACCAGACGACGTTCGGCACCGTGAACCCGCGATCGATCACAGCGGAGCTGACCGGTGTCAACGGACACGAGGAAGCCCGGGCCGACAGACATGAGATCTCCGGATCTGTGGACATCAAAATTCCGGATGTGTGGTCGTTGAAGACCGGTGGCGGGTGTCCCGACCTTTCGTCTACAGCGCCTAGAACCCGTCCACCTGACCTGATCGTTCAGGGTGTCTGCACGCGCGGCACGCGCGCGTCGACGGGCATGCGCCTGTCGCGCCAGTAGACTCGGTCACCGGTTTGGCCGTCTCACGGACTACCGGATCGAATCGTCAACTCCCCCGGAAACCTATTCGCCCCACATGTCGCTGTGAACTTGGTCAGTGCGTCAAGTCGGTCGGGGATACTGCCGGAGCCTGCCGTCAGCCCGCCCCAGGGCGGTCGCCGGGATGGCGGAGTCGGGGTCGAAGAACAGGAAGCTGAGCAGGATCGCGGGGCGGGTCGCCTCACCCACCGAAGCACCGGGCCAGCAGGGTCAGTTGTGGGTTCCGCAAGCGCCGCAGTCCACGGAACGACCGGCGGAGGATCTCTTTCGGCGAGGACAGCGAGCGAGTTCGCTCGGTCCAGAGCCGGACCAGCGAATTCGACGTCGATGCGCCGGTGGGGCCCGGCCCGGGTATGCGCCTCGGCGTTGCGGGCCTCGACACGGTGCAGATCCTCGACCACCCGATCGGCGAGCATGGCCCGCAGGATCACCGCGGCGGCGTTGAACAGGTCCGGCTCACCGGTGCGGCCAACTGCTGCGAGGGCAACCCGACCGGCCACCGCCGCACCGGTGGAGAGGTGCAAGGGGGAAGCACCCAAATACAGGTCAGATCAGGTCTCGAATCCTGCGGAAGTCCCGTATCCGTATTCGGCATGTCGGCGTCGAAGGCGAAGTCGTGCCAGCGGAGCGCGTCGAGGAGGGCCCGCTCGCCGAAGCGATCGGGCTGACGCTCGGTGGCCTCACTCCATCCGGAGATTTTCTGCGAGAAGTTGCGTACCATGGGCGTCCACGCCCCGCCCGGGGCAGTGCCTCCTCCTTCTCCCCCTGTTTTCGCCTGAGCGGCGCGCATAATGGCGCCCGGTTCGGGGTATCTCACCCGCACGCTGCCCGCGGCTCGACGGCCGACCGCGAGCGGCCAGACCCTCGAGCGGTTCCCCCCTTCCGCTCTGGGGCCGCCACCGCCGCGCGCGGGCCGAGGGCGAGGCCCCGCACCTGTCGCCGGAACGCGCGCGGCCCCGGCAGGAGAATGAAACTACTTGCGAACCCAGGTCCTCTCCTGGACTGCGTTGTCGACGCTTGCAGCAACGGTTTGCCTTCGTCGTCCTCGCCCGGAGCTACGGGACATCACGGCGCGGGGGGACAGTACGCTGGCAACCGCTTGGACGGAAGAACCGTCCCAGCCCCCGTGGGTATCGACCCGCGCGCGGTGGTCGGGCCCGGTCCCGGCCGGACCGCCCGTGCAACTCCCCCGCTACCGATGCGCTACGAGTGGGCGTGGATTCAGAACAGGTGTTGGGCGGTGAGCCGCAACTGGTGGGCAGCTTCCGGTCCTCCTGGACGGGCAGCGGTGGGAATGGTCCACTGCCGTCGACCAGATGCACGGCTACTAACCCGGCGAGGTGGCGCCGACCAACCGAACTGCTGCTCTCCCACAAGCATCCCGATCACCCGCGCGTCGCCCTGGTCCTGGTCCTGGACCTGGACCTGGACCTGGACCTGGACCTGGACCCTGATGATCAACGACGCCGAACCGTTCAACAGCAAACACCGGATCATCGACACGACCGGCACGATTCACCAGGTCGTGTCGCCGGCGACCGCCTGCACGACGACACCGGTCAAGTGATCGGCGCGACGGGTTCTACATCGATATCACCGACTCCTCCCGCAGCGACGTCAAAGACTCGGTCGACGAAGCAGTCGCCGAAATCGCCCAATCACGGTCGGTGATCGAGCAAGCCAATGGTGCGCTGATGCGGATCTACGGCATCCCCGTAGACCGGGCATGCAAAGTGCTGACCTGGTGATCCCAGGAAACCAACACCCGACTCCGCACCATCGCCGAACAACTCGTCGCCGGGTTCAGCAAGTGCGACCCCGACACCGAGCTACGTGCCCGATTCGAACACCTGCTGCTCACCGCCCACCAGCGCGCCCTGCTACCGGAATAGATGACCGTCCTGCGGGGCTGGGTAGTCAACGCGCAGTACCTGAACCGAGTCACGACCGGTCGAGCACCGATCCTGTCAACCGCTTTCCCGGATCCAGCATCGAACTCACCTGGATTCGATTGTGACGCGTTCCCCAATAATAGACACCGAAAAGGCCGGTCCGACGGTCTCGCTGGAACGATGGTCACTATTCGGGAGGAACCCCAGCTGCCTCGCCGCCCCTCTTGGCAGCCGCAGTCTTCCTTGCGGGTGTCTTGGCGGCCGGCGTCTCGGACCGGGCCGGTTTGGCGACAGCAGCCTTCCGCACAGGAACCTTGGCCGCAGCCTTCCCCACGGGCGGCTTGGCGGCCGCGGCCTTCTTCGCGGCCGTCTTAGCAGCTGCCTTCCTCGCAGGAACCTTCGCCGCAGCCTTCTTCGCAGGCGCCCTGGCCGCAGCCTTCTTCGCAGGCGCCCTGGCCGCAGCCTTCTTCGCGGGCGCCGTCTCGGACCGGGCCGGTTTGGCGACAGCAGCCTTCTTCGCGGGTACCTTGGCCGCAGCCTTCTTCACGGGCGCCCTGGACGCAGCCTTCTTCGCAGGCGCCCTGGCCGCAGCCTTCTTCGCGGGCGCCGTCTCGGACCGGGCCGGTTTGGCGGCAGCAGCCTTCTTCG